>WJIJ01000147.1 GCA_014730345.1 Candidatus Zixiibacteriota bacterium | reverse complement strand
TGGAAAGGATTCACTATGCTTGTGGTGATATTGGTCAGGTGTCCATTGACTCTTTTTAAGTACCTAATGAATAGCGCGGTAGCAACGGCGTCACCCTGGGTAAGCTCGGTTATTTCATCTTTAATAAGTTTTTCCACTAACCGATCGCAATGTTTACTGAGTTCTTTGTAATCATGAAGTATCGCGGTGGCGGATTCTTCGTCGGAATCCTGAAGAGTTTTGATGACTCTCTCGAATTTAGATTCAACCGCTTCTTCCAGGAAATTAATGTCTTTTTCAAGAGGACCGCAGGTTAGTTTTTTAGGATGGGCTACAGCCAGCTCCCAAATATTTTTAGCGTAATCGGCGGTACGCTCCACATCGATAACGATACTGGTCAGGGCCAGCCCGGGACCTACATCTGCCGAAGCAACATACCCGCCGACGGCAACATGCGTAATCACCTGTTTACGCACCCTTCTCTGAAGTTTGTTTATCCGAATATCTTTTTCATAAATATCGAATTCTATTTCACCGGTATCAGATTCCCGAAGCGATTTAACAGAGGCTTTGAACATGTTAAGCGATTCGGACAACATCTTGAATGTATCTTCGTAAGCTGAATCAAGCAGTTTGTCCTTTCCCCAGAGTTCTTTTATGGTTTTGAACATATCAAACATTTCCCACTTCCAAAAGTTAGTGTTAATAATATTTCGGTACAAAGATAATTATATTTACGGAATAATTATAAACGGTCAAATGATAAAAATCAAGTAAGTAAAACCGCGAATTTTAAAGAGTATGTTTAATACTGTAGAATTGTGGCAATCCTAACAAAATCCTAACAATTCAAAGGTCACTTATAGCTTGACAGGATTGCAACCGCGATATATTTTCAACTCTTTACCCGACTGAAGAAGTTTCAATAGGAGTTTATAATTGAGTTCGTCGGAAAACTCTGGACCAAAAACTAATGGGAACGGGGCGAAGTCATATAACAAGTCCACTCTTGATGTAGTTCTCCGCGTTATATACTTAATCGTTTTTATATATCTTTTTATTGTGGCGGTCAAACTTCTTGGCTCGTCATTCAAGGGACTCGGTAGTGATTATGCCAAATCGCTTTTCGAAGCGACATCGAATCCAGTCGTTGGGTTATTCATAGGGATACTGGCGACATCAATTGTTCAATCATCTTCCTCTACAACTTCAACCATAGTTGCGCTGGTTGCCGGAGGGGCATTGAAAATCGAGTGGGCTATCCCTATGGTGATGGGTGCTAATATCGGCACAACCGTCACCAACACCGTTGTTTCCTTCGCTCATATCAACCGGCGGCAGGAGTTCGGGCTGGCTTATGCGGGCGCGATAGTGGATGATATATTCAACTTGCTGGCGGTGATTATATTTTTGCCATTGCAGTATTATACTAATTTCCTCGGGCGGTTTGCCGTCTATTTCTCATCAATGTTTAGCAAAGCGCATGGTTTTGAGTATTTCGGGTCTCCGCTGGATTACGCGGTCAAGCCTTTAGTAAAGATAATACTGCATCAAATCGAAGGCTACGAATGGATTGGCATTTTCATAGCATTGATACTGCTGTTTATATCCCTAAAATTTATTGTAGATAATATGCGCTACCTCGTTCTCAATAAAATTAAAGCTTTCTTCGGAACCTATCTGTTCAGCAATACCATCAAAGCCTTACTGCTTGGTTTTGTGCTGACGGCGATAATGCAGTCTTCATCAATAACCCTGTCATTGGTGGTGCCATTGCTGGGCGCGGGAGTTCTCACTATTACGCAGATGTATCCTTACGCTTTGGGCGCCAATGTAGGAACAACATTGACCGCTATATTCGCCGCGCTGGTAGCTGGTAAGGAAGCTGGTCTGACCGTTGCTTTTGCCCATTTCTTCTTCAACTGCAGTGGTATGGCCGTATTTCTACCCCTCAAAAAGATCCCCATCAACATCGCTTTGAAAGTCGCCGAAATTTCAGAGAAAAACCGGTTTATCCCCATAGTGATTGTTATCGTGATGTTCTTTATTATTCCATTTATATTCATATCAACTCGCTAAATCCCTATTACCTGAATTACATAAATATTATCGAAACAATTTGCCATTTAAAGCTATTAATATTATTTTGAGCCCTATTTTATGATTAAAGTAGGGGATTTAACTAAAAGCTAACAATAATAAAAGAGAGACTAAATATGGCTGATGAGAATAAACCAAAAAGCGAAGAAGAGGAAATAGCCGAAACCTTCGAGAAGAATATAGCCGAGGCGTCCCAGCAGTCCATGGAAAACGAAGCCCTGGATAAAAGGATGTCCCAGATAAAGAAGAAAATAGTCGTGCTGTCCGGCAAAGGCGGCGTGGGTAAAAGCACCGTAGCCGCGAATTTGGCTACTTCGCTGGCTTTAGCCGGCAAGAAGGTCGGATTGATGGATATCGATATCCACGGTCCCAGTATACCCAAGCTGATGGGTCTGGAAAGTGAACCGATCACCGGCACCGATGATTCAATTCACCCGATTAAGAAAAGCGACAATCTTTCGGTTATGTCGGTGGGCTTTTTAATGATGAATACCGATGACCCGGTAATATGGCGCGGTCCCTTGAAATACAGCCTTATCCGTCAGTTCCTCCGCGATGTGGAATGGGGAGAGCTGGATTACCTGATTATTGATTCCCCTCCGGGCACCGGCGATGAGCCGCTTTCGGTGGTACAGCTTTTAAGCAATAACCTCGATGGGGCGGTAATTGTTACCACTCCCCAGCAGTTGGCTATCGATGATGTCCGTAAATCTATCGGGTTCTGCAGGAAAGTAGAGCTCCCTATCCTCGGCGTAGTTGAGAACATGGCCGGTTTCATTTGCCCCCACTGCGGGGAGAAAACAGAGCTGTTCAAATCGCACGGCGGCAGTGATATGGCCGAGTCGATGGGCGTTAAGTTCCTCGGGAGTATTCCCATAGACCCGCAGATAGTCGAGTCTTCGGATCTCGGCGTCGATTATTTGCGTAATTACCCTGAACGTGAAGCGGCAAAAGCGTTTAAATCCGTAATAGAAACAATTCAGAATTCGTAGATGTAAACAAGCACACGAGGAATTGAATTAATGGGATTGTTGGATAAGATATTCGGCGGCAAGCCCAAGCCAGGGGAGCCGGTGGAGATAACCGATGAAATTTTCGATGAGAAGGTCATGAAATCGGAACTCCCGGTTCTCGTGGATTTCTGGGCTTCATGGTGTTCGCCATGCCATGTTATGAGCGGGCTGTTGCGGGAGCTCGGTCCGCAATATCTGCACCGGATGAAGTTCTACAAGCTCAATGTCGAGAAAAATCCCGAAGCGCCCCGGCGCCACAATATTTCCAGCATACCAGCCTTATTGCTGTTTAAAAAGGGCGAAGTGGTTGACCGGATAGACGGATTGCTGCCGCTCAAACCCCTGAAAGAAAGGCTCGATAAAATAGCCTGATAATTTCGTAATAAAAAAGCCCGGCATCGCGCCGGGCTTTTTTTATTTTATATCGAATCGTTGCCGATTTTACTTCAGCAGGGTCATCCTCTTGGTCTGCGAGAAATCACCGGCATCCAATTTATAGAAGTAAACACCAGTTGAGTATTTGCCCGCGTCCCAGTTAATGGTATGATTACCGCCATTAAGCTGGCCATCCACAAGGGTTTCGATTTTCTGCCCCTGCAGATTGTAAACATCCAGCTTCACATAAGATTCATTGGGAAGGCTGAAGTTAATAGCGGTTGAGCTGTTGAACGGGTTGGGATAGTTGTCAGAAAGGGAGTATTCAGCGGGAATCCCCGGAGTCTGATCGCCCCATCCGTACACTGCCCAGCTATCGGCTCCGCCGCCGTCAACCGCGGTTGTAACTACAAAGGCGAAGTATGAAGAATCATACTTGTCGTTCGGGTAATCTCCGCAGTAAGACACGTATGTATACTGGCCGGTCGGAGCGTAATACGGTACATCCTGGCGGACAGTATCAACTTGTATGTGCTGATATGCAGAAAGGTTCAGGTTATAGAATTCGAGGGCCGGTCCAAATAACCCGCCGCCCGGAAGCCTGACCATCGTCCATACATCTACCACATTGCTGTTAGCCTCGTTGTTGGTAATCTCACCGGTAAAGGTGAAATAACCGCCCTGCTGGCAGATAGGATTGTGAGCGGTCATAAGGATATCGACATCGGGATATCCTCCGCCTACAAGCGCTTCATAAGCGTTGATCCTGCCGTGGCCGAGTTTGCCGGCATAACTGGGATTGATACCATCGATATCATCACAACTGTCATATAACTGTTGTCTCGCCTGCAACGAAGAGAAGCCGGGATTCTGGGAGAAGATAAGTCCCACGAGACCGGCGGCAAGCGGAGTGGACATCGAAGTTCCATCCATGTAAGTATAGCTGTTGTTAAACACGGTGCTGTAGATGTCTACACCGGGAGCGCAAACATCGACCCAGGTTCCATAGCTCGAGAAGGAAGCCTTGTGGTCGGTGCGGTCAGTAGCGGCAACCGCCACGCAGTCGCTTCTGCCGGCGAGATAGCTGGCGTTCTGGTCATTATTGTTGCCAGCGGCCACGAGTAATACGCCGCCGGAATTAATAAAGTTGGTAACCGCCGTTCCGAGACCGCCGCTGTTGGAGTTGCCCCAACTGCAGGAGATAACCTTTACCCCTTTGTTCCTGGCGTAGTTAATAGCCGAAGCGGCCGCGTCCATCTGGACGGTTCCGCCGAACCAGCTGGCATAACCTATGCGCAGGCACATTACCGTACCATTCCAATCCAAACCCGCAACCCCTGTGCCATTATCTGTAACAGCGGCCGCTATGCCGGAGCAATGGGTGCCGTGACCATGATAGTCCATCGGGTCATTGTCAGGATTATCGCAGTCGTTATCGGTGCACCAGCTGGCGTTGTCCACCCAGTCGTAGCCGATAACATCGTCTATATATCCATTGCCATCGTCGTCAATATTATTGATGTCTCCGCTGTCAAAGATACCATTATTATTAATATCCTCGGCATCATTGATCCACATGTGGTCGGCGAGGTCCGGATGATCATAGTCAACTCCGGTGTCGGGAATACCGATCACTATATCAGGATCTCCCTTTTCAATGTCCCAGGCTGATGGGGCTTCCACTTTCGGCAGATGCCACTGGGTGCCATAGGACGGGTCGTTAGGGGTATCATAGATCGGATGGAGACCGACAGGTTCGACATGCTCGACTATATCCAGGCCGGAATAGTCATTAAGCGTTGTTTCCAGTTCCGGCTCGATATCGAATTTGATTACATAGAAGTATTTCATTTCTTCGGAGTTATCCCCCGGAAAAAGCCTGTACATGTCATAAGCAACATACTTCTGGTTTAACGCGTCAAGTTTTTCGATTCCTGTATTTACAATACCACTTGACTTATCTATGGAAATATCATTAAACAATGGATGGAAATTTACAACAATTCGGTTAGGTACGTAATCCGTGCCCTCTTCCAGGTAGTTAGCGTATGATACAGAAGCGATTAAAAGGATTGAAAGAGCAACAAGGAACAGTTTGGTTTTCATTACAACCTCCGAGGATTAAATTGTTTCAGGTGACCGTACTAATTGTTCGAAGAAAAAACTTCAGGGGAACTTTTGTGGGTAGTTTCCGAGATAACTCCTCCTTTCTAATCCGATCCATGGATAGTTTAAGGATTATTTCTGTGATATTAATCATCTCTAATATATGAATTTGATTTTGATTTGTCAATGGTCATTCTATAAATAATGAATAACATTTTCATCTCTTTGGTTCCCGCTTTGGTATTTTTCCTATTCTACAGTTATGCAATAATTTATGGTATGTGCTTATTCGTGGCAATATGCCGATATACCTATATGGTAACGAAGAGGAACTATGCTTGAATATGATTGTTCTAATGATACATCAGTAAGTACGCGGACCAACGGCGGGAATGGAAATATTTAGGGCTTTACTTTTCCCGAAAATTCACTATAATATAAAGTTTTACACCATTTCCCTGTTGGCTGGTTCAGTAATTTAAAATTATTTTAGGATCAATTATGGGTGATACGGACATTAAGATCGAAAAGACTATATCCGGAGATACTATATCCGATATTTTGAGAAAATTAGCCGAGGAGTTCGAAAACGGCGAAGCCTTTGAAGAGAGATTTGTCCCGGTCGAAGCACTGGATTTCGAAAAACTAAAACTTGAGTTTAAACGCAAAAACGGGCAAACCCGTTTTAAAATGAAGCTTAAACCGTTGACGGTCATCGCCGATGGAGATACGCTTGCCAGCGAGTCTTCGGTAGTTTCAGAGGCGAAGCCCAGGTACAAATCTTTGAAGAAACGCATGAAAAAGGACTATAAGCTGATTTTCAATACTATCCAGGATGGGTCCATTCCGCCAAAGGATGTCGTTGAGTCATTTATTTCCGATTCTCTGCTTATGATAACCTATCCGGGTTACGGCGATGAGTTCTATGACCAATACGCTGAATCGGTCAGGGAATTCCAGCGAAGTTATGACCAGGGTTTGGTATCGGAGATGAGAGCGGCAATTGAAAAGGTTGACAAAGTCAAAAGTATAAGCCATAATAAGTACAAATAACGGTATTTCTAAAAGGAATGAGCTAAATGGCGGTTATAAAATCTGTAAATAGTAAAGAGGTTCTTCCGGTTTATCCGGATGATATTCCGGAGGAGATTACCGAGGAGGACGAGCGGAGTTTTTTCAAAATAATTTCTACCAAACTCAGCGATGAGCAATTACAGAGAGTATCCATTCCGCCGGAAACCTACCCTAAAGAACATTCGGTGCTCGCAATCCACTGGCATCCTGAATTTGTGCCCATGGATACCATCCGCAAACGCATTGATACTACTTTCCCTGAGCAGGAAAATTCGCTTATTATACCGACCCAGCATAATGTTTTGATGCAGTACGATAACTTTTACGGGGCAGAAGTGGATTGCTATTCAAGGCAGTTTAATCAGAAAGTTCAGCTTCTACTGCATTTCAATCAAAACCGGCTGGAACGGGCGGAGACATTAAAATCGATGCTCGATTACACATTTACATACCGTTCATCCCAACTGTATGATTTTATGGATACCATATTGAAACCAGTTGAAGGACGGATGAAGATCGCGGCCAGGGAGACCGGCGCGGACACGATGCTGGTGCACCTGGTGACTGTTTATGTGGGTAAGATAAAGAAATTGCTGGAAACACATGAGAACAAAGTTCCGCCGGAGATGATAAAAAACAAACTCCTCAGGAATTTTTTCGATACCCTTCGAGAGAAATACGGTCATGGCCTGATAAACCGGGCGCAGGCATTTTTAAAGGCGGTTAAGACGTTGGTAAAGGCGGAATTCCCGCTGCCGTACTTTTACCGCACCGAGGAAATTATCGAGGAAGCCCGGTCTATAGGGGCCGGAGTGGTAGTCCCGCATCCGGAGCAGTTCTGGCCTATCTTGTTGGCGGAGTATGATATAGATGGGTTCGAAGTATGGAATCCGCAGTCGCGGAAATATACCGAATTCCTGATCTCGGTAATCGACAAGCATAATAAACGTATAGGTTTATCGCGGCGCAAGCTGTTGATATTCATGGGCGATGATACCCACATGGGCGAAAAGGTGAAGGATCCCATACACCAGGATGAAGCCAAGGCCAGCCGGGAAATTGGAGTTCAACCGGCATGGAAAGATCTGCACATAAGAAAAAAATTAATACTTGCCAAAATGCAAAAAGATGACGTTATAAATGAATACCGGGAGAGGTTGACCTGATAATAATTTAAGTAAATAGGACAGTTAGTATTAAAAAGGAAAGGTATGTCGCAGTCCCAGGATTTCTTTTATGAATCGGTACAGGACCCTAAAACAATTAAAGATTTTCTCCAATCATTGATGGAGGGAATCGAGAAAGGGAACATAGCGCTCAGTTCCAACGGGGAGGAGATTGTCCTGAATCCTTCCGATATGCTCAAATTTTCGGTAAAGGCCAAAGTGAAGGGCGAGGCCAGCAAGCTCAGCCTTAAGATCAGCTGGAAGGAAGCGAAAAAAGTTAATATTGAAGTTGAAGACAACCTGGAGATTAAATCGAAATAAACCGCATCCATGGAAGGGATAAAGGAAAACTTTAAATTCTTAATAGCCGAAACCCAGAAACAGGTCAACGCGACTCTCGATTTACTGGTCAACCCCGACGGTTCTAACTATGAAAAGATATACAACCGGGATGATTATATCGATAATCTGAAGACTATTATCGAGAACAAATGCTTCGCGCGCATAAACGCTACTATCAACATCCCCGATAAAGAAATCAACGAAATACGGGCCATACATATCGCCGGGGTAAACCTTGAGCGTATAGCCGACAACTGCGTGAACATAATCCGCCAGTTTGGTTATCTCGAGGATTTCGATTTTATTAACAGCTATTCCTATAAAGACCAATTCGATCTGATAAGGGATGCCCTTTCGCGCATAAACAGGGTCCTGGAAAACAGCGACATGACCGGGGCATTGACAATATGCAAGGCTGAGCATGAACTGGACGAGAAATACAAAGTAATCTTCGACAGGATAATGAGCCAGCTGAAGACCGGGCAGAATACCCAGAATCTTATAACCACGCTATTTATTTTCCGCTACCTGGAGAGAATCGGGGATTCCCTTTTGAATATCGGCGAAGCCCTGATATTTGCTATAGTGGGCGAAAAGATAAAAATCCACCAGTTCCAGTCGCTTCAGCGGGTGCTGTCCAAGTCCGGTTTCGATGGGGATATATCCGACATAGATTTCCAGGGTATCTGGGGCACCAAATCCGGTTGCCATATCAGCCGGCTCGAACAAAGGCCGTCATCTACCGCCGAAACCAGGGAGAGCATTTTTAAAGAGGGGAACCTGCAGAAGATAAAAGCGGAAAAGGATAACCTGGAGAAGTGGGGCGAGTTATTTCCCGGTTTGACACCTCGGGTTTACAGCTACAACGAGGACAGCGGTTCGGCGTCCATCCTTGTCGAATTTTTACCGGGGCATACTTTCGATGAGTCGGTGATCAACGCCGATGAAGAGTTATTAAGGAGCGGGTTTATAAGCCTGCGCGAAACCGTCCGCCGGGTATGGACCGAGACCAGAAAAGATGAAGCGATCAGCACCGATTATATAAAGCAGATTCTGACCCGTTTGGAGCATATCAACCAGCTTCATCCGGAATTGAACAGGTTCGAACTCGATATCGGGCAGACCAAGATACGCTCGTCCAATGAGCTTTTCGAAATTGGAACGCAGATTGAAAGAGAAATTAAAGCTCCTTTCAGCGTATTGATACACGGCGATTTCAACGCTAATAACATTATTTTCGACTATGACATTAACAGGATATACTTTATAGACCTTTACCGTTCGCGCAGTTACGATTATGTTCAGGATATCTCGGTCTTCCTTGTTTCCAACTTCCGCATACCGGTGTTCGCCGAGGAGCTAAGAGCGAGGTTGAATTGGATTATTGAAAAGTTTTACTCATTCGCCCGGGGTATGGCAGAGGATTGGAACGATGATACTTTTGAGGCGCGGTTAACTCTCGCGCTGGCGAGGTCGTTTTATACGTCAACCCGGTTCGAGTTGAATTTTGAGTTTGCCAAGGAGATGTGTTTGAGGGCGTATTACCTACTCGAGAAATTATTCGCCCATAAACAGGGTAATATTGCCTGGGAAAAGTTCCATTTACCGCAATCGGTTTTATATTATTAAAAACAGCAACGGGTTATGAAGAAAATAGCAGTGGTCGGCAAAAAAAATGGTTGGTCATCGGAGAAACTCGCCGAAACGGTTCTGGAGATGACCGGTCACGGGCTGTTAATTGAGATGGATAAGGTCAGCCTGGATTTGAAAACAGGCAAGGCTTGGTACCGGGACACCGATTTAACAACCCTGGACGCCCTGATGATCAAGAAAATCGGCGGGCGTTATTCTCCCAAACATCTCGACCGCCTCGAAATTTTAAGATATCTTCACGAAAGGGGATTACCAGTTTTTTCCTCTCCAAACTCTATAATGCGGGTCCTGGACCGTTTGAGTTGTACGGTATCGTTGCGCCTTGCGGATATACCGATGCCTCCAACAACCATAACAGAGGATATCGATGAAGCCCTCGACGCGGTGGAGAGGTACGGGGAGGCGGTTTTCAAACCGCTTTACACCTCCAAGGCGAGGGGAATGAAAGTTATAGAACGCGGCAACGAAGCCCGGCGGAATATCATCAATTTCAAACTCGATAATCCTCTTATGTATATCCAGCAGAAAATCGATCTAAACGGGCGGGACCTTGGAGTAGTATTTTTGGGCGGCGAATACCTCACAACATACGCGCGTAAAAAGGAGAGCAACTCCTGGACAACCAGCACTTATTATGGCGGGAAATACGAGACTTATGAACCAAAACAGAGCACGATAGATATAGCCCAAAAGGCGAATGATTTATTTAAGCTTGATTTTACCAGCGTGGATGTGGTAGAAACAGACAACGGTCCCGTGGTTTTCGAGGTGTCCGCATTCGGCGGTTTTAGAGGAATTCAGGAATCCAGCGGTATGGATGCCGCCCGGTTGTATGTTGAATATGTTTTGAAAAGGCTTGAACCATGAAACTCCCGAGTACCCGTAAGGAACTGATCCGCCAGCTCAGGGAAAAGTATCCCTGCCAATACCGTATGTATTTGAAATTTGAAGATGTCCGGATCGAACTGCAAACAAACAGCGAACCCCTTCTCGAGGAACTCCAGGATTATTTCGGGCAATTCAACAGCGACCCTGCCGACAGCGATATTATTATCACCGCGCACCAGGCCCCTGAACCGAGATTGGATTACGAATATATTTTAAAAGAACCGGATTCCGGTAAGAAAGTTTTTAAGGAAGAATACGAGGATTTCCCCGATGGGCGTATAGTCCGAAAGAGAATCACCGGAATGATATTCGTGTTCGGCGGTTCCCAGAATCTGGCCATTGGACCATGCACCCGCAATCCGAACCAGGTTATCAATTTCATAAACAATCGTTATATCGACTGGCAGTTGCGCAGGGGGTGCATACTGGGCCATGCCGCCGCCGTAACTTTCAATGGGCGCGGATTGGCGATTGCCGGTAATTCCGGAATGGGGAAATCGACTCTCGCGTTGCATGTAGTTTCCATGGGAGCATCGTTTGTCAGCAATGACCGCCTGCTGGTGGAGAAAACAGGCGAGAAATTGACTATGCACGGCGTCGCCAAGCTCCCCCGTATAAACCCCGGTACGGCGCTGAACAATCCTTTTTTGAAAGATATAGTTCCCGAAAAGGATATGATTCTCTTCGAGCATTACAGCAAGGAGGACCTGTGGGATTTGGAGCATAAATACGATGTATTTATCGATAAGTGTTTCGGTGAAGACAGGTTCAAGCTTAATGCACCAATGGATGGATTGTTGATACTCAACTGGAAAAGGGGCAACGGTTCTCCAAAATTGAAAAGGCTCGATGTTGAAAAGCGTTCTGCCTCGTTGTCGGCTTTCATAAAATCACCGGGGCTTTTTTACTTTCCCGAAAAGGGGAAACCGGAAGCCGACCTTTCGCTTCAAAATTACAAGGAATTTTTATCACGTTGTGATGTTTTCGAAATAGAAGGGGGACTGGATTTCGAAAGAGCCACCGATATCTGCCTCGATTACCTTTCCTCCAAAAAAGTTCCGGCATTGAAATAGGACCGCTGGAAACCCATGCGCATAAAACTAACACGCGAAATTCACCTGCCGAATGATATCAAGGTTGAACGTTTCCGCAGATGCCCCGAACTGGGGCCGAAAATCCTCTTTTTCAGCGGCGGCAACGCCCTGCGGAATCTCAGCGCGGAGCTGATAGGCTACACCCATAATTCGATCCATGTCATAACGCCCTTTGATTCCGGAGGTAGTTCGGCGGCGCTGAGGAAAGCGTTTAACATGCCCGCTATCGGCGATGTCCGCAACCGCCTTATGGCCCTCGCCGATAAAACGTTACTGGGAAACCCGGAAATTTTCGAATTGTTTGCCTACCGTTTCGATAAGGAAAAAACTGGAAAAGAACTTTCGGTTGAACTCGATGAGATGATAGAACGCCGCCACCCACTGGTACGGGAGATACCGGACCCCATGCGGAAGATCATCCATCATTACCTGCTGATGTTCCGGCAAAAGATGCCCGATGATTTCGATTTGAGAGGCGCGAGTATCGGCAATATTATCCTGTCCGCGGGGTATTTTGAGCACCAGCGCCATTTCGACCCGGTAATATTCATATTCTCGCGACTGGTGAAGGTACGCGGGATAGTGCGTCCCGTGGTCAACCGCGATTTGCATCTTTCCGCCGAACTTGAGAACGGGGATAAGATAACCGGACAGCATAAAATCACAGGCAAGGAATACCCCCCGATAAAATCAAGGATTAAGCATTTATATCTGACCGAAGGCGGAAGCACACCCGATTTAAACGAAACGGAGATAAGGAACAAGGTGCTGGAGTTGATTGGGGAGGCGGAGTTGATATGCTATCCCATGGGAAGTTTTTATACCAGCGTTATCGCTAATCTGCTTCCAGCGGGCGTAGGCAGGGCTGTCGCCGCCAACAATTGCCCGAAGATTTACATCCCCAATACCGGAACAGACCCGGAATGTTATGGACTGTCTACCGCCGAACAGGTTAAGGTTTTAATAGAGTACCTGAAAAAGGATTGTCCGGCGGGGACTCGGGTGGAGAAACTGCTGAATTTTGTTTTAGTGGATAGGGCCGGAGGAGATTATCCTGGAGAGATTGATACTCAATCTATCGAAAGCAGGGGCGTAAAACTTATCGATTGCCCGTTGGTTTCCTCGGAGAGCAGTCCCTATCTCGATGAAAAAATACTTGTTCCCATCCTATTGACATTAAGTTAATTTGTATTATTATATCAACTGGAGTTTTGTTTCATAAATACTATAATGTGTGGAGGAAATCATGGACAAACAGAAGGTCTCTATAGAGAAGGCTATGGCTCTGGATGAAGCAACGGGATACCTTGAGGAGCTGGTGAAAGGTTTCCGTTCGGGACAAATCATGATAGAGGAAGGCGACAAGAGCATCAGTTTGACGACCCCCGAAAATGTCGAGGTCGAAGTGGAAGCGAAAGTCAAGAAGGGGAAAGAGAAATTCTCATTCGAACTGAGCTGGAAGAGGGTGATACCCGAGGAGCCGGAACAGGAAGCATTGAACATCTCTACCGAGGAAACTGAAGCCCCTGCGAAACCGGCAGAGTAGAGGTTTTAAGAGATTAAAGCTCATGAAGCCGCAATCGGATGGTTGCGGCTTTTTATATTTGCAGTGAATTGACTTAAGTATCCCGATGAAACATCCTTGCATTCGATGCCGTATGAATTACCAAATTCAACCAATCAAACGCGAAGGAGTATGATTTGAGATTTGGAGTTCTTGCGGTATCAGTATTGCTTATAACATCAGCTTGTTCCGCACCCCGGCCCGAAAAGAGCACAGGTTTCCCCATAGCCGGAAGTTATGAAATCGACGCTGTCTTTTATCCTGAAAAATCGGTAATGAAAGCGGCGGCGGTGGTCAACGCCCATACTGACCAGTCCGACAGTATCATATTTTTCCTTCATGGAGAATTAAATATCGACTCGTTGTTTGTAAATGGAGTTAAAACCGAATTCGCTTCATCCAAGGAATACACCTATTATAACTACTCGCTGGTAGTAAACCGGACGGCATTTTCGCACCCGGCTAATAATGCGGGTGAGTTGGAGTTGACGGTGTATTACTCCGGCTATTTCAATCCGTCGAGAGCGCGTAGTCCATCCGATTATATGCGTATCGATCCCGATGACGGCGTTCTTCTGCGGAGCTTCCCTTATTCGATATGGTTCCCGGTTTTTCAGCATGGAACTGTCGAATCTTACCCGGTAGATTTTACGAGAGTGTCTATCACGACGCCGAAGGAATTCAGGGCGCTGTTTTCGGGAGAAATGATAAGCGAGGAGGTAAAGGGAGATGAAAGAGTCAGCGTATGGCAGGCGATGGGTCTCGATTACTCCAATGCCCAATGCACGGCGCGGAAATACGAGGTACTATCCGGCGAGGGCATTTATGTTTACCATTTGAGAAATGACAGCTCCCGCGCTCATGCCCGGGACATACTCACCCTTGCAAAAAATATCAACAATGATTATGCTGAAAACTACGGCGAACCAGCGGACAAAAACACGCTCTATATAATGGAGATGCCCAAATACGGAGATATTTCCAGCGCTAATGTTACCGGGATATCTTCGGAAGCATGGTACAATTTCGACAAAGCCACCTGGCCCAAGATCCTGATAGCCCATGAACTGGTTCATCCTTATGTCCAGATAAATCTTCCGCCGTCGAATCCTTTTTACGCGTTTGCCATCGAGGGATTTCCAAGCTATTTTCATCTTCCGGCGCTGGGAAAATATGTCGGGGATGGCTGGTATGAAAAGCGGATGCTCCAAATCGAGAAATCATACCTGGCAAAACGGGAGAAAGGAATCGGCCGCAGGGGAAGACCGCTTCCGCCCGAAGCGCCGATACTTTCGCTGAGTGTTGATAACATCGCGAGTTACAAGGATACATTCGTTTTAAATGACCGGGTTGTGCTGTTTTTCGATTACTTAATGCGTAAAACGGGTGAGGAACGGTTTATGCAATTCTCGAAGGAGCTGTTCGCGCGCGATGACCTCGATTACGACATTTTCGAAGCGCTGGTATTGAAATACGCCCCGGACATCAAGGATGAATTAGCGGTATGGCTGAAGAGTACCGAGTATCCGGCAGAGTTTCGATTGCAATAATCCGAGGATTGCGGACGCATATTATCTATTCCATTCTTAAACATCGATAGTTATATTGCCGAAAATTAAACTTTTATTAGATGGAGCGACAATGCCTGACCATAAACTCTACCCCGAAATTGAACCATACAGCACCGGTACGCTGAATGTATCCGATATACATACCATCTTTTATGAGGAAGCCGGTAATCCCGACGGCAAACCGGCGTTGTTCCTTCACGGTGGCCCCGGAGTGGGTATCAATCCCGGTTACCGCCGATTTTTCGATCCCGGATTCTACCGCGCCATACTCCCCGACCAGCGGGGCGCGGGGCGCAGTACGCCCCATGCCGAAATCGAGGAAAACACGACATGGGATATAGTGGATGACCTGGAGAAACTGCGCGAGCATCTCGGTGTCGATAAATGGCTGGTCATGGGCGGAAGCTGGGGGAGTACGCTGGCGTTATCTTATGCTATAACATACCCCGATAGTATTGCCGGAATAATCATCCGCGGAGTTTTTCTCGCCCGTCCTTTCGAAATCGAATGGTTGCATAAACCGGGCGGGGCGTCGCGTATCTACCCGGATAAGTGGGAGAAGTATCTTGAAGCGGTCCCCGAGGATAAGAGGGGCAATACGGCGCGGGCGTATTACGAGATGTTGACATCCGAGGATGATAATATCCGTAGCAAAGCGGCTAAAGCATGGAGCAGTTGGGAAGGCGCGATTACGACGTTGTTCCCGGATGAGCAGGCGTTAGCGGAGATGACTGAGGATAAAACTTCCATGTCCATAGGCAGGATAGAATGTTACTACACAATCAACAATTTCTTCATGAAAAGCGACAATTACCTGCTGGAGAATATCAACAATATGAGGGGTATCCCCGTGCGGATAGTGCAGGGGCGTTATGATATTATCTGCCCGGTGCAATCGGCATGGGATTTGCACAAGGCATTGCCCGATTCGGAGTTGGTGATTGTGCCTAATGGGGCCCATTCCCCAATGGATGAGGGAATGGCCGGCGAGCTGGTCAAAGCGGCCGAGGAATTTAAAAAGTTGTTTTAATCAACGCAATCGAACTTCAGCCCGGTGGAATCCGCTATAATTCCCAAGTCGAAGGCGGCGACATTACCGTCGTCGTGGACCGCGAAAAATGCCCCTTGTTCGAATTGCCCGAATGGTTTCTGGGTTATGCAAATCCCATCGGTGTTCATCGTTCCCGCGCCCCTGAATGATACGATCAATTCCAGCGAACGGCGGTCGAAAATCCTGAAGATAGTATGGTCAGATGCCTGGTCGGAGCAAATCCAGTAGCCGGTTGTGTCCGGGCATTCATACAGTACGATACCTTCCGGTTCGTATTTAATTGCGCCACCGCCCATGACGTTACCGCTGGCAGAACCGGCAAGGTCGTAGATTTTATAACTAAGATCCTGTTCATCGGCGATTAACAACCGTTTCAACACTTTATCAACAGCTACAGATTCAACCTTGTGAAGTACTCCGATACCATAAGCTTCGCCAATATCACCAATATAAAACGATGTAAATCCCCCGTCCCTGTATCCGCAGGACCATTTTTTGACACGTTCGTCAAGAAGGCTGTCGGGGGGGATTTGCCCATCTTCGGTTTCGTAATTATCCGTAATGTAGATAGTGTATGATTTGTCGGGGTTTTTAAAACCAGCGATACCGTAAGGACGGCGCAGGATTGTATCTCCGATAAAACTTACGAACTCAAATGACGGCAACGCGAGCACCTGCACCCGCTTGTTGTCGCGTTCAACTACGAAGAGGAGGCTGTCGAAGACCGCGATTCCATTGGGGCGGTCGAATTGGATTTCTCCGGTTCCGCTGACTCCGATAGTATCTATGGTTTCTCCGGTGACGGCGTCATACACGAGGACCACGTCGGCGGATTTAGCGGTGGCGAAGAGCCAGTGCCGGCCGCCGGGGCCATGCCATATCGCCGGGCTGTCTATGTCCATTGTCTCATCGCGGTCGGTGAAACAGGTTTCGGGAACGACAACGGTGGTTTTCTTTTTTTCTTTCTCACCGCATCCTGATACAAATCCGATTGAAATTAGAATTGCAGCTGTCAGCAAAAATATGTTTCTGGTCAATCCAGCCTCCTTAGTTTTATCAATTGAAAAGAGCGGACTTAACATAGTGGTAAGCCCGCTCCGAGTCAACACAGTAATGAAATTATAATTCGAATTTCAAACCGACATGCGCCCAGTAGGAGTAGAATTCTCTCTGGATAGGCCTGTCTTCACTGCCCTGGTAGTACCTGAGCGGTGAATCGGTCAGGTTAAGCACTTCGACAAAACCGTACAGCCCGGGAACAATCCTCTGGCTGGCGGAAACATCGAGCTGGAGATGGTTGTCATAATAAACGTCATCTTCAGGGCTTCCTCCGACCTCTTCGATATACTTACCGTGGTAGTTAACCGCTAAGCGCCCGGAGAAACCGTATTTCTCATAAGAGAGCGCGAAGTTAGCCACATGTTCGGCCTGTCCCGGCAAAGTGGCTTTTTCGCCTTCGCGGTCCGGGAATTCGGCTTCCGAATCGGTGTAGGTATAGTTGGCATATACACCGAATCCATTCAGGAATCCGCTGAGGAAAGTCAACTGCTGTTGCCAGGCAACTTCGAATCCATACAATGTAGCCGATTCTCCATTGACCGGTTGAAGGACTTCGTAACCGTCAAAAGCTCCGGTGCCGTCGGATACACGCATGTAAATATAATCGTTAAGTTGCTTGTAGAAAACCCCGGCGGAGACTAAACCGAGGCTGGGGAGGTAATGCTCGACCATAAAATCGATATTGTAAGCGGTTGTGGGATCCAGCTCGGAGTTACCGCGTTCGAGTTCCTCGTCTTCGCGGTTCACGTACCGGTATGGTACCAGGTCGAAATAGTTTGGACGGGCGATGGTGTTGGTGAACGCGAGTCTCAGGTTGGTGCGCTTGTTAAGTTCATATTTAAAATGAACCATGGGCAGGATGTTCATATAATCATCATCAGCCTGAACTTCGTTAGTGGCTTCGTAATCACCATCTTCATTAAACACGATCTCATTACCGGTGTAATCCAGCTGGGTCATCTCCACCCGAACGCCGGGAAGTACCATCAATTTGCCGAAATAAACCTGGGTCATAAGGTAACCCGCGAAAACGTCCTCACTGGCTTCATAACTTTCGCCGTCGGATTCTTCGCGCGTATCGTCCTCGTTAAGCTCGAAATCGCTGAGGTTGTTGTCGACCATGCTCTTAACATTATTGGGATCGGGGGAAAGACCTATTTCGTATTCGTTGCCCATGAAATCCTTGTCCTCGAAGCCGCCTGCGACATCTGCGAGGGAAAGGTCGCCGGCGTAGCCGTCATAAACGCGGATATCATTTTCGCGGTCCTTGGTTTTACCCCTGTATTTGACGCCCAGTTTTAGCTTACCAGGAATCTCGTTGAATTTGTACGGAAGCTGGAAATTAACTTCGCCGGTTATATCTTCATCCGTTGTCAGATTGTCCGAGAGCACCAACTCGTCAAATTCGTAGAGAGAGGGGTCGTACGGGTCGCCGCCGCCGGTTACTTCGAACTTGGGAAGGTCTGTATCGGATGTGTTATAATTCAAGTCCACGCCTTCCTGCACAAAATTAATATCACGGCGGTCAGGTTCCTCCTCTTCGGCATGGGAGAAAGACAGGTTGTAGTCAAGCTCCATATTAGAGAACAGGTGCCGTCCTCCGCCGGAGATGCTGTAAATCCTCTGGACTTCGTAGCGGTCCTTCAATTCGCGTTCGAATGTCGCTTCGGTCAGGTTACCGGAGGAATTGCCTACGTTAGAGTAGGAACTGGCATCGTCGAATACAACGACCATTCTCCTGCGGTGCTCGGAATCGCCGAACCTGTTGTATAAAGAGCGGATGTAGAACGAATTGTTTTCATCGGGACGGTAATCGAAATTAGCACTCAATCCCAGGCGTTCACGGGTGAGTACATAATCCCTTAAGTCAAGCTCATTTATTACATTGGCCCCCGAAGGAATATCGATCCCGTTGTCTTCCTCGATATCTTCAATATCGCCGGTGTCGGCCCAGCTCATTTCATTGTTGTCTGAGCCGCGATTGGTTTTATAGTAACTCGCGTTGACCAGAAGACCAAACTTTTTGCCTTCGCCGAAACGATTGCCATAGGTTAACGAGTTCTGGTAGATAGCATCGCCTACTATATCATTATATCCGCTACCCAGCGAGGCTTTTAAAACCGGACCCTCGAAATCGAACGCGTTCTTGGTAACCAGGTTTATCGAACCGCCGATGGCGTCGGCGTCCATATCCGGGGTAATAGCCTTGTTCACTTCAATTGACGAGAGCACATCAGCCGGGATAACGTCCAGCGCTACCGAACGGATATCTCCTTCAGGCGAGGGAATTCTCTCGCCGTTGATCATGACCGAGTTCAGCCTGGCCTCGGTGCCGCGTATTAATACATAGCGGCCTTCACCCTGGTCCCGCTGGATTGAGAGCGAGGGAATGCGCTGGAGCGCTTCTGCAGAGTTCGGGTCCGGGAAACGGCCGATCAAATCCGCCGCTACTACATTCTTGATGTTTTCGGCGGTTCTCTGCTGGTTCAAAGCCTTGGTCTGGCCCTGGCGCATACCGACCACGAAAACAGGTTCCATCTCCACCAGTCTCGGTTCAAGGGTTATATTTTCTATAACCGCTTCGCCGCTGCCTAAATCCACGGTCTTGCTCATCTCGTCATAGCCGAGATAAGAATAGACAACCGTGTATTCTCCGGGGGGAAGGTTGGGTATACTGTACCTGCCGGTACGGTCGGTGGGCGCGCCATACTGCGTTCCCTTAACATAAACGCTGGCGCCGTACAATACCTCGCCTGTGTTGGCGTCTCTGACATACCCTTTCAGGGTAGCCGCGCCTAACCATGATGCGGAAAGCAGAACGGCAAATACCATCACTGCCCCAATAAACAGTAGCTTTTTGTTACTCATAACTCCTCCATTAAATAACGATGATGTTTTTAACATCCGGGTGATGGTAATGATTGAATGTTAGAATTGTGTTTAGATTTTGTTAGATAATTCAATAGTTCGCACGGTATTTTTCTATGGAAACAATGCCCCCAAGATGTATAATTGCAGTAATAAACGACTATTAAAGGAGCAGGTGATCATGATAATTTACTCGGATACCGTAAAAGGCATATCGCCCGGAAAGCTAAAAGGCTTTTTTAAGGGATGGAAACGGCAGGTCACCCCGGAGGAACACCTTCGGATACTGAGAAACAGCGCGGAGGTTGTAATTGCCATAGATGATGAAACCGGCAATGTGGTTGGATTTATAAACGCCATATCTGATAATGTCTTAAGCGCGTTTATACCGCTTTTGGAAGTACTCCCCGAATATCGAAAACAGGGAATTGCTACCGGGCTGGTGAAAAGGTTGATGTACAAATTCGAAGGTTTATATGGAATTGACCTCGTCTGTGACAAGGATTTAGTTGATTTCTATGAAAAGTTCGGATTCCGTTCCCATATCGCCATGATAAAAAGAAATTTCAAGACTTGACATTCTTTGCCGATTACATATACTTGAATAGATGTTCAAGTAATCCTAATGATTGGCGGATTTAATGAAGCCGGATTCTGAAAAATTGCTGTTACTCCGTATGTCTTCGTTATTCGGAGTTTTAGCGGACAACACCAGGTTGAAAATCATGTATTCCCTATTGGACAGCGAGAAAAGGGTCGGGGAGATTGCCTCGATTGTGGGGATGAGTGTCTCGGCGACATCCCATCAGCTTAAGGTGCTGAGAGAAAACCGCTTGGTAAAGAAACGCCGCCAGGGGAGGGAGAATTACTATTCGCTTGATGATTATCATATCCCGGCATTGCTGGCATTGGCCGGGGAACATTGCAGGGAGGAGATAAGTTGAATATATGTTCAACTTATTATAGTTATGGCTGATAAAACAACAAGGGAATGCAAATTAAATATCGATGGTCTGGACTGCCCCGACTGTGCCAGGAAGCTCGAAACCGGGCTGAAAGATTTAAAAGGCGTAAAGAATGCCCGGGTGAACCTGGTTTCAAAAACTATTAACATCGACTACAGCTCCGATACGGTTAATGCCGATTTCCTGGTTAAAAATATCGAGGGATATGGTTACTCAGCCCGTTACCGCACTCCCGAAACATCCGAAGATAAGCGTAAGACTTTTAACGCGATTCCGACAATTATCTCCGGTATCGCCGCCGTTGCCGGTATCCTGCTCGATTACCTCGGTTCAGCTTCATATTTTTATATTGGCGCGTTCGTAACCGCCATTATCTCCGGCGGGTACAAAGTTGCCTATAAAGGATTCAAGGCGGCGCTTAAACTGTCGCTGGATATGAACTTCCTGATGAGTATCGCCGTAATCGGGGCGATTATCCTTGGTGAGTGGAGCGAAGGGGCTATGGTAATTTTCCTGTTTTCACTCTCATTGCTTCTTGAGAACCGGAGTATGAACCGCGCCCGGAGCGCTATCGAAAAACTGATGGATTTGACCCCGAAAACTGCCAATGTAATCGATAATGGTTCCGAAAAGCATGTCCCCGTGGAATCTGTTCAAATCGGGCAGAATTTGCTAATACGCCCTGGCGAGTCCATCCCTCTTGACGGAACCGTAATCGATGGAACCTCATCGGTAAACCAGTCCCCGGTAACCGGGGAGTCGGTACCGGTAATTAAACAGGAAAGCGAGAGGTTGTTCGCCGGCAGTATAAACGGCGAAGGGGCGCTGACCATGAGAGTGGACGCCCTCTACGAGAATTCCACGGTCGCCCGCATAATCCAGATGGTGGAGGAAGCCCAGTCGAGGCGGGCTCCGGTGCAGTTATTCGTGGACAGGTTCGCTAAGTATTATACCCCGCTGGTTGTAATCGGCGCCGTGCTCATCGCCGCGATTCCTCCGCTTTTATTTGCCGCGGAGTTTAGCGAATGGTTCTACCGCGCGTTGGTACTGTTGATTATCGCCTGTCCATGCGCTCTGGTTATCTCCACCCCGGTTTCTTTCGTCTCCGGGCTTACATCCGCCGCCCGGGATGGATTGCTCATTAAGGGCGGAGTATTCCTGGAAAGGGCGTCGGGAGTATCGATACTGGCTCTCGATAAAACCGGCACAATTACCTACGGCGAACCGCGGGTAGTGGAAGTTATAAGCGCCGGTGGTCTTGATGAAACCGGTATTGTTTCGATAGCCGCTTCGCTGGAAAGGTATTCCGAGCACCCGGTGGCCGCGGCAATAGTAGCCGAATCCGAAAAACGTGCAGGGACATTAAGGGAAGTAGAAGGTTTTTCGGCGATTCCCGGGAGCGGTGTTGCCGGTTTGGTTGAAGGCGTAAAGTATTATGCCGCCAATCACACCTTCTTCGAGGAAAAGGGATTGTGTGATCCTCAATTCCACCGCAAGCTCGAGGGAATAGAGAACAGCAGGCGGACCGCGGTTTTGCTGGGTACGGATGATGAAATAGAGGGAGTAATCGCGGTCGCGGATTCGATTCGTTCTGAAGCGCGAACAGCGATTGAAAAGCTTCGCTCAGAAAATATAAAAGAAATAACCGTTATCTCCGGAGACAACCATAACACTACCGAGGCGGTCGCCTCAGAAATAGGGGCCGATAGCTACTATTCGGACCTTCATCCTGAGAATAAGCTTGATATTATAAGGAAGTTAAAAAAGGAGGGCTTAACCGCGATGGTCGGCGATGGTATCAACGATGCCCCGGCATTGGCTGAAGCTGACCTGGGTATCGCCATGGGAAGCGGCGGCACCGACGCCGCCCTGGAAAGCGCCGATATCGCTATAGTCGGCGATGACCTTAACAAACTGCCCCGGCTCTTTCATCTTTCCCGGCGGACAATGAATATTATCAAGCAGAATATCGCCCTCGCGCTGGGAATCAAGGCAGTGTTTGCCATATTGACCGTACTTGGTTGGGCCACATTGTGGATGGCCGTATTCGCCGATATGGGGGCGTCGCTTATCGTTATTTCAAACTCCCTGCGCCTTTTAAGGGGTAATCATTAAAAATTTTTGAAATTTTATTATTTAATTGAATATCGGGACATTTTGTGTATATAATTGTTTGCCGATAGTTTTAATATATTATGGTTATAACTGAAAACGAAAAAATACTGCGGATGGTAGCGTTCTTCCTGGGGATCATTGTGGCATTCCTTGTTGTAGTGGTCCTGAGGCAACTGCGCTCCATAATGCTTCCTCTATTCGTGGCCGTATTCCTGTCTTACCTGCTGGGGCCGGTTGTTGAATTTTTGACCAGAAGAAGATTCCCGTTATGGCTGGCGATGCTGATAATGGTGGTTATTGTATTTTCCGTTCTTTACCTGCTGGGATTGATTCTCTACAGCTCGAGTAATGATTTCATCCAGGAGTTCCCCAAGTATGAAGCCCGGGTAACATTGATGGTTCAGGATGTTTTGAACTATTTCGAGATACCGCTGCCCGACGCGAAGGAGTATTTCGAAACCCTTGATTGGAAAAAAGCCATACAGGACGCATCGCTCCCGAAGGTGGTTTCATCCACCCTCGGTTCATTCTTTAATTTTTTGAGCAAGGTATTCATGGTGGTGCTTCTATCCCTGTTTATTATACCGGGTCGGCGGAATGTTGGGAAAAGGCTTTACCGGATGTTCAGTGAGAAAAGGGCTAAGCTGTTCGAAAACGTACTGATTACAATAAACTCCCAGGTCCAGATGTACCTCGTTGTCAAAACCCTTATAAGCCTGGCTACCGCCGGGTTGTCGTTCCTGGTGATATGGTCTTTCGGGGTCGATTTTCCCATCATGTGGGCGTTTATTATATTTATATTAAATTTTATCCCGACAATCGGTTCGATAATTTCCACTATACCCCCTATCATCGTATGTTTTGTTCAATATGGGTTCGGACCCCGGGTGTTTTTCGTCGCCCTTATCCTGACAGGCATTCAATCGGTTATGGGCAATTTTATCGAGCCGTCGTTTATGGGCAGAAGCCTCAATATCTCGCCTTTGATTGTATTGCTGTCCTTGATTTTCTGGGGATGGTTGTGGGGGATACCGGGGATGATTATCGCGGTGCCTATCACCGCGGCGATTAAAATATCCTGCGAGAATATTGAACCGCTCAAGCCGATAGCGGTTTTAATCAGCGGAAAATAGAAATTATAAATATTTGCTGGAATCCCCGTTGCGAGCAGGAAAAAGGGATTTCTTGAACTGTTTGTACAAGGGGCGAATCCCCCTGAATATGGTAAAGAGTGTCCGGGAGGCGGGATGTGAATTAAAGACCCGTATCAGGTGGTTTTGGCGGACATTATTACAGAAACTGCGTTTATACCTGCTGTCGCCCATGAGGAAGTCATGTTCCTCGAGGTTCATATTATCCATAATACGTACTACCTCTCTGTGTAATATATATCCCGGCTTGTAGTGCGCGAACCTTTCCTTGTAAGCTGAGGAGTAACTGTAGTATTTATTCTTATAGATAAAACCCAGATTATAGGCGATGGGGATTTCATTGAAATATAATAATATAACAAAAAGCTGATCTGATACCGCCGCCGATTTCATTAGCATGGAGGTAAATTCGGCCATATCGTTGCTGAAAAGCCTGCGTTTCTGTTTTCTTTTCCAGCTTTCATATTCTATCTCGGCGATGTGGGATTCAAGTATCGACAGGTCGCCGTTCCTGCTGGTTTTAATCTCCACCTTGCCTTTCTTTTTTAACTCGCGCAATCCCTTGTTTATGAGTCTTTCCTGGCGGGCGCTCGATGGGTAAATCATTTGGGATTTAGATTGGGGGTCCGAATGATTGAAAACACGGTAAGGGCAGATGGAATCGTCGGTAATTATCGTATCGAGATTGAAACGGTCGAAAATCCGTTTCAATACCGGCAGATTGGGCGATGAATCCGGTATTTGCCTGAAAGCGATAATCTCCCATTCGGATGAAATGCTGGCGAGATATTCGGCGATTTTGGTCAGAGCCGGTTCGGGATTGTCTATTACCGGAAAATCACAGCGGGGCGCGAGGTCATCGGCGATAAAATGTATCTTATTGGCCGATATGGGGATTTTCCAGCCGCCGGGAGTACGTATTGTACCCCTGTCTTTAACCAGCGGCGCCGCTCCCAATATCCGCCCCCCCTCTTCAAAAACGAGGATTCTTAAGTTCCCGGAGAAACGTTGAGTTGAGAAGAAGGTTTTGAACCAGTTGTAACTCAGGAAGAAATCATTATTGACACACTGCTCCAGGAAATTATTCCATGATTCCTCAAAAGATATGAAGGAGTCGATATCACTTATCAGCCTGATCTTTAAATTACGTCCATCCATAAGAAATTTGCTTATTGCCCGAACAATCTAATATCCTTGCTTGTGAAATACAAGTCCAGATTTATATATATTTAATCCTGCCCCTTAGTATTGTTATCGGCTTAACCGATGGATATTTGTTCTATTCCACGCGGAAAACTGCCTTAATCTCACCAGATTTTCCCTGGCTTTCCCTCGGCCTTGTTCCAAGGACGGTAAGTACGGATGCGCCGAACGAAATTGGCAGAACGATGCAGCAAAGGATAACAATTCCAATAATTTTAAAAATATTGCTTATTGAACCAAAGATACCAAAGATGGAGTCAAATAGCACACCTACGATAAGAAGGGCAAACATCAGCGCCCCGCCTATCAGGACGTTTATCACCTTTGATTTTTCGGGGGACCTGGTTATTTCTAAAAAGCGCGCGCCAACGATATTGCTCAATGCCGAAAATCCCATTATTATAGCCGCGGCGGTCAAAACGGGTACGGCAATACCCGCTACCGGTATCCCCACGACTGTTATCACCAGGATTAACATTGCCAGCGGCAGAGCCATTATAAAAAGGTATCCGAGGAAGAATGTTTTAAAAACATTGGATTCTATGGCCTTCTGGACCTTGGCAACGTTTTTGGGGGCTACTGTGACCGCCGTCAGGGAGAATACCAGTACGATCAGCGCGAAAAAGACCGCTGAGAAAGGAAAAGATATATGCGGTTTCCGCAAGCCGTAGGCGGTAGCTTCCACCTTTTCCCCGGTGACCACAGATCCGGATTCGCGTTCTACGGTACCGCCAAAAGCTGATACGTTTCCGAAAACTTTTCCGGTGGATGCCACGAGAACATCGCCGTTGACCGAGGTTACATCACCCTCGACCCTGCCCCGTACGATAATATCACCGCTAACTACGGTAATACTTCCATAGACCTCTTCGGCTTCCTCTACGATTACATCCTGGCCGAGTTTAAGTATATCTCCGGTTTTGATACCCTTGGCCGGCGCTATAGCATCACCGATCTTGTCGGGCAATTTGATATCTATTTCTGGAATTACAATCGGGGCCATTCCGGGGATTGGCGGGAGGGTGGTTTGCCCTTCTTTTAGCAAGAATGTGTAGCTTTCTCCATCCTCGGTATAAACTTCCACCTTGCCATTTTCCATGTATAACTCATAAATGACAACCTGGTTGGGGATTTCAGTCTCTATATTCTCGATTAGTTGCTCAAGCTCCTTAAGCTTTTTACTGTCAATCGCCTCCGGGCTTTCTTCTACGGCATTGCCCATATTTGGAAGTATCAATAATGCCGCAATAAGCGAGTATTTTAAAACCGAGAACATTTTCATTGTTTTCTCTTTCATTCGCCGATATATGCCGGATTAGCGTATACCTTTCAGTTTCTTTTTCAAAAGCTCGCGGGCCCGGAAAATACGGGCCTTTACTGTTCCCACAGGGATACGCAGTTGTTCGGCTATTTCTTCGTAAGACCTGTCTTCCTGGTGGCGCATTACAATCACATCCCGGTATTTAGGCGGAAGCGAGTCGATAGCCTCCTCGATGGAGAACCTTTTGGCCTTGTTGGCAAAATCCTTTTCAGGATTATACGTATTGTCGGGAAGCTCCATCTCGACTTCGCCGTCTTTTGTTTTTATCGGCTTGTCCAGAGAAAAAGAGTCGATTTTCTTTTTGCGCAAAAAATCTATCGAGCTGTTGGCGGCGATCTTATAAAGCCAGGTACTGAATCGGTATTCCGACCGGTAGCTTTCCAGCGAGCTGAAGGCTTTTATGAATGTTTCCTGTACCAGGTCGCGGGTTTCCTCATGGTTGCGCACTATCCGTATTATGATATGGTGAATCGCGTTGCGATGTAATTCGAACAGTTGTTGGTACGCTCTCTGGTCACCATTCAATGCCGCGCTTATCAGCTCTCTCTCTTTTTCTTTGCTCAAGCTTTCCTTCCTATAATTACGATATTTATTAACATATGTTGCGGCATGAGCTGTGTTAAAATAGTCATCAATTACGCTATTGACAAACAAAAATTAACTAAATTGTGAGGTGTTATTAATTTATATAGCCGGTGGCTGTTATAGTTCTCCAAACTAATAATATCTTGAGAAATTGAGCATAAAGGAAAAGCGCCTAAACCCCGATAATTAGTATGATGGAAGCCGTTTAGAGATATTACTTAAACCCCCGATTCGATAGAGTATGGCCCAGGTCGATAAACCAGTATATAATGTTCCCGGAGGGCAATTATCCTATATAAAACACCCCGCCGGAACAGTTCATATCCAGACAGAATTTTCAACATATCCCACTTTAAGGGTTATAACTACAGTAATCCTCAACGGAGCTGTGCTGTTTAAGGAGGCTGAAGATTGGAACAGGGAGCTTTCTTCAGATGAGGACCGCCGTTCGGCCGATGAGTTTTTGCGGGTTCAGCATGCCAAAGTCTATGAGAAGACGCTAAAGGTTGTAAAGTCGCAAAATCTTGGGAAAGAAGACGCCTATTCTAAAGCAGTCGAGGAGCAAAAGGCTTCTGATGATCTTATCGATGAGACCCGTTCAATGAGCGGTTTCAAGGGATTGACCATATTTGACCAGGATGGCGCGATTCTTTATACAGCCGACGAGGAACGGGATTCAATAATCGCCAAATCGGCGCCGGCCCTGGCGGCAATGGCGGGAATACTTTCAGAGCGCTTCAATGCCGGTCAATTCGATAAGGCTGTATTTAAAAGCGCCGGCAATGGCATCTGCTGGGTCAGTTTCGAAGATAAGATACTTTCAGCGGAAAACCCCAAGCCCGAATCGGCGATAAAACAGATGGAGGAAATAGTTGCCAGGCATGGATAGCGTTCTGCACAATATCAAATCAGTCCCGGGTGTTCGGGGAGTGGTAGTATTGGACAGGAAAGAATCGAAAATTTACAGGCGGTTTCCGGCCAGGTATGAAGACAACGACCTGTTGATACTGGCGACGGCTATCGGAAATCTCTACAATTCCGGATTAAATGAAGGACTGCTGACCATGAATTTTTCCAACGGATTGGCAATGACCTTTATCGGCGAGCATTATTCGCTTCTCGCGTTAGCCCAGGATGAGGTAGATACCATATTTTTAAAAACCGCCATCCGCCAGCAGGTCCTGCACCTTATAAGGAAGGCGAATTCCGGTTCGGAATCCAGCGGCAGTCTATCCCGCTCACGCAGTAACGAGGAAGATTTGGAATTGCTCCTCGAATCGCTTAACCAGGTTTCGCACAGCATAAGGAAAATACTGGGAGGTTATATCGCGTCCCGTGAGCTGAAAAGATGCCGGGATAAATTAATAAAACAATATCCGTTCCTGAAGAATCTCTATGTCGACAACTCCGGCAACGCCGCGGCTATTAACAAGCCCTTGACCGACAACCAGAAAGATATGGTACGTTCTTTCGGAGAGCTGGTCAGCGGCTACTATGCCGCCAGCGCCAGGCTTTCTCCCAAGATGGCCGCTTTACAGCTAAAAGATATACTCAGGGAATATTCATTCAAGCTATCGCAAATAGGTTTCTGGAGCTAAAATGCCATGAAATTAATCATAGTAATCCTCACGTTTGTAATACTGATATCAGGGCCGGTGAATTACGCGTTCGGGTTTGAATTCATCGAACCTATTCGCGGCGACCTTCCCCTGAATGAGCCCGCCTTCGAAAGCGTCTATTATGCTCTTGATGTACTGCAGGCGAACGGTTGCCTTACGCAAACACGTTTTTACGACCGTCCATACAGCGCGGATTTAATCCGCCGTCTGCTTTCCCAAATTAATCCCGATAAGTTCGATAAATCCGCGAGAAACGCATACGAATATTTAAACACCAGGCTGGGCGGCGAAGTGAAAAAGGATATTACCGCGGGTTTCGAGGCTTATGGGACCGTTTATTCCGAAGGCGATTCAACATTCAGGTGGGGATTGTTTCCGAGGGTAGAATACAGCGCCGGAAACCTTTTCTTTACCACGCGTTATACGATTGAAAGCTCCCTCGAGGATAACCCCCGTTACCGGGGCAAAAAATGGAGGGGATTCGGGGGGTACGGCGCTTCGGTTTACGCGGCCTACAAAACGGAAAAACTCAACATTAATTTCGGCAGGAGAAGGCTCAACTGGGGACCGGGAAAGACCGGCAGTATGATATTGAGCGGTTACTCAATGCCCTACGATGGTCTGGAGTTGTCTTATAACATTCATCGGAATATCCAGTTATCGTCAGTCAGCATTGTCCTCGATTCTCAAAGAGACTCCACCGGTTCTTATGAACAGCGATACCTTTCCGGGCACAGGTTGATTCTGAAACCTTATCCCCGGTTAACGCTGGGATTTTCAGAGTTCGTGATTTACGGGGGAGTGGGTAGAAATCCCGAAGTTTACTATGCTTTGCCCCTGTTTTTCCTGCATGGGGCTCAATTGAATCAGGGCCTTGACGATAATACGTTAATAGAAGCGGACTTCAGGTTGAATTTGATGTCCGCCACCCAAATCTATGGACAGCTTTTGATTGATGACATCCAGGTTGAGAGCAAGACCCGGGCGGACAACGAACCGTCCGAATACGGCGTCCTGCTTGGGTTGTTTCACGCGGGTATTCCCGCCTTAGAGTTCTTTGACATCAGAATCGAGTACGCCAGAGTAACGAACTGGACCTATAATCAGCCCCACGACCGCAATAAATACCTGAACCGGGGTTACGAGATAGGGCATCCATTGGGCAATGACGGCGATATGATTTACACTGCGTTAACATACCGCCCGTCAGGCAAACTGTTTTGCGAATTGGAATACAGCTATCGCAGAAACGGCGAAGGTGGTATTGAAGCTGAATGGGATGAGCCCTGGATGGATGTACCGGAATACAGCGAGGATTTTCCTACCGGGGTGGTGGAGAAAACCCATGAATTGAGAGGTAGTGTGGAATACCTTTATAAAAGCCATCTCCTTGGTTCGATTTCAGCATGGTATGGGGATATCAGCAACGCGGGTAATAGCGCGGGATTGGATGATGATTACTCCGGCGCACGGTTTACGATAAAAATGTTATTCTAAATTATAGTAAAGGAGAGCATTATGAATCAGAACGCGAGATCAAAGCTTATCCTGTTCGCGTTGGCGGCGGTTCTAATACTGTCGCACAGTGGCATTGCCATAGGACAGAATGGATATTTCTTATACTATGCCGCGCCGGAACTTGTGTCGGCAAGAGCGACGGCGCTCGGCCCCGGATTCACCGCCATAGCCAATGACCCGGCATGCGCGATGATTAATCCCGCGGGCCTCGGATTTATCCGGGGTTTCCAGCTTGTTCCGATGTATTCGGGGCAGGGGACCGAAGGCGGCGGCGTAGCTACGTTCAGCGGCGTAAAATATATACATGGAATAGGAACCGTTGGCCTGACTTTCCAGTCTGGCACCCAGGCGGCGTTTAATACTGGTATGCTTGGGCTGGAAGATAATTTTATCAAGAGTGATAAACAGGCCATTATCTCTTTTGCCCGTTCTCTGAATCCGCATTTTTCCGCGGGTTTAAGCTATAAATACTTGTTTGGTTCGGACCCGCCGGATGATAATTACAGTTTCGGCGAATATGGGATGGGATTATTTTTCAGGACCTGGCAAAATTCACTGCGTATAGGGGCTTCGGTCGATAACCTGACCCAGGAGAAGGCTGTATTAAACGGGGGTACGGTTAATCTCGGGGGCGGCAATTCTTTCGATATTGGTTATATGTTCGAAGGCGTCCGCGTCTACCGGGCGGCGGCGGCGTTGTCCACCCGTAATCCCAAGGAACCGACCACTATCTTTCTCGGCACAGCCATCCCCCAGGCGGAGGATGTAGGTCTGGATAAGACACAGGGCTTCTTAAATGTCGGTATTGAGCAATGGTTTCTCTACAATCAGCCAAAAAGCTGGGCGCTCAGGGCCAGTTACACCGGGCGCAAGGATATATCGGCATTCGGCGCGGGTATGTCCCTGAGGCTTAGCCATGAATACGACCACTGGAGATTCGACTATTCATACCAGGTTATCAATATCAAGGATGACCTTTACAGATTATACAATGGCGACCAGGAACTCGGCGGGGGCAGGCATACCATTTCGATTATTTACGAATTCGACGGCGCGAGACATGAGATTGACTATGCCGGCAATGTGCGCCACCCGACCGAGCAGGAGCTTTCACAGGAATTCGCCTCGCTGATGGTTGAACCCAAGAATCGCTCATCGTATGATGAAGGCGAGGGGGATTATTATATCACCGTCCCGCCATCCCATAAAGAATGGCAGCAGATGCGCCTGATGGGGCGGGTGGAAGACCTTTCAATAAGCTGGCGCAAACAGATGATATTCCTTCTGCAATCAACAGATGGTGTGGAGTTTATGAAATGGAAGCTGTACATCCATGATAAACCGCCGACATCGCCGGTTAATTTCAGCACCATGGAAAATAGAGCGGTCCGGGTTTTGGATGGAACCGGTAATATTCCGGAAGTAATAGTATGGGATGTTAAAGACTACCAGGACCAGATTTGCAAGGGATACTATTATTACTTCATGGTTGCCTGGGATTACGAAGGAAACGCATGGAAGAGCAGATGGGTTAGATTCCATATTAAATAAGATAATACGTGTTGATTGTTTAAGCGCCCGGCAAGTCGGGCGCTTTTTTTATTGCGTGAAAACGCCTTCGATTATTTATTGGGCGTTTAATTCGGAACATGATGCCGGCGCGTTCCGTTGGCTGTAAATGAAAGATGTTCGAAATCAATAGCAAGGAGTTATAATGTTAACAGCTGATAATGCCGTTTTTGTACTGATAGACATTCAGGGAAAGCTTGCGACCCTGATGCATAATAAGGAAAATCTGTTTAAGAATATACGCACGATGATAGAAGGCGCGAAAATTCTTGGTATCCCCGTAATATGGAATGAACAGATACCGGAGAAACTGGGCGCTACCTCCCCGGAAATCGCGGAGAAACTGGAGGGCATGGAACCCCTGGCTAAAAACACTTTCAGTTGTTGCGGCAACGGAGAATTCATGGAACAACTGCGTTCGACCGGGCGCAAGCAGGCGCTCATCGCCGGTATTGAGGCCCATGTCTGCGTCTATCAGACTGCCATGGACTTATTGCGAGAGGGATATGAGGTTCACCTTCTCGGCGACGCGGTTTCATCCCGATTCGAATCGAGTTATCAAATCGGCCTGACCCGTATGCGGGATGAAGGGGCGAAACTGACCTGCGTGGAGATGGCGCTCTTCGAGATGCTCCAGCTTGCTCAAGGAGACAAGTTTAAACAGGTTATAAAAATAGTGAAGTAACACAGGAGGAATAATAAATGAAAAGTTTTCGTAAGGAATTATGGTTTAATGTTTCCCAGAGAAGGCAGCTGATAAATATCACCTCCCAGGTCGAGGAATGTCTGCAGGAAAGCGGTATCCGGGAAGGTCTTGTTCTCTGCAACGCCATGCATATCACCGCCTCGGTGTTCATAAACGATGATGAGTCAGGTCTCCACCAGGATTATGAAGATTGGCTGGAGAAACTCGCCCCGGAAAAACCGCATTCGCAATACCGGCATAATACCCACGAGGACAATGCCGATGCTCATTTGAAACGCACTATAATGGGCAGGGAAGCAGTTGTCGCGGTAACTGATGGCAAACTCGATTTCGGTCCATGGGAACAGATATTCTACGGCGAATTCGATGGGATGCGCCGAAAACGTATCCTGGTCAAAATAATCGGCGAATAATTTTTATCTTAACCAGGGCAATAAAGTTCTCATAATGCCCGGGCAATTCTCGATTATCCCCTCGAGTTTTAGGATGCGGCATTTCATGCGGTGGTAGGTCACTGCCCCGGCAACAGCAGTAAATACCGCCACCGGAATAAACGCCCATCCAATCCAGGTCAGGATAGCCGAATCGAAAAATTTTATAAACGTTGCCCCGGCGATAAACATGGTCAACGCTGTTCTCAAAAACGAGAGGAATGTCCGTTCATTCGCCAGAAATGTGCGGTTGGCGGCTAAATTGTCGAGAAGCGGGATATCCTTTCCGTTTAGCTGTTTTTCGTCCATAGGTGTCTCCTTTTTATCTGTAAATTCTTCCTTTCCATTTAACATTTCGGATTCCCAGAACGAAGAGGAGGCCGAAATAAATACTGTATATAATGAAAAACAACTGGTATGGTAAATACCATATTGCAACTTTCGAAGCGCCGGTAAAATGATAGTTGCTTAAAAGTATCGATAAATTCGCCCCCAGGAATAGAATGAGGGCCAAAGCGCAAAGGGTTGTTATACCGACCGGTATGTATAATACAATCGTTAGCGCCGATAAAACTATTGATAGAAAAGTAATTGTCAATACCGGAAGCATTAACGGGCTTGCGGAATAGCCGCCCACAAGCCAGCGCATCCGCTGGCGGGTAAGTTCGGAAAACGAGTTCGCGGATTTGGTTTTAACCAGCGCTTCCTGTTCGCGGTTGAAAACCGCTTTGCAGGCGGTTTCGCTCACGATTTTCTTGAGAAGTCCCACATCCTCGGTTACGGTGTAACCGATACCATCGTAGCCGCCGATTTGCCCATAAGCCTCCCGCCGGAAAGCTATGTTGTTTCCGATACAGCTCTGGGGGATTCCCATACCGGCGAATCCGGACGCTACCGAAAGCAGGAAGATATGATCCAGCGCCTGCAACGCCGAAAACCATCCAGAAAATCCCGGCGTGGAAAAACCGGCTACCAATCCGGTATCGTCTTTAAAATGCTTAACCATCGATGAGATCCAACCGGGGGGAACAGCGCAGTCCGCGTCGGTGGAGAGGATAATATCCCCGGATGATTTTTCGATACCGGCTTTCATGGCATTCTGTTTGCCGGTTAAGTTTTCCGGCGGAGTACGCGAGTTTATCAATTTTATACCGGCATTTCCGCCAATGGCTTTCTCCGCTTCCCAATATGTATTATCCCCGGAGCGGTCGTTGACAATCACAATCTCCAGCAGATGTGCGGGATAATCCTGATTTAAAAGCGAGCGGACGCAACCGGCGATATTTTCCTCTTCATCCCGGGCGGCGACAATTACTGATACCTTAGGTTTTTCAGTGGAAAGCTCATTCTCCCGCGTATTCCCGGCAATAACCAATACCGCCAGGATGACATAAATTATCACTGTTAAAAGATATATTATTCCGATAACCGACGGCATAATGTTAATCCTTTTGCTTAATTGAGAAGGATACGCCAGCTTTGGAGCGAATGCAACAGTCTTTATACAGGGATATGATAAAAAAGTAGTAACTTTTATGGAATTTAACGTATATTAAGCGTAAGCTCATGCTGAGGAGGTCCGCATGCATACAAAATTATTGAAGGTTTTTCTATTACCGATACTCATCGGTAGTGTATTTATCGGTTGTTCCGATGATTTATCTTTCGAACCAGGTCCCGCGAAAAATCCGCCGGCTTATCCATCGCCTGATGATATGTCTATGGTCAGTTCGCTCAATCAGGTTCTTTACTGGGGTCATGAGATGAACGACCTGGGAAGGAATTACCGCTATGATGTCTATCTGGGCGCAGGCAGCGCGAACCCGGAACTAATAGCAGAAAATATCGATGAAAAATATTTTGATGTTTCTGAATTACTGCAGTTTAAAAATGTTTACTATTGGAAAGTTGAAGCTCGAGATAATGAGGGCGAAACCCATAAGGGCGATTTATGGCGGTTTTCGGTAGATGAACATCCGGGTTTCGAGGCGCTTTGGGAGTTAAGGGAAACTGATAATGGAGCAGTTCTCGATTACTGCATAAACGGCGATTTTGCCTACTTCGCCCGCGGAGACCAGGGGTTTTCGATTTATGATATTTCGGATTTAGGCACAGGTATTCCCTTATTCCAGGAAAATCTGAATATCGAGTGCGAGCTTATCAGCGCGGATGATGAGTTCGCGTATCTCCGGCTTGAAAGGACCTCAGCGAACCCTTCATTTCCTCGATATACCATTGTTTCAATGGACATATCCAATCCTTATGACCCGCAATTGGCGGGAGATTGCTCCGAGTATATTAACAGTTTTAAACCCTTTGTAGGAGATATGCGCAAATCTGGCGATTATCTTTTTGTGGTCGTGATTGGTTCTACGAGTGAGTTATATATATTCGAGATTGATGAAAACGGGCAGTTCAACCTCGCTGGTTTATACATAGAAGATACGGAACTTTATGGAATTACCATTTACGCTGATAACGCGTTTGTTTATGGCGAGGGTAGTATAAAAATTTTGGATATAACCGATGTGTCAAATCCGTTCAATATATCCTCGATTTCAATTCCCGCGAATGATATCTGGGAGGTTAAGGTTAAGGACGGCTTGCTTTTCACCGCAACTAACAAGGGATTATACATATACGACATTTCGAACATTAATCTACCGGAGATGATTCATGAGGATCCGGCGACGATATATGATATGGACGTTACCGGCGATTACCTTTACATAACGAGTTACAACTATATCAAGACCTACGATATCAGGGATACTCAGGCGATACGTGAAGTAGGAGATTTCTACACGGGGCCATTTTGCTACACCAGTTTTGATATAGTGGATGATTACTATGGGTTCGCGCTAAGCCCCGGCGGATTCAATGTCGCGTACGGTTTCAGAATTTTGAGGACGGATTATTGATTTTTAAAGCGCCTATATTGTCGCTGTGAAATGAAAGTATTTCAAAAGGAAGATATAATTAGTATTATGCTGTGCCGAGGAGGTCTGTATGCATTACAATTTGATATCTAAGGCTGTACTGCTATTCGTGTTAGTCGGGGGCGTATTTATCGGTTGTTCTGGTGAAATCCTGTTTGAACCCAGCCCTGTTCATAACCCGCCTTCGTATCCATCACCGGATGATAAAGCGGTAATCAATACGCCAGACCAGATTCTTTACTGGGGTCATCAAAACCAGGATTTATCCAGAAATTATAGTTACGACCTGTACTTCGGGAATGACAGCGCTAATTTAGAACTGGTTGCTGAAGGATTAGAGGAGAACTATTTTGAAGCTTCCGATTTAATTCAATATGATAACGCATACTACTGGAAAATCGAAGCTTTGGATAATGAAGGTAATGTTCACATCGGCGAGACCTGGAGTTTTTCAGTGAGGGAGCACTCATTTAAGATTATCTGGGAAGTTAATAATGATGAGTATGGTGGCGTATTCGGTTATCATGTCTATGGTGATTACCTGTATCTACTGAGAGGATCAGGAGGTTTATCAATATATGAAACCGCTGATTTAAGAAATCCTATTCCTCTTTTTAAAGAAGAAATGAAGGTTGTATGCTATGATGTGTGCGCGGATGATAAATATGTTTATTTATATGTTGGAAGGAGCTGGGGCCGATGGCAGTTTCCCGAATACACCGTAGTATCTCTTGATATTTCAAATCCATACCAACCTGTATACGCGGGCGATTGCAGGGAGGTGATAAATGACCAAACCTTATATGTTCATTCCATTTGTAAGCATGGAGAATATCTTTTGGCAATCCTGGATGGTGGATATGACGGTAACATATTACAAATATTCCATATTGATGAAAACGGCCAATTCAGTCTCGAAAGCACTTATAGAACAGCTCTCGAGGTTATGAAAACTTATCCCGTCGGCGATAAAGTTTATCTCCCGGGATGGAAGAAGGTCGAAATATTGGATATAGAGGATCCATCGAATCCAGTTTTGGAACATACAATTGAGATCGACGAAACCGCAACGGGGGTCGAAACAAGAGGGAATTTACTTTTTATGAGTTGCTTATCTAAAACTTATATATACGATAATACAAATCCGACTAATCCTGTAAAGGTCAATGAATTAAGTATAAACTCCTATGATCTTGAGGTTTCCTGTAATTATCTATATATTGTTAATGACTGTTATATCACTACCTTCGATATTAGGAATATTCAGAATATCCGTGAAGTAGGTTCTTCCTATACCTGACCGTACAGTTATGTCGAGTTCGACATATTCGATGATTACTACGGTTTTGCTTACAGCGCGCATGGAGAATTCGTGCCATGTGGTTTCAAAATATTGCTCACTGATTATGAGTAATTACCGGAATCAAAGATATCAAAAGAGTATCACTTCGGCGGGTCCTCGGTCTGTTTTTTCTTGATGTAATCCGAAAGTTGTTCCGCCCGTTTTTTGGAAAGGTTAAGCTGGTCTTCAAGGCGCGACCTTTTCTCCTTTTCCTTTTCCGCCCCGATTTGAGTTTTAAGTTCCTCGATTTCCTTCTGTAATTCCCCGTGGCGGTCCCTGAGCTTCTCAATTGATTCCGCTTCTTCGGCTTTGTCGAAGATAATCTTCTCCGCCGGTTTGTGCTCTTCAGGTTCCTTTGTGGTGGACGATGGTTTCTCGGGTATGAAAACTTTGTCCCCAACAGCTCTTTGATTCATAAAACTCGGCGATACGATTTCGATACCCGCGCCATGAAGGTTGTCCAGGATTTTTTCTTTCAATTGTGAACGTTTGGAAAGCAGGTGCTTGACATCGTTTAGAAGCCCGGCGATACGGTAGGTGATTGAATAATCGCCAAGTTTAATAATGTGAACGAATGGGTCTTCCAGCTCCGTTTCGCCCGCCGCGGAGAGTAGACATTCTTTGATTCGGGGATAGGGAACGTCATATCCGAGGGATACTTCGGCGGTAACCAATGTTCCCGATGAGCGGATTACCTTTACCGGATTGGTGGCCAGGTAGAGATTGGGCATTGTGGTTAAATCCCGGTCCTCGGTCTGGATTTCCACGTGAAACAGGCCTACATCGGTAACCCGCCCGAAATAGTCGCCCACGCGGATAAAATCTCCCGGGCGGAAACTTCCCACGGCCCTCTGCATCAGTCCCGCCATGATATTCCCCACGAAGGTCGTTGCCGATAAGGCAATTGCCGCGCTGAGGAGGATACCGATGAGGCTCAATAACTGTCCGGTGGTGCCTTCGCTGATGGGCAGGGAAAGTATTACTATAATCAACCCGGCAAAGGAAAGCAGAAGGATGATCAATTGAAGACGGAACTGGTGCCCGGGGGAGCCCGAGTAGCGTTTATTGAGAATAAACCTCGTAAGTATTATTATAATAACTACTGAAATAACCGCTATGAGCGCGGGAAGGAAGGTATATAGCTCCTGGGCGAACCTCGTCAGTATTTCCATAGGTTATCAATCTTTCGTAAAACGATAATATATTTGAATTTAATGTAATAGTCAAGTAAGGCTTTTGCACACGGGGTATTGGCTGATACTCTTATACTTCCGTAAAAAACATTTGACACTCATACTGTTAATTTCATAACTTGGTAAAGTTTTATCCGATAATAATTACCGGTTCCCGGCCAGCGGATGATTAAATAATGTATTACCGAATAACCACATATCTCGTTTTGCTTTTCGCCTTCACGCCCGTTTGGGCATTTTGCGGAGACCTGGCGGAAGCGGACAGCCTTTACAATAAGTATTATTACAATGACGCTTTGGAGATATACCGTGAACACCTCAAGAGTGATACTACCGACGCGGAATTATATCTCAAAGCCGGTAAGTGCCTTACCGATATAGGCGAACTCCAGCCCCGGGATAAGCAACTTGAGATTTACGAAGAGGCGTACCAGTTGCTCAAGCGTTCCGAGCAGTTAAACCCGGATAACGCCGAGGTGCATTTCCAGGTAGCCCGCACGGTCGGCAGGATAGCATTGTTCAAGGGGATATTCAGTTCCATCGGGTTGGCCAAGGAAGTCAAGCGGGAAACCGATGCGGCTCTGGAGATCGATCCGGCGCATGATGGGGCGTTGCATATACTTGGCAGGTGGCATCGGGAGGTTGCCGGGAAGCCGAAATTGATAAGGGGGCCTCTCGGGCTCGGCGAAGCCGACCGCGAGGAGTCAGCAAAATATTTTAAAAAAGCTCTTGAAATTAATCCTCAATTGATTAATCATCATTTGGAGATAGGCAAGACATATATGGCATTGAAGAAATATCCGGAAGCCCGGCATCATTTCTACTACGTATTGAATCTTGAACCAATAAGGCCTATCGATGAAAAATACATAGAAGAAGCGAAAATATTGTTAAAAGAGATAGAAGGAAAAACTTAAATATTATTAATAAAGAAATTGTGCTCCGGAGCGGGGAATGTTATATTAAGCGGCGAAAACCCTTAACGGGAGCTAAGGAGTCGTTTGATTTTCCTTTATTTAGAGTTGTTCGGATTGGAAATAAGTAATTTATAATTTAGCAGGAGTGTGTAATGTTGAGGAAGTTGCTAAAACTGTTCTTTATATCAGCAGTGTTGGTGGCGTTGATCGGATGCGAAGCATACGCCGGAGGTTTAGCTCTTTCGGGCGTGGGCGGCAGAGCTATCAGTATGGGCGGTGCTTTCAGAGGCGTTGCCGATGACTGGTCCGCTTGTTACTGGAATCCGGCAGGATTGGCCACTTTTGAGGAGTCCGAGTTAAATGCCACATTAACGGTTATTACCCCCAGGTCCGAGTATACCCCGGATATAACTCTTTCCGGTTACGATGTGCTCGGTTACAAAAACGGCACCAAGTGGTATACCAAGGACAAGGATTTCGTTTTCCCGAGTTTCTCCGGGTTTTTCCGTCTGCCGAATTTCAAAGGATGGACCCTGGGAGTGGGGATGTACGTTCCTTTCGGTACGGGAGCCGAATGGGACATTATGGATTTACCGGCGGGGTATGATTTGAACGATGTCTACCCCGAGTTGAATCATCGAAGCGATTTCTATGTTCTTGATATCCACCCGACAATCTCCAGGGAATTGGTCGAGGATAAACTTTATTTCGGATTGGGCGCGTCCATCCAGAAGGGTGATATCCGCCTGAGGCAAACCAGCTGGAGCTTTATCAGTACTGAACTTCCTGATAATCACAACAAATTATACACTGATAGTGATTTGAATGGTGATGGATGGGGCGTTGGCGGCAACGCCGGATTCCTGTTCAAGATGAATGACAGGTTGACCGTCGGTTTGGCGTATCGTTCGCCGGTAACCATAAAACTGGAGGGAACCGCGGACCTTTACACTTACACCCCATACGACACTATACTTGCGCGCTACTTATATAACCAGGGGACCGCGACCGACTCGGCAACAGCGCTGTTATTCCAGGGAGCGGTTTACACCGCCTCGCCCAGCGCCGAGGCCGACTTGAAGCTTCCCGCCGATTATGGGATAGGTATATCGTACCAGTTCAGCGAAAAATTGAAACTGGCGTTCGATGTGAATTACACCGATTGGGCGCGCTTGGACTATGTGCCTATCGACCTCGCGGGAAATCATCCACTTCCCATTTTCAGTAATATCGAGGATGATACAATTTACACCGAATGGGAATCCACGGTCCGTTTTTCGCTTGGTCTTGAATATATTTACTCCGAGAAACTGGCTTTCCGGTTGGGTTATTTCAACGATCCTTCGCCGATACCGGATGAGACATTCACCCCGACGATTCCCGACATAGGAAACAAGAACAGTTTCAATGCCGGCTTCGGATATGACTTGGGTACCATAAGGATCGATTATAACTTCGAATATATAAAGTTCAGTGAACGGAATATACCGGCGTCGGGATACACAGACGCGAACAATGACGGAGAATATGACAACCACCCGGGTGTTTACAATATGGACCTGTTTGCCAGCTTCATATCGATTACCCACCGGTTTTAATTAGGGAGGAGTGTTAAAAATGTTAAATATTTTGAAAATAGTAGCGGTGGTTTCGATTGTTATCGCTCTTGGATTGATGGGAAATTCCTGCGGTGAACGATCGAATCCGGCCGAAACCATGATAAATAACGGCACAAACTGGTTAGCGCAGATTGATGACACAGCGTCACTCTGGTTTAACTATCTCGAAAACACCCAGTTCAGGGATATTTCGATTTACACTCCCCCGGGCTATGTCGATACCGCGAGCACCGAATACCCTGTTCTCTACCTTTTGCATGGTTTCAATGGCAACGATAGATATTTCTTCGATATCTACGATTTGAAAGAAACAGCCGACGAGATGATCAGCAATGGCGAAATCGTTCCCATGATAATCGCCACAATCGACGCTTCCAGCCAGTTGGTTGAACCCAGTAGCAAGCTCCTGCTGGGAGGATGGTATACCGATACAGATTCCTTCGGAGTCGAGGAAGATGTTATTGATACCCTGTATTTTAATTACACAACATTCGACGAAAACGGAAATCCGACCGGTTCCACGGCGGTTACCGATACCAACGATGTGGTGAAGTATTTCGCCGGGCTGTATGAGCAACTTATCGTCCGCGACCTTAAAAATACCGTTGAAGCGACTTTCAATGTTTCCGATGATCGGGGCGATGTTGGAATTGGCGGTCACAGCATGGGCGGTTACGGCGCGATGAAGATCGCCATGAAGTATCCGGGCTTGTTTGGCTCGGTATCTTCCATGTCCGCTCCGTTGGCTTTTAACGGCGATGGCTCATCTTTCCTTGGTTTGCGCGAGTTCATCCCCAGCGTTCTGGCGGAGAACAGCATAACCGGCGCCGACTCGGCAAGTATTGCCAATTACTATGATATCGATACCGATATCAGCACTCCGTTGACAAACATGATGCTGTCAATGGCGGCCATATTCTCGCCATTACCCTTCGACAGCGCGGTTTATTATGATACCCTTACCGCCGACACAAGTCATTTTGTACCGGTTTTCAATCCGAACCCGGATTCGGTGTTCCCTATTGGCGTACTCCTGCCGTTTAACTGGACGAATGCCCCATCGAGTAAAACGGTCGTGGATTCGATCTGGAACCAGTGGCTTGAACATGATTGCTTGAGCTTGTTCGACACTCTGAGCAATCCGTTTGGCGATTCAATAGCGATATACATGGATTGCGGTGCTGACGATGAATTATACATGAAATATCACATGGATTTATTCGCGGCGAAATTGACCGCCAGCGGAGTGGATTATGATTATACAGTCTACAGCGGCTATGAGAATGTCAACGCGGGGCATGCAAACATGGTGGCTTATCGACTCAGGGAAGTCCTCAAGTTCCATTCCGAGCAATTCAGTCAATAATAGCGGTTTTCGATATTGACTTTTCAGCCGAAGGTTTAGCCTTCGGCTTTTTTTATCTAATATTTTCTATTTGTGAAGCGATTAAAGATAGTATAGAGAAGGTAAAGTCGGATTAGAAAACATGTCCGGAGATGAAGGCGGTTAATTAAGCGGGATACTTTAAGGGATGGATGTTATCCAGGATAGCGGCGGCGACGTGGAATATAAAGCAACTTTAGCCGAAATAGGCTTAAAGCATAAACGCAAGCCATCGGTTCGAAAGTGGCTGATGTATAATACAATCGAGGGTGGGTTAGCTACTGTTTTTATCGTTTTTACCGGCGGCGCTTTTTTGACCGGTTTAGCTCTTGATTTTGGAGCTAATGATTTCGAGATTGGCCTGCTGGCGGCGATTCCATTCGTGTCCCAGGTCGCCCAGCTTATAGCCGCGTATTTGATCGATCGTACAGGGGAGCGAAAAAAAATAACGATTTGGTGCTCTGTTCTTGCCCGGCAGGTATGGTGGCTGGCTATTCCCCTTATTTTCCTCGATATAAGCTGGAAGATGGAAGCCCTGGTAGGCATCGCCGCGTTTTCGGGTGTAATGATAATGGTGGCTACTCCGGCGTGGCTTTCATGGTTAGCCGACCTCGTTCCATGCAGAATCAGGGGTAGACATTTCGGAATACGCAATATCGCCGTCGCCGTAGCTACGGTAACATCAACAATCGTCGGTGGTATGATACTCGATTACTTCACCGGCGCAGGTAAGAACGATATCGGTTTCGCGATCATCATTGGCATGGCATCCCTTTTTGCCCTGCTTGCCGCCTGGCTTTTAGGGAAAATACCGGACAAACCCGCAGTGGAGATAAAGCACGGCACCGATTACCCGAGCTTCTGGGCTCCATTGCGGGAACCGCGATTCATGCATCTTATCAAGGTTTATTTCGTATGGAATGTAGCTATCGGCATATCAGCCGCCTTCTTCGCTCCTCACATGCTTAATTTCCTGAATTTAAGTTTTACCCAGATATCCATCTACAACAGTTTGGCGGCGATGTCGGCTATTTTCTTGAACAAACCCTGGGGAAAACTTATTGACCGGTTCGGATGTAAACCGGTTATGGCTTTCTGCGCTTTTGGAATCGCGTTGGTCCCGATTGTATGGTTGTTTCCCAAGCCCGGTTTTATCTGGATACTCATACCGGAGACGGTTTTTTCGGGGATGCTGTGGGCAGGATTGAATTTGAGTATTTTCAACATCCCGATTGCTAACAGTCCCCAGAATGGAAGGACGGTTTACCTGGCGTTATTCTCCCTGATGGGAGGGCTGGGTTTTTTTGCCGCGTCCATCGCCGGAGGAGGGCTTGCTGAAAACTGGTCTGATTTTAGCTTTTACTTCGGCGGGCAGACCATTATTAACTATCACCTGCTATTTCTCATCTCCAGCGTCTTGAGATTGATGTCGGCGTTTTTGATGATGACTTTCCATGAGCCAAAGGAGAAAACTATTCCGGTTATGGTCCAGTTTATGAGCTCTTCGGTAATCCGGCGGATACCTGTCGGAAAACACATCCTGCCCCGGGGCGCCCTTTTCCACAGGAAAGATAAAAGGAATTGAATTAAAAGAACTTCTTGCGGATTTACAAATAATGTAATGCTTGCGAAAAACAGCTAAAAACCTGTTATGATATCGGCCAAATTGACGATTGATAGTATAAAATGCGCATAATTACTGTAAGCGGAGTTTTTTGGATGAATCCTTGATTTCGGAACAAATATGTTGTAAAGTGATTATACGTATAGGAATTTCATGTTGAGGTCCGGACACTGGTTGTCAGCATGTCCGGATATTTATTTTAATCAAGAGGAGATACTCATGAGTACAGCCAAAGACGGCAGTGTAGTCAAAGTCCATTATACCGGTAAACTCGACGACGGTTCGGTTTTCGACTCCTCGAAAGACCGTGAACCCCTGGAGTTCACTCTCGGACAGGGAAGCGTTATCCCAGGGTTCGAGAAGGGTATAGTTGGGATGGAAGTCGGCTCGGCCAAAACCATAAAACTAACGCCGGAAGAGGCTTACGGTCCCCGCCGGGACAACCTTATCGCCGATGTCAAGAAAGAACAGTTTCCTGACAATATCGAGCCGAAAATCGGCGAACAGCTTCAGCTTACTCAACAGGACGGCCAGGTTATCAATGTGACCGTTACCCAGATCGAAGGTGATACCGTAACCCTCGATGCCAATCATCCGCTTGCGGGCAAAGACCTGGAGTTCGAAGTCGAACTCGTTGAAGTCAAATAACTTCCTGAACGGAACCGGACAGCCGGTCGAGAAACCGTATTCGGGTTGGTGATAAATATATTACGGGGCTCTAAGATGAAATAATACTTGCAAACCATTTGCATAGATAGTATGTTGAGTATTATGGATAAGTGTAATTCTGTTGAATTGTTGAAATCCAATGGTTTGCGCAGAACCCCAGGGCGAAGAATTGTCCTGGATAGATTCATAAAAAGCGACATGCCCTTGAGCGCGCAACAGCTTCACCGTAAGGTATCAAGACAGTCCAATATAGACCTCGCTACCGTATATCGTATAATCAAGATTTTGCTGGACAGGGAAATAATCAGGGAAGCCGGAATTCAGGGCAATGTCCAGTATTATGAGATGGCTTGCGAACATAACCCGGCGCATCCCCATTTCGAATGTACCCAATGCCACAAATTATATTGTCTTTCGCCCACAAGATTAGAAAATACCAAGATGTACGAGAGCGCGAAGTCCGTGGGCGATATAACAGAGACCATAATTGAATTCAGGGGGATATGCAGTCAATGCCTAAAAAAGCGCTGATTCTCGCAGTGTTGCTAATTTGGATACTTATTGGCAACGTATATGCCGATGGTAAAACGCAGGTAACCGTGAGTATCCTGCCCCAGAAGAATTTCGTTGAAAAAATCGCGGGAGGTCTTGTCGATGTGCAGGCGATGGTTCCCCCCGGGGCGAGTCCGGCGGTTTATGAACCAAAACCTTCGCAGATGGCCCGGCTTTCCCGTTCAAAGGTATATTTCGCTATCGGGGTGCCATTCGAGAAAACATGGTTGGGCAAATTTGCCCATGTCAACGGGTCGATGTCCGTGGTTAGAACCGATGAGGGAATTGAAAAAAATCCCATGGAGGATCATCACCATCATGGCTCGAAAGGCGCGCTCGATCCTCATGTATGGCTTTCTCCCAGGCTTGTTAAGAAACAGGTTGCAATTATCAGGGACGCGTTAATACGAATTGATGGTGCAAACGAGCAAACATATCGCACCAATTATGAAAAATTCATCCGGGAAATCGACCGGTTAGATGCTGATATTAAGGAAATACTCAAGGGCGTCGATAACCGAAGCTTCATGGTTTTCCATCCGACATGGGGATACTTCGCCCGCGATTACGGGCTTACGCAGGTGCCGATAGAGATCGAGGGCAAGGAACCGAAACCGGCACAGCTTAAAGAGATAATTAAAACCGCCCGCGCGAAAAATATCGGTGTTGTCTTTGTGCAACCGCAGTTTTCAATGCGTAGCGCGCGGGTGATCGCCGATGAGATAGGCGCGAAACTGGTAGAACTCGATCCGCTGGCGGAGAATTGGAAGGAGAACCTCCTTGAAGCGGCGAATACTTTGAAAGAGGAGTTGGCTGAATAGATATGCGCTACGCTATCGAAGTTGAGAACATGACCTTCAGTTACGATGGAATTCCGGTGTTGGAGGAAATCAACTTTAAGCTTCCAGAGGGCGAATTCATGGCATTACTCGGGCCCAACGGTGGAGGCAAGACTACCCTGGTGAAACTGCTGTTGGGCATCTACAAGCCGTACAGCGGGAAGATAAAAATCCTGGGTTCGTCGCCGGAAGACGCCTATGGCCGCATCGGTTACCTTCCCCAGGATGCCGCCAGCCACAGCAGTTTCCCTATAACGGTCTATGATGCCGCCAAGCTGGGCCGTCACGGACGTATTCCCCGCGGCCGCGGATTATCTCAAAAGGACAAGGAAATCGTCCGCCAGAAACTTGAACTGGTTGAGATGTGGAATAATCGCCATAAGCGCATCGGCGACCTCTCAGGCGGACAGCGGCAGAGAGTGATGATTGCGCGCGCGCTGGCGGTTGAGCCGGAGATTCTATTCTTCGACGAACCGACATCCAGCGTGGACAGCTCCGGGCAGGAGAAGCTCAATGACCTTCTCAAGGAATTGAACAGGGATATGACCATCGTGGTTATCACCCATGATGTTACCGCCATCTCCAGGCATATCACCAGCATCGCCTGCGTGAACCGGAAGCTCCATTACCACAGCGCGCCGGAGCTTACCAGCGATATGGTCAAACTTGCTTACGGCGAAACGGTCGATGGTACCTGTCCTGTGGAACTGCTGGCCCATGGAATTCCTCACCGGGTACTGCCCAAACACGGGGACGAGGGAGAATGATTGAAGCGCTCCAGTTCGAATTTTTCCGAAACGCGGTTATCGCCGGGGTCCTGACCGGAATCGCATGCGGGATTATCGGCGCGCTGGTGGTGGTCAACAGGATCGTCTTCATCGGCGGGGGAATCGCCCATGCCGCTTACGGTGGAATCGGTCTCGCGATTTTTCTCGGTATATCGCCCCTGCTGGGAGCAATGGGATTCACAGTGGCTGTAACATTGGTGCTGGCCCTGCTAACGGTTAAGAACAAGGAACGGGTCGATACGGCGATAGGATTGATATGGGCGACGGGTATGGCGTTCGGGGTGATCCTTATCGACCTTACCCCGGGTTACAATGTCGATTTGATGAGCTATCTTTTCGGGAGTATACTCGCCATACCTTCGAGCAATATCTGGCTTCTACTGATGGTCAACGTGGTTATTTTCGGGTTTTTATGGTATTTCTACAGGGACATACTGGCTATGTCCTACGATGAAGAGTTCGGCATCACTATCAATGTCCCGGTGAAGGGATTGTACTTCCTGATGCTGTTGCTTACCGCCGTTACCATCGTGCTGGTAATCAGGCTGGTGGGGCTTATACTGGTGATTGCCCTGCTGACCATACCGCCGTTTATCGCCGAGCGAAGCACATCTTCGTTGAGCCGGATGATTATGCTGTCATCGGCTTTGAGCGTGATTTTCATCCTCGCGGGACTGGCTTTATCCTACAGTTTTAACCTCACATCCGGGGCGACGATTATACTGGTGGCGTCATTCGCGTTCGCGGTGCACTATGTTTTACGGGCGGTGAGGAAGGGGTAAGGAAAACAACTCATCTTACCAACACCATCTTCTTAACCTTCCCGATAGGGAATCCCCATACTTTCAGTTGATAAAAATATACGCCCGAGGAGACATCGTTGCCGTTATCATCGCTTCCGTCCCATATTACCGTATATGTTCCCACTCCTTGACGAGTATTAACTAAAGATTTAACCTTTTCACCCAAAATATTGAATACCACCAACTCCACCTGAGCCGGTTGCGGGCCTAAATCGGGAATCGTATACTTTATTGTTGTCCGGGGATTAAATGGATTGGGATAATTTTGTGATAACTCTATCTTATAAGGAATAAATGGTTCATCATCGCCGAACACTGAAGTTAAAATCACCCCCAATTCCGGGGATGGATCGGATTCGTTGTCCTGATTATCTACCGAGGTAACCAGGTAATATAGGTTTTCTGTCGAATCCCAATCGATATCGTAGTACAGCGAAGTATCAGTTTCTCCTATGAGGTTTTCGATAGAGGGGCTGAACCCCGATTCATTCGAGCGGTAGATATTGTAATGATTGAAATCGGTTTCGGTAGCGTAATCCCATTCGATAATAATCGTATCTTCAACGATATCAGCCCATAAAGAATCAGGGAATTGAGGTGGAAGATCGACATAATTATAGCTGAAACCTCCCGGTCCTCCGGCATAGCCTATATCCGAACGAGTACCGTCAGCATCAAGTATATCGGGATGACCGGCATCTATACAGGGAGAATACATCTGAAGCAGGTAATCGGGGAAACCGGTAACCATAGGATCTTCTAAGATGTCTCCTCCAAGAGAATCTATAACTAAGTTTTCTCCTATATAACGTACAATAGAACCATTTTCCCAATAATTGTTATAACCATTA
>WJIJ01000146.1 GCA_014730345.1 Candidatus Zixiibacteriota bacterium | reverse complement strand
TCCGGTTTTCGTCGAAGAGAACGAGGTTTCCAAAGCATTCGCTGTTCCGGTGAATTACCCTAATCCGTTTAATTCATCAACTATCATAACTTTTAACCTTGAGTATGATTCCTACATAACCCTCGAAGTGTACAATATGCTTGGACAGCGTGTGGCAACGCTTTTAAGCAATTTCGAAGAAACCGGAGAAAAATCATTTCAATGGAATGCTTGGGAATTATCATCAGGTATATATTTTTTTAAACTAACTTCCGGCGATGACGTATTCACAAGAAGGACGACGCTGTTGAAATAAAAAGGATTAAAGAAATATTGTACGACCTCTTTAGTTGAATTATTCGTTAACCGAATAGCTTTTATTCGGGAAAGGTGCGTATGAAGAATTTGTTTTTATTGGTCGCGATATTTTATATCGCGATTTTACTTGGAGGATGTAATTCAATGAATAGTGAAATTGATGTAAAAGCGGAGAAAGCGGCGATAAATAAAGTGATTCATAACAGCATCGGTTGGGCCGCGAACAAGGACAAAGAGTTATCCTACAGTTGTTTCGCTGATGACCCCGAATTATTCTGGTTCTCACCTGAAGATGAAGGCACTATATATGGATTTAAATCGCTTGTCGAACTCACCGAAGGTGTCTTTATGCGGAATGAATTTAAGGCCATAGGTTATGAAATCCGCGAATTGAAGATAAATCTTTCAGGTTCAGGCGATGTGGCATGGTACCATGCCCGCCTCGATGATTTCAATGAATGGAACGGACAGCCCGCCAACTGGGAAGATGTACGCTGGACGGGAGTATTGGAAAAACGCGACGGCCGCTGGGTTATAGTCCAAATGCATTTCTCGGAGCCAACAGGCCGGCAGTAGAATTAACCGAAAATATAAACCGGGTTCGTCGCGGAATGATTATTCTTTCATAGTATTACGAACTTCAGGTATGCTATCGTCCGTTAAAGGATATTTAACATAGGTCGCCATAAATTAATAGGATTCGCGTATTGATTTCGGCTCTTTTTTGTGTTTAATTAACATGTATGAGTCCAAAGAGCATGAATGATAAGCCCGGTAAGAAATTCACCGCCGATGAACTTTCGGCGATATTGAATAGTATCGCCGACGGGGTTTTCACGGTTGATAAGGAATGGCGGATAACATCATTCAATAAAGCCGCCGAAAATATTACCGGTGTCCCCGAGGAAGAAGCGGTAGGGGCGCGTTGTTGCGATGTTTTCCGTGCAAGTATCTGCGAATCGGACTGCGCCCTGAGGAGAACAATGGAGACCGGCACGCCGGTTATCAACAAGGCTGTTTATATTATCAACTCCAATGGGGATAAGGTACCGATCAGTATCTCAACCGCGTTGTTGAGAGATAATGAAGGTGAAATAATCGGGGGCGTGGAGACATTCCGGGACTTGAGCATGGTCGAAAAACTGCGCAAGGAACTTCACGGAAAATATATCTTTGAAGATATAATCAGTAAAAACAAGAGGATGAGGGAAATCTTCGAATTGCTTCCCATGATTGCCGAGAGCGACAGCCCTATTCTCATCCAGGGCGAAAGCGGCACCGGCAAAGAGCTGGTTGCTACCGCCTTACACAACCTGAGCGGCCGCCGGAATCACCCCTTCATCAAGCTCAACTGCGGAGCGCTTCCTGATACATTGCTGGAGTCGGAATTATTTGGTTACAAAGCAGGGGCGTTTACGGATGCGAAAAAGGATAAGCCCGGAAGGTTCGAATTAGCCGGCAGAGGAACTATACTCCTTGATGAGATAGGAGAAATATCCAAAGCATTGCAGGTAAGTTTGCTGAGGGTATTACAGGATGGTACATATCAACAATTGGGCGGAGTGGATACGAAAAACTCGCAGGCAAGGGTACTGGCATCAACGAACAAGGATCTCGCCGAACTGGTAAGTAAAGGCGTTTTCCGCCAGGATTTATTTTACCGTATTAATGTTGTGAAAATAGAACTTCCGCCGCTCAGGGAACGCAAGGAAGATATCCCCCTGCTGGCTGAACATTTTATAGATAAGTTCAATGTGCTCCGGGGCAAGAATGTTACCGGCTTATCTCCGGAGGCCATTAAAATTCTCATGAATCATGACTACCCGGGAAATGTACGCGAGCTTGAAAATATAATCGAACATGCCTTCGTACTTATTTCCGGCGAAATAATCACCCCCAAATACCTTCCTGGGGAACTTTTTCATTCTTCAGCGAAACAACCATCTTCATCCCCCAAAACCATCGAAGACGCGCAGAGGGAAGCCCTAACAGACGCTCTGCGGCGAAACGACTGGAACAGGACCCGCACTGCCAGAGAGTTGGGGATTCACCGTACAACACTTCACCGCAAAATAAGGTCCCTTAGAATAGAAACTCCATGATGGGCTTCATTAGGCGATGACCGCGGGTGTAGCAATATTGCAACCACTGGTGCTACGGTGAAGCAATTATGCTACTTAGCGAGTTAAGGGGATGTCTGTGGATTTTCGATGTAAGTTCTTAATATTTTGCATCTTAGGTATTGTAATTATCTACGGCACGGTTATTGCATAATGCTCTATCAGGAGAACAAGAAATGAAGATCGCAATACCTTGTCGTCATAATTTAGTTTCGCCGGTCCTCGAAGAAGCCACCGAGTTTATCATAGTGGAAATGGAGAATAGTAACTACGTGAATAATGCTCGGATAGATCTCAACGGAAAATCCCCGGTTCAGAAATTACAGTATCTTGTGGATACGGGTGTTGATATGATCCTATGCGGCGCCGTATCCAATAGCTATATAAACAGCATAACGGCTAAAGGTCTGGAGGTAGTCGCCTGGTTAAAGGGCGATGTTGATGAGATTTTACAGGCATATATATCAGGTAAACTCAATGGCGAGAGGTTCCGTATGCCTGGAAGGAAAAGGTGCCGGTGCCGGCATCGCAGAGCAAATTATTAACGAAGGAGAGAAATTTATGTTAGTGGCAATTACCGCGAAAACTTCTGATGCCGATAGCGAAGTCGAACCCCGTTTCGGCAGGGCGCCTTATTTTCATGTAGTCGATACCGAAACCGGAAATCTGGAGATAATCGAGAATACGCAAAACATGAATGCGGTTCAGGGGGCAGGTATTCAATCAGCGGATAAGATCGCTTCGAAAAAGGTTGATGCGCTCCTGACCGGGCATTGCGGACCGAAGGCGTTCCAGGTGTTGAAAACCGCCGGTATAAATATAGTGGTAGGAGTGCGGGGCGAAGTTAAGGATGTGGTAGAGAAATTTAAGAATGATGAATATAAATATGCGGATTCGCATGATGTTGAAGCTCATTGGTAATTAACATAAGGAAAGGAGTTTATTATGCCAGGTGGAGATAGAACCGGACCGATGGGATATGGTCCAAGAACAGGCAGAGCGGCCGGTTATTGCGTTGGATATGGCGTTCCCGGTTACGCTAATCCCGGAGGCGGGTATGGATACGGCTATGGCCGTGGAGGCGGTTTTGGCAGAGGATATGCAAGAGGTTTTGGTCGAGGAATGGGTGGCGGATTCGGCAGGGGAGCCGGCTATGGCCGTGGGTATGGACGCGGTTACGGCGCCCGCGGCTGGGCAGGTTGGGCGGATGTCCCTCCTCCCGCGGCGGCTGAACCATACTATCCGTATGATGAGCCGGTGAGTTCATCGCAGGAACTTAGGCAACTCAGAAAGGACGAACGCGAACTTAAGGGCGCGTTGGATGATATAAAAAGACGGATAAGCGAACTTGAAAACCGTGCTGAGCGGTCAAACGAAGGATAGTATTTCACTTAATCAGAATAACAAGGAGAGTGATAAAAAATGTTTGATGATAAATTCTACTACGGTGGCGGTCAGGGTCAGGGTGGAGGAAGAGGTTCCGGCGGCGGCCGCGGCGGCGGTCAAGGAGGTGGCCAGGGTCGTGGAATGGGCCAGGGCGGCGGCCGCGGAAGGGGACCGGGAGGAGGCGGCGGCGGGCCCGGCGGAAGCTGTGTTTGCCTTAGTTGCGGCCATGAAGAACCTCATCGCCGGGGAACCCCCTGCAACCAGATGAAATGTCCCGAGTGCGGTTCGCTGATGACCAGGCAGGATTAATATGATAATAGCGGTTGCCAGCGGAAAAGGCGGAACCGGCAAAACAACTGTTGCCACGAATATCGCCGCTCTCCTCGCGGAGGGCGGCAGGGATATTTTCTATGTCGATTGTGATGTAGAAGAACCTGATGGCAAACTGTTTCTTAAACCGGAGATGACCCGCGGCAAAACTATAAAAGTACCCAAACCGGAAATCGATGCGGATAAATGCGATGGATGCGCGTTATGCAGGGAGATATGCCAGTATAACGCCATCGTGGTTATCCTCGAGAAGGCGATGGCGTTTCACGAGCTTTGCCACAGTTGCGGTGGATGCCGGCTTGTGTGCCCGATGAAGGCAATAGCCGATACGGATGTTGAAATAGGTGCCATATCGGAAGGCAAGGCTGGTAATCTGGGGTTCCTGCATGGGGAGCTCAAGGTAGGAACTCCTTCGGCTGTACCGCTTATACGAGAGTTGAAAAAGGAAATTCCGGATTCTGCGGATGTTATTCTCGACGCGCCGGCCGGGGCATCATGTCCGGTGGTGGAAACAATCAGCGGTTCTGACTTTACAGCGCTGGTAACCGAGCCGACGCCGTTCGGATTGAACGATTTGAAAATAGCCGTGGAAACTGTGCGCATTCTGGGAATTCCTTTCGGGGTTATTATTAACAGGTCTAAAAGCGGATATGATATCGTGAACGATTTTTGCCGAAAGGAAGGTATAATAGTCCTCGGCGAAATACCGGATAAGCGCGCCGCCGCGGAAACATATTCAAAAGGGGAAATGCTTTTCCGCGCTATCCCCGGGTTCAGGGAGCTCTTCGAGAATATTTATGAAAATATAAAGATTGAAATATGGAAATATAAGAATAGTGGAGAGAAAGGGATGGCTGTATGAACCTCTTAATTATCGATAAAAATGAACAATTGAGGAGGATCTACGAGGATGAACTGTATTATGAAGGTTATAACACTTGCGGCGCCGGGACAGCAAGGCAAGCCCTTGACTTACTAACACAACTTGATAAAATAGATTTGATAACATTGGATCCCGGGGTTGAGGATATGGATGGAGCGGACCTCCTCAATAAGTTGCGAAAAAGGCTCCCTGAAACGCCGATAATCATTCATTCGGCTTACGGGACTTGTTCGCATGATTTCAGGTTTTGGCTCGCCGATGCATGTATCGGTAAGTCGCCGGATTTAACCGAATTGAAGGAGAATATTAAAATACTTTTGGAATCGAATAAACAATATTATTGACACTTTCACGATATAACAAACGAGGCTTACATGAAATTAGCGGTTCCCACAGCAAACGGAATCATGTGCCCCCATTTCGGGCATTGCGAAGTATTCACTTTATTCGATGTGGATGAACAAAACAAAGAGATAACTAATACGCAGGTTTTGAATCCACCGGCGCATGAGCCGGGAGTTCTGCCGCGCTGGCTTTCCGAACAGGGAGTGGATGTAATTATCGCCGGCGGGATGGGTATGCGCGCCCAGCAGTTTTTCCAGCAGTATAATATAAAGGTTATGGTTGGGGCTATGGCCGAAAAACCGGAAACTATAGTGCTTAATTACCTTAACGGTACCTTGAAATTGGGTGATAACATCTGTGACCATTAACGCGGAATCGCCTGGAAGAATTGATGACAAAGAAGCATGAAATAATATGAATGAAATCGTTGTCATAAGCGGCAAAGGGGGAACCGGCAAAACGAGTATTGTAGCCTCTTTGGCTCATCTTGCCAGTAATTCGGTTTTAGCCGATTGCGATGTTGATGCCGCAGACCTTTACCTTATACTTACGCCGGAGATAAAACAACGTTTTGATTTCTACGGCGGCAACCGGTACGAGATCCAACAGGATATATGTTCTCAATGCCTGAGCTGTGTGGAGGTGTGTGAATTTTCCGCTGTTGAAGAAACCGAAGTCGAAAACGGTTTAAAGGTAAAAATTGACCAGATAAAATGTGAAGGATGCGGGGTATGCGCTTATTTCTGTCCGGAAGACGCAATCAGCTCCGAACGGAATAAAAGCGGCGAATTGTTCATTGCCGACACGCGATACGGTTCCATGGTCTACGCTAAACTCGGGATTGCCGAGGAGAACTCCGGAAAACTGGTGGCTTTCGTCCGGGAACACGCGAAGAAAACCTCCGCTGAGAATAACGCCGATTGTATAATCGTGGACGGTTCCCCCGGCATCGGTTGTCCCGTGATTTCATCTATAACGGGGGCGGATATAGTGATGATAGTTACCGAGCCTACGGTTTCGGGTTTGAGCGATATGAAAAGGGTTAGTCAACTTGCCCGCCATTTCAAAATACCGGCGACTCTCTGCATAAATAAGTGGGACATAAATCCGGAAATCTCCAATGAAATCGTAAAACATTGCCGGGAGCACAATATCACCTTTTTGGGCAAAATCAGCTATGATGTTTCATTTACCGAAGCTCAGGTCGCCGGCAAAAACATATATGAAATCGACAATGAAAAACTACAGGATGAAATCAGGACGATATGGAACAATCTGCGCCGGGAGGTGGAAAAAAGTTGCCCGCAAGAACAGATAAAATAAAGCAAAAACAAAAATAATCAAGATTTTTCAATGTGATATTAAAATCAATTGCGGATGGCGTGTTTACCGTGGATGAGAGCAGGACAATAACCAGCTTTAACCCCGCCTCCGGGAGAATAACCGGTATTCCGTTTTCCCGGGCTGTTGGCAACAAATACCCAGGTGTTTTCAGTTATCATATATACGACGATTGAAACCAAAAGCGAGGGACTTAAAGAGAAATACTGATTCGTCATCGAGTTTTTCAGGAGTTAATCCTGTTATAAAGCGGGGTTTCTGCCATTATTATTAAAAGACAGATTGCGCGGGTCATACCAATATAGAGAACCTCGTTGAGTTTTTTAACCTTTTCGTTTAATTCGCACAATATTATAACCTTGCTTTCCAATCCCTTGAATCGATGTATAGTCATGGTCCGCAAATCAAGTTGCTCTGAAGGTTGTTCGACTAAGCGAAGAGCCCCTAAGAGCTCACCGTATTTTAACGATGTTTTAGCCTGGGATTTTGTACCCAGGACAGTTACTTCCTTTACCGGAATGCCTTCATTATACAACTTACCTACATTTTCTTCGATTAGCGCGACCATTTCTTCTTCCGTGCCATACTCCAAAATTTTAACTCCGGGACCATCGATGCCGCTTGGAGTAATATTATCATCGAGCCCGCATAGGGCTTTAATGAAATCGAATATTTGATTAGTATTCCGGACATTTCTTTCAAGCACTACCGGGCTCTCTTCGATGGGGAATGCCGGACTTCCTCTGTAGATATTTTGATTGCTGTCCGCGAAAACATAAAACAGGCTTTCCTTCTCGTCCGATAAAAGAAGCTGGATTATGATCCAGTATGATTCTTTGAAATCCTGTCCTTCATCCACGATAATCGCGTCAAACCTGTGATCTATACCATCAATGTTCTGTAAAATAGTATCGGGCAATGTCTCGGTCCACCACTTATCGTCCTTACCCTCAGGTTCAACAGAAACCCCCGCTTCCCGGAGCCAGCCGATGCAAGTATCGAAAAAACTTCCAGCGGTTATATTTTTAAAGCCAGCACAGCTTGAATTTAGATACTTCCCAAGGGGATTATTGAAACATAAAAGCAAAACCTCCTTGCCTTCCCCCGCGGCGATTTTCGCTTTGTGAATCGCCATTGTCGTTTTGCCCGAACCGGCGCAGCCCTTAATGAGAAGACGCTTTTGAAACCTTAATTGTTTAAGTAATTCATGTTGCTGATTGGTCAATACGGTTAATTTATCATAGCTGTCCCGAACCCCGTGATATTCCGGGAATTTGCCCTCAACGCTTTTTGTGCCCCAGATTTCCTTCAAACCGTTGATAATAAGTTGACCTTGATTAGCCGGTATTTTTGTTTCGTTGAACGCTTTAAGCAACAATTTCCTTATGCTCTTCGAGAAATCAAACAGGTCATCCATATCAAGTATTTGCCAGGAGTTTATGTCTCCCCGCAAGTTGTTTTTCTTCATTCTGCATTCAGGGAAAAAAACGCAGTAACTCGATGGTATATATGTGTTAATCAGTGCGGGTTTTTTTGATAGAAGTTTTCTGACCACCCTGCTGGCGGCGGCCGCCTGTTCGAAAGGATCGTTGATAATCGATTGAACCTCATTGCGATCCATACTCTGCCATATTCGGAATGCCGGATCGTATGAACATCTTCCTCCCTTGACCTCAACGCATATAAATCCGTATTCGGCGTGCGCTATAATAAAGTCTGTCTGCCCTTCCTTATGCGAGTCATCTAACGATGGGTCATACCACCGTATATCATGAAAAATATAGTAACTGTCGCTGAGATTCCTCAAAGCGTTCTCGAATATTTTTCTTTCCCCTGAAATATTATAGCCGGTGAAAGAATCTGTCAGTTTTTCCGGGAAAATTCGGGCCATCGCGTCATTTATTCTTTAGGATTAACTCTTTGTAGCATTCAAAAGCCGGTATTATACATTCAATGGTCCTGTCAAAATATTGAACCTCTTTTATCTTGTCAAGTAATTGAAAAACTTTAGCTGTAGATAAAGCGTTAAATTGAAAAAGCCCCTGAGCAGGGGCTTGAATCGCAACTCTTTAAAATACATAATTTTCTACATCGGAATTACCGGTACACATATCTCCACAATACATTTCTTCTCCGGGTGTTCCTCGGGATTATTAAGGTATCGCTCGAAGCAAGGTTTATCATCGGGAACAAAACCGGATTGCGGAAGCCATCCCTTGAACACCGCGTCCCATGCTTGCGAATATTCGTCGGTACTCAGTTCGAAACGGGAAACGGCGTATTTACCGCCGGAGATGACCGTCTTGCCGATTTCGCCGCTTACCTCGGTGTCTTCCGGAACGCTTATGCAACAACTTATCCGCAGTTTCCGCTCTTCGGTGATATTGGGGTCATCATGGTAAAGGGTGAATGTCTGGGTTTGCTGAGGATTAATAAGTCCCCGGGGACCCGCCCATTGGAAAAGTTTGCCAAAAAGCATCTGGAAAAGCTGGCCGTCGCCAGCATAGGGACCGGTATGGCGTACATAGGCTACATGGATGTCCGGTAATTCTTTAACTTCTACTTCGGCTTTCAATTGGGATTTTTCAGTCATGGTTATACTCCATTTAAGGTTATTGGTTACGCCGTCAAGGTAAACCTTAACCTCGATAGAGTCTTTCCCATCGTTGCTATCCATTTGCCTGTTTTTGCCATCTGTTTGATTATTTTTGCTATTCCCAAGTTCCCGCCACTCACTGGCGCTGACTTTGAAATGAGCTTTGAATACGCGCGCGAATGCCGCTGAAGAACCGAATCCGCAATCTAATGCTATCTCGGTAATTGACTTATGGGGATAAAGATATAACTGCGATGCCGCTTTTTCCACCCGGGTGCGCTGGATAAATTTGTACAATGGTTCGCCCATCATAGAGCCGAATATGCGGTGAAAATGATATGGAGAGAAATTGGCCACCGCGGCCAACTCGTTAAGTGTCATCTCCCTGCCCAAATTGGCATCGATATAGTCAAGCACCCGGTTTAACCGGGAAACATAGTCTTGCCGCGCCTGTTCACTGTTTACCATTTTTACCTTTATAGAGTTATTGCTTTACCCTTATTAATGGAATAAAATAGTTTAATTGGCATTTCCGGGCAACTTTATTGTATCTTCCTTAAAATTTGACTCCTTGCCGTAGGATTATCACTTGTTATGGAATACTGCGAAAACTACTGGGATAACCCCGAATTAAAGCGGAAATTTATTAGATTTCTCAATGATATCCACCGGGTGGATTTAACTTCCTGGAACGAAATGGGATACTGGGACGAAAATTATCGTCCGTTTTCTTACTTCGATAATGGTAAATTGGTTTCCAATGTCTGCATCTATTCGATGGATATGGTCGTCAATGGCAAGTTTTCACGGGTTGCCCAAGTATCCGCGGTGGGTACCGATCCCGGTTATCGCCGTCGGGGTTTAAGTAAGGAGCTTACCCATAAGGCATTACGGTGGGCGAAGCCGAACCATGATTTTTTCTTCCTATTTGCTGATGACGAGGCGTTCAGGTTTTACGAAAAACGAGGTTTTCGCAGGGTGGATGAGTATGTCCCCCGCATATCTGTTCCGGGGAAGAAGCCCGGCGGAGTCATCCGCAAGTTGGATATGAACAGAGAAGACCATCGCGATTTGGTTTACCGGATAGCTTCCGAAAGGTCAGCGGTTTCGAATAAGCTCGGAGTGCTTAATAGCAGACTATTCATGTTCTGGTGCTTGAATTTTCTTAGAAATTGTATTTATCATATCCCGGATGAGGATATTTTAGTATTATTCAGCAGAGAGGATGGGTTGTGCAGGGTATATGATGTAGTCGGCCGTCAATTGCCAGCGTTCCCGGAAATATATCCATCTATATGTGATCCGGGCGATAGAACGGTATGTTTCCAGTTTATGACCGATAAAATGGCGGTTGGCAATTGCGAATTTACCAGGTACTCCGATAACGGTACCCACCTAATGGGGTCCTTCCCACTCGAAAAAGAGCATTTCATATTTCCTGTTACCGCCCAGGCTTAGGACGCTGTATCCTATCTTATATACTGAAGCGTAACTCTGTTGTGAATTACAATATATCCTGGAACTTTAGGGAAAATAATGCGTAAGTACTTACATAAATAATTAAAACCGGGTATTTAAAGGAGATTCTGATGAAATTCCGATTGTTGGTATTCATTGCTTTAACACTGATTGCTTTATCTATTAATGCCGCGTTCTCCGGGCAAAATGCGGAAATTCCCTCAACTGATGCGGGAAGACTTATTAGTTTAATGATGAAAGCGCTTAATTCCGGAAGCGAAGATAAGTGGAACGAATTTATCGACAAGCACTGGATAAAAGCGCCCGACGAGGATACACGAGACCGCCGGCTGAATTTTTTTCGTATTGTATATAATGATACTAAGGGGATACAACTGCATAGTATAGAGTCAGCCGACGAAAATTCGATAACCGTTTTGGTGAAACCTGACAAAGGAACGAGGTTTGAATGGCTGAATCTGACCGTGATGGTTGCTGAGGAGGATAAAGATAAAGTTGGAGGGGCGTCAATGAGACCCGGAACTGATCCCCAATTCCGGGTGCCCGATAAAAAGTTCTCTAAATCGGAGATGATAGAATTTCTGGATAAGTATATTGATGACCTGGTTGCTGAGGACCGTTTTTCGGGCGCCGTGCTGATTGCCAGGGACGGCAAGCCTTTTTATAAGCGTGTGGAAGGAGTATCCTCCAAAAGGTACCAGATCCCCAACCGGTTGGATACGAAATTCAACCTTGGTTCCATGAACAAAATGTTCACGGGAACGGCCATTATGCAACTTGTTGAGCAAGGCAAAATTGATTTGAATGATAAGGTGGGAAAATATCTTCCGGATATTCCGCGAAAAGAGATAGCGGAAAAAGTTACCATTCATCACCTTCTGTCGCACACTTCCGGAATGCAGGATTATTGGGATGAGATGTTCGATACTACATTTTGGGAATTGAAGACTGTGGAACAATTATCAAGCCTGATTTTCGATGATACTTTGCTATTCGAGCCGGGTTCGGATTTTCATTATAGCAATTCGGGGCCGATAGTCCTGGGGTTGATCATAGAAAAAGTTACGGGCCAGGATTATTATGACTACATCCGCGGCAATATATACGAACCGGCCGGTATGGAAAACAGCGGATGTTTTCCTGTGGACCGGCCGATACCGAATCTGGCAATTGGATATACAAAGATGGATTATAACGGTCGGGTACTTCCTGAGGGAGTTTGGCATAATAATCTATTTATGCACGCGGCCAAGGGCGGCCCAGCCGGCGGAGGTTATTCTACCGTTGAAGACCTGCTTGCCTTTGACCAGGCTTTGCGAAAAGGCAAACTGTTGAACAAGGAGTCATTCGAGTTGATGACAACCGGTAAAACCGACCGCGAGCCCGGAGTCAAATACGCTTATCTTTTCATGGATAAGGATGTAAATGGCCAACGGATTATCGGCCATGGCGGAGGCGCGCCCGGTATAAACGCCATGCTGGAGATGTATCTCGATTCCGGGTATACAGTCGCGGTTATGTCAAATTACGACCGCGGCGCTTCTCCAATAGCCGAGAAAGCAAGGGAGTTATTAACCCGGAAATAGAGTTCATTATATGTAGATTATAATGGTCAACTTTGGTTTGCTATTGGAAGTATAAATCGCTATTTTGAAGGTTATCTGAGTATAAATAAACTCTTAGCGAGGTTCTTTGAATATGCAAACGAGTAAAGAAATAATATCGGGATACCTTTTGTTCAACAGCCGCACACTCGATATGACGCTTCGAGGTTTCAACGATGAGAACTCCCATACCCGCCCCGGCGATACCGGAAATTCCGCGAATTTTATCTTCGGGCATCTCGTTGTACACCGGATTCAAATCGCCAAACTCCTCGGTATTGAATTTGAAAATCCATTCCCGGAGTTATTCGACTATAAAGCGAAAATTAGGGATTCCTCAACTTACCCGGCATTGAGCGTGATCCGTGAAGTATGGGATGAACTTAATGAACGGGTAAATGACCGGATAGAAAACCTTACAGGTGAAGAACTCGAGGCGGATGGTCCTTATGAGGTTAAGCCATTTCCAAAAACTATCGGCGGATGTCTGTGCTTTTTGATATTCCATGAAGCTTATCATATCGGGCAGATCGGCTACATTCGCAAGTTCAATGACCTTGAAGCCGCATTCGGTTAGAAATTGATTTCCTTCGATAGAAAAGCGGTTCCGCCTGCACGGAACCGCCTTTTGGACGCGAGTCCAAGGAGCTGCCTGTGAGGTTGTGAACCTTACAATATTTTCCCCTCCCGGTATATGTACCTGTCACCGCGGAAACAGGCGCAAAGCACATTTACATCATAACCTTTTTCCTTAATCTTTTTTGCGTAGTTTTCATAGACATGTTCGCGGAACATTCCATGGGTTGGAATGACTATTTGCGGAGATAGTCTATCAATTGTATAAAAGGTTCCTTCGGCAAGGGCGGTTGTGTCCTGGTGATGGCACCCGGTAACATTGACGAAGGCGAAATCGACTCCATCGGTGTACTCGGCAAGATGATCAACCTCGCGGGTAAAACCTTCTTTTTCACTTTCCACCCATCCGCCGTGATCGCCTGCGTGATAAATGGTTAACCCGTCAACTTTGATAAGGTAACCCACGCCCTCATCATTTGATTCGATGGTCATTACTTCCATTCCATCTACGATATCATGCCATCTCGGCGGAGCGTAAATGTATTCCTGCCCGGCATATTGCATATTTTGAGACTCAGGCAGGTCTTCAGGTTTGAATCCGAATATATATGTAAGGTCCTTCAATTCATTTTCCCATTTGAAAATCGTGGAATCGTAATGGTCCTGGTGGGCGTGGGTGATGAAAACATCTACGTTCTGGTTGTAAATTTCTGCGGGATTGATATGCCCGTTCGCGAGACACGGATCAGATGGTACCGGACCCCGGCTCCAGTAATCGAATATCAATAAATGATTCCGGGTCTTAATTGCCCAGCCGCAGTGTCCCAAGTGCCACAAAACAGCTTCACCTGCGTTTACTTCCTCGAACAGGTATGGAGACCATCCAAAATTTGTTTCACCGTTGCCGGTTACCGCGCCGTTAGAAAGCAACAAATCGGCTACTTGTCTGTTGCCGTACCTGTTGGCGCAATGCAAGGGCGTGTATCCTTTATCGTTTTTTATATTAATATCGATTTCTGCGGGTATTAAAGCTTCCATAATTTCCCTGTTGCCGGCGATAGCCGCCCTGTGCAATGGCGTGTTTCCCCAGTATTTTTCCCTGATGTCTACCCGCGCTCCTTTTTCAATCAGGTATCCCGTAATACCGGGATGCCCGTCATCGATCGCCCTGACAATTGCCGGCAGGCCGTGTTCATCAACCGCGTTCACATCCGCGCCCGCTTCTATCACTTTATCCAATATTTCGGCGTTTTCCACATGAATAGCCCGCATCAATGGAGTTATACCATGATGATCCCGGCTATTTACATCAGCCCCGTTTTCAATAAGGTAATCCATTAAAGCAAGAAGGGTGTCGTTGACTCCTCGATAAGCCGAATAAATCGTTTTTACAAAAATGCCCTGGTTGCTTGAATCGGTCGTATTAATGTCCGCGCCGAGGCTGTTCAACAATTTTACATTCTCCAATCTGCCGGTATAGCATGCTGAATGTATAGGGGGTTCGCCCTGGTGATTTACGCTGTTAATATCGAATCCCTTGTCTATTAAATATCGTACGAAATCCGAATTGGGGCTTACTGCGGCGTAATGTAAAGCATTATCTCCATCATTATTCACTGAATTCAAATCCGCGCCCAGTTCGAGGAGCATCTCGAACATCTCCTGGTTGCCGCTGGCCGCGGCGGTAAGTAGCGCGTTAGCGCCGTCATAGGTAGTCGCTTCGATATCAGCTCCCGCGTCGATTAACATCTTCACGATATTGAGATGCCCGCCCGCGCAGGCGCTCAACATGGGACGGTAATCGTAGGCGTTTGGATTATCGACTTCGGCTCCGTTCTCGATTAACAGCTTTACTATATCCTCATGTCCATAGTATGCCGCTCCATGCAGGGGATTACTGTTTTGACCGGAACGGGCATTTACATCTGCGCCTTTCTCAATAAGGTATTTGACGATTTCGATATGCCCGCTGTATGCCGCCGCGTGCATTACCGATTGCCCATAATTGTATGTGGCATTGATTAGATCGGGGTTTGATTCCAGTAACTCTTTGACCTGGTCGAGATTACCTTCCTCGATAACATTATGAATCTCTCCGCAGTATCCCGCCGGCACAAGCACAGCGAGCATCACGATAATGGATAGAATTTTGGCCATGATAGACTCCAGCATTTAAATTTATTCCTACACATCTACTCCGATAGGTATATACTGTCTTCTGATACTTTTTGTTGCAGTTTTTTGGCGGGTATAATTGACAATTTACTTGATTATTTATGCCTGATGGTAAAACTTATTTATAATGACCGCATAAACATTAAAACACAAATGCAGAAAACGAAAACCTGTACATTATTATTATATTGTTTGATTAGTTTTTTTGTCCTTCCGCGTATGGCTGTTTGCGGCGAAGGACCTTTGGAGGGAGTTAATATGCGAATCCGGATACTGTTCGATAATTATAATTTCGACGATGCGTTTGAATCTTCCTGGGGATTCTCCTGTATTATTACCATGCCCCAAAAAACCATACTATTTGATACAGGAAACAACGAGGATATTTTATCGGCAAACATGACTGTCGCGGGTATTGACATTGGCGATATTGATATGGTGTTCATTTCCCATGCCCACTGGGACCACACCGGAGGACTACTTGCTTTGAAAGATATCAAAGCCGGAACGCCGGTTTATGTAATAGAATCCGCGGTCGACGAGCTTGGCGGTCAGATAAATAATATCGAAGCAAGTATTGAAGCGGTCGTTAACCCCAGGGAAATAATGCCGGGAGTATTTTCCACTGGTGAGATGGATTCTGATTATGTCAATGAGCATTCCCTTGTAGTAAATACCGGCATGGGGGGAGTTTTGATTACTGGCTGCGCCCACCCGGGAATTGTAAATATTGTTGATAAAGCGATGGAAATAACCGGTGAGAAATTACTGCTAACACTGGGAGGTTTCCACCTTAAGGATAAACCCCCGGCGGAATTGGAAAAAACAGCTAATGAACTGAATGGCAAAACATTGTATACGGCTCCCAGTCATTGCACCGGGGATGATGCGAGGGCAATACTCCGTGAGAAATTCGGCAGTCGTTTTATCGAATCTGGAGCCGGTAAAACGATCGAGTTGGATAAGCTTCAATAAATAGTGAGGGTTAATCCGTCTTAAAACTTGCCTGCCAGCGCAAGCACTATCAATAACAGAATGGCAATAACACTAATAATTAAAATTACCAAGCCGCCTTCGCCAATACCTACTTGTGTCCGATAAGGATCTGTTTTTAGATGTTTGTCCTGCGAACGGTTTTCTATCTTGCGCTTGAACCTGAGACGGCTGTTGTCGAACTTTTCAAGTAATTCCCAACCGGCCTTAGCTTCCTCCTCGCATACCTTTTTGAGAGTTTCCGGTTTTTTAAATTTCCCGGTTACCGCCCGGACAATTTTAAACTCCCAACCTTCTAAATCTTCCGCGTTGTATTTAGTCAGTTCTTCCTCCTCCTGTTCACGTTCGCGTTTCTTTTTTGCGGCCGCCGCTGATGCTGCCGCGGATGCCGCTACGGCTCCACCGGACATAAGCTACCTCGCCGTTCATCTTATGAAATCTTTTGTAATTACCTAATTGTACAATTCACATGGGGATATGGCAAGATATAAATTGTGGGCTATTCCAGAACGAGATGAGACTTATTTTTCGCGGGGATGACCGTGTAGTCATCGGATAATCGTTCTTGAAGCAGTTCCCGGACAAGTATCAACCTTGACTCCACTTCTTTGCTTATGCTGGATTTCATCCTGTTTTTTACAAAGAAGAAGGTTCCCCTGCGGAGGGTGTCAAAACGGCAAGTGTTAACATAAATGAGGATGAATCCTGATTCATAATCTACGTTTTGAAACGGAATAAGCAGGTATTGCTCAAGGGACGCTTCGATATAATGATTGGCATATATCTGCAAGTTAGCCACAACAGCTATTGAATCGCCATCGCGTTGATGTTGGATTAATGAGTGATTTAGGGTAGTAATTGGTCTCTGGCTGCAATAAATTTCCTCTTTCCAGTAAAAAAGCTCTTCGAGATCATCTAAGTTGGTTACGGGATATTCAAGGAAGGCCTTGGATATAATTTCACCCATTAACATTTTTAAGCCCGCGTCCTCGAGTATCGTCCTCGATTCCTTTCCCGAATGAAGTAGATAATCCTGGTCCGCGTATACGCACATGCCATCCAGTCCATACTGCAGGTAGCGTTGGACATATCCGTTCAAAACGCGCCTATAGAGAATGTTAGCTTTTTCAGAGGCATCGGAGTTGTCCCAATCGAGGTTTCTGAACTGGTTTATAGCGTTAGGGCAGAGCTTTATCTTACTATTATATATTTCGCAGTTTTTCAGCAGATTCAACTCTTCAGTGGCAACAGCGTAATCTCTAAAGTTTGATTCCTGGTTTGATATATCTATTTTATTGATGCTTTTTACCGCCGGAATCTGTCGCATCAGTTTTAAAATTTTATAATGTTCCAAAAATGAAGAAACAGGAGCTTTGATTAATACAGCCCCTGTAACCCGCAGTTCGCTTTTCTCTTTAGTTTGCCGGACATTGACCGTTATCGCGTGGTCACCTGATTGATTTATTCCGGTGAGTTCTAAATCCAGCGCCTTGATTATGCCCAATTCCTCTTCAGTGATAACTCCCATCGATGTTTCATCAGTCTCCGCAAATGCTGTGGAACCGGGAAAAACTATAATTCTGGAAATGATTATTATTAAAAGGCAGGCGGATATCTCTTTTAGCCAGTTAAACCGGGGCATTTACTCATCAAAAGCCTGAATATCATCTATTTAAGCTTTGTTACTACAACCTGTATGTAAGGATATGATTAGGATAATGTTAAATATGGATAATGATTGCTAATAATACCTATTCATGGCGAAGGGAATCGATTGGATCGAGCGTCGCCGCTTTTCGCGCCGGGTAAAAACCGAAAAACACGCCAACAGCCATGGAAAACAGGAATGACAGTACGACGATGGGGGCAGTTATTATCGGTTGAAGGTCTGTCCAGTTATTCAATCCCCATACCGCCGCGAACGAAAGGATAATTCCCAACAATCCGCCGGCAAGGCTTAATACTACGGCTTCGGTGAGGAACTGGATAAGTATATCGCTTTCCCGCGCGCCCACCGACATTCGTATCCCTATCTCCCGGGTTCGTTCGGTAACCGAAACCAGCATTATGTTCATGATACCGATACCACCCACTAAAAGGCTGACCGCGGCGATAGCCCCCAGGAGCAGGGTCATCGTTTCCGTAGTCTCGGTAACCGCTTCGGTAATTTCTTCCTGACTGCGAATGGTGAAATCGTCATCCTCGCCTTCATGCAATCCATGCGATTCACGTAGTATAATCGTCATTTCATCCTTGGCTTGCTCCAGGTATTCGGTGGAAACCGCGCTCGCGTTTATCATATCCACCCACTGCCGTCCTTTCAGCCTGTATAGAACAGTGGTCGAAGGCGCGAGGATGACATCATCCTGATCGGGTCCCATACCGGTCTGTCCCTTGGTTTTTAGAACACCGATCACCGTGAATGGAATGTTGCGAATACGTATACTCTGCCCTATCGGGTCATCATGGGCGAATAATTCGTCAGCTACAGTACTGCCCAACAACGCCACTTTCCGCCGGCCGATAATATCCTTCTCGGTGAAAAATTGCCCGTCCTCGATCTCCCATGAACGGATGTTGAAATAATCGATGTTCACTCCATAGACAGTGGTGAACCAGTTGCTTATCCCGCCAATAACCTGTGCCCCCGAGCGCACCACCGGAGAAACTCCCGACAATAATGTTGATTCCCTTTGCAGGTCTTCTACGTCATCGAAAGTAAACCTGTTGAAACTCCCCGCGCCCATTCGGGCTCCCCCCGATGTAGCCGCTCCGGGAAAGACGATCAACAGGTTGGTACCCAGTGAGTTTATTTCCGATTCGATTTTTACCTGGGTACCTTCACCCACGGCAACCATTATAATAACCGCGCTGACTCCGATAATTATACCCAGCGATGTCAGCAGACTGCGCATGCGGTTCCTGGTCAAACTTCGTAGCGCCGCTTTTATCAACCTGATTCCGAGTATCATATCAGACCTCCGCCAACTTTAGATATTAATTGGGAGCTGTCGGCTATTCTACGGTTTTCGACGGTATGGTCGCTGATGATTAAACCATCCTTAAGCTTGACAATGCGCCTGGAATATTGGGCTATATCATCCTCGTGAGTAACCAGTATTACTGTAGCTCCTTCGCTGTTCAAACGCTGGAACAGGGAGATAATTTCCAGCGAGGTTCTGCTGTCGAGGTTGCCGGTAGGTTCATCCGCGAGAATAATCGACGGTTTGTTCACAAGGGCACGGGCGATAGCCACTCTTTGCTGCTGTCCCCCGGAAAGTTGATTTGGGCTGTGGTGCATTCGGTCGCCCAGCCCAACCCTTTCCAAAGCTTCAATTGCCGCCTGGCGCATATTCTTAATCCGTCTTTCGCGGTCATAGAATAATGCCAGCTCTACATTTTCAACCGCTGAAGTCCTCGGAAGAAGATTATAGCCCTGGAAGACAAAACCGATTTTCTGGTTGCGAATGGTTGCCCTTTCTATCTTGGAAAGGCCGTTCACCCGGCTTCCGGCGAGGAAGTATTCACCACCGGTTGGAGTATCCAGGCATCCAAGCAGATTCATTAATGTTGATTTGCCCGACCCGGATGAACCCATTATAGCCACAAATTCGCCTTCTTCGACCAGCATATCGATTCCCCGCAAAGCCTGCACGGAGATATCTCCGACCTGGAATAATTTGGTGAGTTTATTTGTTTCTATTACATAGTTCATGTCTGTACCCGCTTACCTTAAAAACCTCTGCCCCCGGGAGGTCCTCCAAATCCGCCCTTGCGTTGCGACGAACTTCCCTTTGATTTCGTTTCGCTTTTCGCGCTGATAATAACCTGCATTCCTTCTTCAAGCGCCCTGCTGGCTATAATTTCTGTGTTCGCTCCATCGGTCATTCCGGTTACAAGGGGCGCGGGAGCGAGTTCTCCTCCTGAATTGACGTACCAAACCACCTTCCGGTTATCGTTTTGCTTAATTCCGGTTACACCATCAGCAAAACGGGATAAAGGAGGTTGGCGGTCGCCCCTTGAATTTTCTCCAGCTTCGCCGCGCGCTTTCCCGCGTTTATCCCGCAAACTCTGAAGCTCTTCCCGCGACGGCATGAACCTTAGCGCTTTATTAGCTATCAGCAGTACATTATCCTTTTTTTCTATAATAAAATCGAGGGTAGCGGTCATTCCCGGCAATAATAATCCATCGGGATTATCTGCTTCTACAACCACAGTATAGGTAACCACGTTGGATACAACTTCCGGTTTTAGCCGTATCTGCTTCACCACCCCCGAAAACTCCTTGCCGGCATAGGCGGTAACCTCGAATCGGACCTCCTGCCCCGTTTTAATATAACCGATATCGCTCTCATCGACATCGGCAAGGATTTCCATGCGCGAGAGGTCTTCGGCAATCTCGAAAAGAGTGGGCGCCGACAGACTGGCGGCAACCGTCTGGCCGGATTCCACGTTTTTTCCGATGACTATACCATTGATCGGCGATGTAATAATGGCGTAATCGAGGTTTTGTTTCGCTTTTTTCAAATTGGCTTTCGTAGATTTTAAATCCGCCTGTTGGATTAGATAAGATGTTTTATACGGAATGAAATCCGCTTCCGATATAAGCCTGCGCTCCAAAAGTTCCTTATTCCGCAGGTAATCCGAATACGCTTTTTCGAGGTTGGCTTCGGTACGTTCCACCGACGCTTCAGCATCGGTAACGGCAACCTTTAACAATGATGTGTCCAGAACCGCCAGGAGCTGGCCTTCTTTCACAATATCATTGAAATCAACAAATATGCGGTCTATGGTACCGGATACCTGGGTGCCAACCTCCACGGTCGTAACCGGTGAGAGCGAACCGGCGGCGGTAACTGTTTGCTCGATGCTACCCCGCACTATTTCGCCGAATTCAAAGCCGGTATCGCTGGTTTTACCGAAACCGTGTATTGCCCAGTAACCGCCCAGGGCTATTATTCCCACTGCCGCTACGGAAATTATTGTTTTCTTACTCATATATTTAACCTCTTTTTATGGACATATTTCCTGGAGTTAACATGCTTGCTTTCCCTCAATAAATCGAGGTAAACTAAACATGCCACGCTCCCAAAAGTTGTCAACAAGCCCTGTAGCATTAGACACCGGGATTAAAGTATGGTTTAACCGTGTGAAGTTAGATAATTGTAAAATTATATAATAGGGGATAAGAGATTAAACCATCAGGCTTAAATACTGTCCAATAAGGAAAGGTAATGTTAATTTTAAATTAGGATGTTTAAGAATGAATAAATTGAACTGGTTTATTAATCCCCTGATTATTATTGCGTTAACATCATTGGCTTCAGTCGTTTATGCCGATCAAATCGAAAGCATACGGGCGCCGGAACCTATAACAATAGATGGTAAATTCGATGACTGGGAAGGCAAGGATGCTCATTTTTTTGAAGATGAAAATATGACAATCGCGGTATGCAATGATGCCGAAAATTTATACATACACCTGCGCACAAAGGAAATTATATGGGCGAGGATGATTCGCGCCGCCGGATTGAAAATTTATCTTAATGAAAAGGGCAACAGGGGCGAGGAATTTATGCTTTGCCTGAAAGATGGCCCCGAAAGAGGGCAGTTCCGGGGACAGGGATTTGAAAGCGGCAAACCACGTATGCGGGAAACTTCTCCGCCTCCTGGACAATTTCAAAGTGTTCCAGCTTTTACGGTGAGGCAGAATGAAAACGAGGATGAATACACAATCCTGATGAATGGCAGCAACGGCCCTTCGGCGGCCTATGACACCTCCCTCGGATTCTATTCGTATGAATTGGCGATTCCCTTAAAAGATAATGGCCTGGGAAAATACAGCCCGGGGTTTGAGCCGGGGCAAACGATCGGATTTGGCGCAGTGTGGGCTGATATCGATAAAGAAATGATACGTAATCGAATGGAAGAACGTTCCGGACGGGGAGGAATGCGCGGGCGGCCGGGGATGAGGGGCGGTATGCGCGGCAGGGGAAACCAGAGACCGGAATTTCCGGAAAAACAGGAGATATGGCTGAAGGTTAAGTTGGCGGAAATATCGGGGAAATGAGAATTAAAATAATTCAATCCCTATTTGATTCCTTCCTGCCTCACCTTTGCTTAAAGGAAGTTAATTTTATTTAGATAAGTTAGATAGCTGTTAGTTCGCTTTATCAGTTTTAGGTTTTTAAGTGTTAAATATCTAACTTTCATCAGAACTAATACTCGGCTGTTTTAGTTATAAAATGTGTTACATAAATACTCTATTAAAATAATAAGCTTTTAATCCTTGCTATTTGTAATTATAATAATTAGTTCAAATGGTAGTTTAAGGAATAGCTATCGAATAACTTAACCAGGGTCAAACAGGGAGATTATTGATGAAGGTTCAAAATAAAACCGATTATTTAACCGGTAAAGCATCTGATAACGCATTGCTCAATGAAGATGAAATCAGGTACCTTCTGGAAATCCCGTATAATTCTCTTGACGCCGGTTATATCATGGCCTGCGCTAACCAGTTAACCCGCCAGGCATGCGATGGCAAGGCTGAGGTGCACGCCCAGGTCGGAATGAATCTTTCTCCATGCCCCCGGAACTGCCTTTTTTGCGCTTTCGCCGAAGTAAACAAAATATTTACCGGGAAAACGGAATTGCCGGTTGAAGAGGTTGTTGCCCTTGCCCGTAGGGCCGAAGCCGAGGGAGCCAACGCGTTATTCTTTATGGCAACCGGCGATTATCCATTTGAACGCTATATCGAATATTCTCATGAAGTGAGGAGAACCCTCAAACCCGAGACGGTGATGGTCGCTAATGTAGGCGACTTCACCGACCGGGGGGCGCGTGATCTAAAAGATGCCGGTTATTCAGGCATATATCATGCCGTCCGCCTTGGCGAGGGGCGCGACACTAAGATAAAGCCGGAAACCCGCCTGCGTACTTTCGAGGTTGCCAAAGATGCCGGGCTCAAACTGGGCACGTGTGTTGAACCGGTCGGACCTGAACATACTGTCGATGAGTTGTTGGAAAAAATAATTGTCGGGAGGGACGCGAATCCCTGCTACAGCGGGGCCGCCCGCAGGATAAGTATCCCCGGATGTGATCTCGAGAAATTCGGAATGATAAATGAACTTCACATGGCGTATATCGTGGCTGTTACCCGGCTGGCCATGGGGCTCGATATTATCGGCAATTGCACCCATGAACCCAATGTTCTCGGCGCCGCCGCCGGGGCCAATCTTTTCTGGGCTGAAGCAGGAGCTAACCCGAGGGATACGAACGCTGAAACTTCCGAGGGAAGGGGATTGGGAGTAACGGTATGCCGTAAACTTTTTGCCGAAGCTGATTTCGAGGTTCTAAACGGCCCTTCGATTATATATGGCAGTAATGACTCAATATCATTGGATACGGAAATTACGGAAACCGCTACTGTTCCCGCTCCGGATGCTGAACTTTGATTTTGCGGGTAATAAGCGTGTCGGCAACTGACACTTCTATAATATAAATACCATCTTCTTCAGAACTAATATCGAAGTTGAATATCGAATCCTTGACCGCGGAAAATGCCCTGGATAATACCAATCTCGAATAATTGTCTCTATAGATTTTAATATTTAGATCCCGCGGCTGATTCTCGAAGAAATCGATAACGAATTTTCCGTCATTGCGGGGAGGGAACCGACGCAGAATCGGCAAATCTTCAGTATCGTTTTCGGCAACTGCTTCATCAGAAATATAGAATGAATGTTCTATTCCATGTCCAAAATCGGGATTGAATGATTTAATTAAATGTTCAGTTTTATCCAAAAGACGCACATACCCATAGCCGCCATCTGGATTGAACCAGAAATCGAGCCCTTCGCCGGCGGTGTCGGCCGCGGCAAGTTTGTAACATCCGGGGGACAGATTGAATGTATCCCTGTATTCTGTATTTGCCGCCAACGAACCCAGGGCGCGATTGAATATCATATTTCCATCAGCATCGGTAATGGAATAACTATTATGAGATGGTTCATTATTAGTCCGTATGGCAACAATTAATTCGGGGCCATAGACGGGTGGAGATTCGAACTTTGTTATCTTTATATTATCCGCGGGGTACTCATCGGGTTCATCATAAAGCAACTCGATTTTAGCGATAAAATCACTGTGGCCGGAATCGATTTTGCCCGGTAAGCTTAATGTGTCTTCCTGCTGAGATAGTAGCTCCCCCCTCCACTTGAACGATTTCAAGGGGGCTCCCGACGGCCCATATTTAATTATCGCCGCCCTTACAGTATCCCTGCCATTGTTCTTTAGTACAACTTGCGGATTAGCGCAAATGGGATTGACTCTTGAGTATTCATCAGCATCACTTGGCGCGATTATTTCCTCGATGGATACATCATGTACTGCCTGCGGTTTTTCGTAATAAAAGAGGTAAGAGCTTATATGATAACTCGCCGAGGGTTTAGATGGGTTTACGTAAGGTTCCATTTCGATGTCTACTGTGTGAGTTTCCTTGCTCCCGAGATTGAAATCATACACATCCGGATAAACGACTGCTCCGGGGCACCAGTTGGCGCGGTCGAATATCCACGTTCCCGCCTGGGGGTAAAGGGGATTGTCGCCGCACTCGCGCCATATATAGCGTCTGCTGTGGAGCGAATCGTCGAAATAAACCTCCCGGTATTTCCTGCAAAACTCGGCGCAGTTTTCATGGTCATCCATCCCATGACCCGTTTGTAATATACGCAAACGGGCTATGCCGGCATCATATTTGTTTTCAAATGCAATGGGTTGGAGCTTTTTTTCTATAGGTTTCGAGCTGTCGCCATAGGCAAAATTCCCGTTCCATAATTTTTCCATCCCCAGGCATTCCATAACCGGTTTCCCCTCGGTGATCTCAAAATCAAGGGTAACGAGCCATCCGCGGTCGGTATTGTTTTCCCAGCCCCCATGACGGAATTCGACCTCTACTGAATCACGCAGTAGAAATCCAAAATCAGTAATATCGACATGCCATGTGAATTTCCAATCTTCATCGAAACGCCAGCCATACGGGGATATCATCCGGGCGATTTCGATATCGCTTGAAGCCGAATCCGCGCTTCCGATGCGCCGCAGGTAGATATTATCAATATAGTCCCATTCGCCGCAATGGAGTCCATCGGGGCATTCGTAAGTAATGTATAAAACAATTTTCCGATAACTTATATCATCTCCGGGGAATACTGCCCAGTTATTATATGCGTTAAAACCCCTGGAGGGATCAGTGATAATCATCTGCTGGTCGTGTGATGTTATGATCATAGAATTACTATACGAAAATCCTGTAAAATGGCAAAATATCAAAACAGCAGATATAAAAACAGCTTTTCGTAATTGTATGAACGACATTGAGTAAGTTGTTTTCAATAATGATATAATAAAATTTACATTCCTGCTAAAAGCGCTTTAAAAATATTGTAAAAATAGTAAATATTTTGAATATTTTTTTCATGTTGAATTTTAAGCAGTCGACTAAACAATTAGAAAATATTTAGTTAAAAAGTTAATAAAGCACAGGCGGGAGTTATTGGCAACAAGAAATATAATATAATAAAAACTCGATTTAATGCTCTATAACTTTAAGAGGAGGTTCGTATGAGTAAGCAATTCGCAGTAGGGGTAGTAATACTGTCGCTATTGGTGGTTCTTGTTCCGGGGTATGCGTTTGGAACGGTCAAGGTTGGGCTCAATTATCCCAAAACTGGTCCATACAGTGTTCAGGGGTTGGACCAATGGCGGGCGGCCAATCTGGCAGTTGAAGAAATAAACGCCAAGGGCGGAATAATGGGAGAGCCGGTGGAGATTGTCTGGCGGGATTCCCAATCCAAACCGGATGTAGCCAGGGCGAATGTTACCGAACTCATCGATAAAGAGAATGTCAAGATGGTTTTCGGGGGTTCATCCAGCGGAGTCGCTATTGCCGCGGCGAAAGTATGCCATGAGAAAAATGTGCCGTTTTTCGGGACCTTGACTTATTCAACCGCCACTACGGGTCAAGAGGGATTACGTACCACGTTCCGGGAGTGTTATGATTCCTGGATGGGCGCTAAGGCTATGGGTCAATATTTAAAGCAAAATTTCCCTGACAAAAAATATTTCTACATCACCGCTGATTATACCTGGGGATGGACAACTGAATCATCAGTCCGCAAATTCACCGGAACTGACAATAATTCGGTTCACAAGGGTATTAAAACTCCATTCCCCGGAGCTACCGATGCCGATTTTAAAAAGGCTTTAAACTTCGCCAAGATGGTTAAGCCGGATGTCCTGGTACTCGTGTTGTTTGGAAATGATATGGTCACCGCCATCCGCCAGGCGACGGCTATGGGTATGAAGAGCGATATGCAGATTGTAGTGCCCAACCTTACCCTGGGTATGGCTGAAGGCGGTGGCCCGAAGGTTATGGAAGGTGTAATCGGAGCGCTTCCATGGTGCTGGCAGGTCCCGCATAAATATACATATCCTAAAGGAAAAAGTTTTGTAAATAATTTTACTTCAAAGTATAACCGTTACCCCAGCACCAGCGGCGCTTCCGCGTACACGATTTTGTACGAATACAAATCTGCCGTTGAACGGGCGAATTCTTTTAGTACCGATGCTGTTATAAGCGCTCTTGAAGGGCATAAATATACACTTCTAAAAGACGAACAGTACTGGCGCGATTTCGACCATCAATCGGTACAGACGGTTTACCTGGTCAAATGCAAACCGGAAGCCATGGTGCTTAAGGATAAGTACAAACTGGACTACTTCGAAATTATAGGTAGTATTCCCGGGGAACAGGCGGTTCGAAGTTATAACGAGTGGATCGCCGTACGTGAATCGACGGGAAAACCTAAGAACCTTTTCTAAATTTACGCCCTAATTAAGCACGATCGGTGTCAATTTTGATGGGAGTGGGCTGAAAGGAGGAATAATGAGTGTATTAGATGTTTGGACTTCCAGGGGTTTGAGGTTCAAATTAACTACAGGAATATTGATTTCGCTTATTCCCATTATGGTTATAGTTCTGGTTACCTATAATTTTAATCGTTCTTCCGCTCTTCAGAGCAGTGAAAACCTCATTAATCAAGTCATGAAGTATAACTCCGAGAAAGTCGATGTTTTCCTCCAGAAGCAGACCCATCAATTCGAAAACTGGGTTTCGGAGGATGTTTTCGGGATGGCGATTGAGTTCAATACTCTCAAGGAAGTTGAGGAGCAATTAACCACGATGGTGACTGAAAACCCGGGATTTGCCCAGCTTGTGCTTACCGATAAAAACGGTTCAATACTCGTTGAAAAGAATAAGTGGCAAAACGCGAAATCATTTGCCAACCAGGCAATATCGTATTCCACCCAGCTGATCGGCAACGAATCGATGGCCGTGGGTTTATATCCCAATAGTTTCCTGAAAGAGTTGGGAAGCCATTATCCGTTGACATATCTGTACAGTTTTCCCACTAAAAATTCATCCGGGGAAGTTAACGGTTTGTTCCTGGCATATCTCGATTGGGATATGATCCAGGAATATACCAACGGCATAAAAAATGAACTTTATGAATTCGGAATGGGCAATGCCACTACCGTGATTCTCGATCGTTCTTCCGATAACGCGATTTCCCATACTGAAATCAAGAAACTCGGCTCAACCCTGGATTTGGAACCTGACCTTGAAAAGTGGTTGGAAAAGGATAACGAACTCGTGTTGGACAGGTTTAATTATGAAGACGGAACAAATTTCGTTTCCTATGCCTTCCTGTCCGATCCTCGAAGTTACCTGACTGCTAACGAGGTCAATGGTGAAAGTAAATCCCGCCTCACACTTGTATCATTCATTCCTGAAAGCGATGTGCTTGGAAAACTGAAAGAGGCGATGTGGATATCGCTGATTATCGCGTTTGCCGGCGCGTCTATATGTATTTTCATAGGGTATATTCTGGATAAATCGATTGCCAGGCCTATTGATCGAATCATCCAGGTCCTTTCAGAGGGGGTCGAAAGAGTAGGACTCGCCTCCGGGCAGGTAGCATCGGCGAGCCAGTCGTTATCTCAAGGCGCCACCGACCAGGCATCCTCTTTGGAGGAAACATCTTCTATTCTCGAGGAAATGTCAGGCATGACCCGCAATAATGCCGACAATGCCGCCCAGGCGAAAGAGCTGGCAGTGAAGGCGACGAACCATGCCGAGGATGGCAACCGGGCGATGGACAGGTTATCCAACGCGATAAGCGAGATTAATAATTCATCCAATGAAACCGCCAAGATAATCAAAGCCATCGATGAAATAGCATTCCAGACCAATCTCCTTGCCCTGAACGCTGCGGTCGAAGCGGCGCGCGCCGGGGAAGCCGGAAAAGGTTTCGCCGTCGTTGCCGAGGAAGTACGCAACCTGGCTATGCGAAGCGCCGAGGCGGCTAAGAACACGAGTAAGTTGATAGAGGATTCCCAGAAGAATGCTTCGGACGGCGTTAACGCTGTCGAAGAATTTTCTTCGATTATGTCCGAGATAATCGGAAGCATAAAGAAGGTTAATGAATTGATAGTGGAGGTTTCCAACAGCAGTAACGAGCAGTCGCAGGGAATTAACCAGGTCAATGCCGCCGTTTCAGAAATTGACCAGGTTACCCAGCAGAATGCCGCCAGCGCGGAAGAAACCTCTTCGGCGAGCGAAGAGTTGTATACGCAGGTTCAGCAGTTGAATGATATAGTGAATGAACTTACGGTTATAACCAGGGGCGCTAAACATAGCGTTGCCCATGATTCCAGTAAGTTCAGGATGGAACGGACATACGCCAAAACCGCTGTGCAGTCTAAACCACGGGAAGGCGCGAAAGCGCCCGACAAAGAGCAAACAGTTCAGGGGGTACAACCTGAAGAATCGTACGCCGAAAATACCGCTGTATCGGACAAGTAAATCAAATACGCAATCGACTCAACCGCCGGTGCTGTTTTGCCGGCGGTTTTTCTTTGCCAGAACATCTATGCTTTAATACCTAATTCTTTGCGAAGCAAAATATAAAAATCCTCGCGCGCGTAACGCTCCAGCCATGGATAATGACCGCATTTCTCCAGTATATTGAAATGGATATCATCGATGCAACTTTCGAGGAACGGCCGGATTCCTTCGATGGGATGCGGGTCGTAATCTCCATGGATTACCGCGACCGGGATATTTATTTCCGAGAATATTTTCTTCAGCAATCCCGGCGTATCTCTTAATGCTACAAAATCCGAGAAAACCTTTTTATGCAGGTCATATTGAACATCGAGGGTTTCGTCTTCTGCTTCGATAGGATCGTATTTATCGGTAACATCGAACGCGTCGGCCCATTTGCCGGCAATATGTTCCTGCTCTTCAGGTGTCGCCTTAGCCAGCTTCAGTTTTATTTTTTCATATTCAAGTCGTTGTTCATCCGGCCACCGGCTCTGCCTGATAGAGTCTATTTTCGTTGAACTGTCCCGATCGAAAACCGCGGAGCCGATGAGTATTATTTTATCCAATTTTACTCTTCGCCTCGCGGCCACAAAAAGCGAAAGAACCGCTCCCCACGATGAACCAACCATGGCGGATGGTGAATCGGCATATTCGATTAACTGCGATTCCAGTTCTTCGATTTGCCCATCGAGAGAATCTTTGGATTGCAGCGGTTCGATTACTCCCCGGTCTTTGCTTAATTCTCGGGCTACCGTTGCCATGTAACCCGGCGCGCCGGGGCCGCCATGGATTACGGCGACGCGGTAAGGTGTATTACCGTATTTCCGTATCGGAGGATAGTTTCTTCGGGAGGTTTTAGTCATTGATTATCTCTATATTATATTTTATACTGCAAACATAACTATTAATCAAATCAAATGGAAATTGAATGAAAAGCAAAATCAATATAGCGATAATTTTTATTTTTCTTTTTTCCTTCCTCTCCTGCGAAAACAAATCCAGCGAACCCGATGAAGAAACTCCGCCAACAAGGCAGGAATCATTGCCGGACAACGCGGTTAAAATAACTCCCGATACCGATGCTTTCCCGCCGGTTCTGCATTCCGATGAATGGGATGAACCGGTACCCATGCCCGGGCCAATCAATACCGCCGGAGTCGAGGATTCTCCGTTCATATCGCCCGATGGCCGGAGATTTTTTATATTCTTCACCCCCGATGCCAACGCCCCTGCCGAAAACCAGATAATAGATGGCGTCAGCGGGATATGGTGGTCAAGGAAAAACGCGGGTTTATGGAGTGAACCTGAGAGAATCGTTTTGAATGATGACCTCGCCCTCGATGGCGCTCATTTCGCGCAGGGAGATACACTCTGGTTTGGTTCGGTCAGATTGGGCAACTATGGTGAAATCGATATTTACAAAGCATATTTTAATGGCGTCGGCTGGGCAAACTGGGAGAATGCCGGACGGGTATTGAACGAGGATTATGATATCGGCGAATTCCACCTCAGCGCCGATGGACAGTCCCTTTATTTCGCGGCTGACAGGGAAGGAGGATACGGGGGTCTTGATATCTGGGTTACTTACAAAGACGGCAACGGTTGGGGCGAACCGGTAAATTTAGGTGCGGCTATCAATTCTTCGAATGATGAGAACATGCCTTTCCTGACCCAGGACGGAAGCGAACTCTGGTTTACCGGTACGAGCGAAATCGGTTACACCGGCCCGGCTGTTTTTCGCTCGATGAATCTCGATACAGGGCAGTGGAGCGAACCGGAAGAGATAGTTTCCAACATATCCGGCGAACCTACCCTTGATGAAGAAATGAACCTGTATTTTGTTCATATATTTTTAGATGAAGATTTCAATAAGATAGAGGCGGATATCTATGTCGCCTACAAAAAGTAGTGTAATTTCCCCCTAAAACTCAAATTCCATTCCCAAAACCGGAAGTGTACTCCACTGGTAATAAATATCCTCTTTTTTCTCAACTTCATTCCAGAAATATGAGGATACATTCTTGCGGTTATAAACATTCCATACCGAAAGATATAAAATCAGGTTGGAACCGCCCCAATAGAAACGCCTGTCGACACGTAGGTTCAACGAATGATAATCCGGGTAGCGCAACTCATTGACCCTGGCGTCATCGAGTACATTGCGGTTTATCGCCCGCGATTTAGCCAAATCGAGCGGCGTGTATGGAGCTCCTCCAGCGTAAATCCAGCGCAGGCTGTATTCCCAATTATTATTCGGTTTGTATCCGCCTTCGATGTTAAAAAGGTATTGATTGTCGAATATCCGGTCGCGCCATTCGCCGGTAAGGTCCTTGTATTCTGCCCGGAAATAACTGCCGCTGACCAGTCCATAAAATCCGCTGACCAGTTTTTTCTGCAAGGTCGCTTCGATTCCGTAGGAACGGGCTTCGCCGTCATCGGTGAGGTCCTGAAGATTGCCATTGAAGTTCCTGTATACTACCTCATCCGCTATAAAAAACAATGGTTGTCCGGGATCGAGCGGGAAGTTTTCATAAAACTTGTAATATGCCTCCAACGTCAACCGTGTGTTCTCCGTTAACAGGCGGTTGATTCCAAGGATGTAATGATACGCCACCGGATCTTCAAGTTCTTTGTGCGCGTCGTTCTGGCCTAATAATGAAAGCGGGAGGTTTTGATAATAAACCCCCGCGGCGCCGTTCAATGTCGTGCCCGCGCTCAACACCTGGGAAAAAGAAAAACGCGGAGCAATGTGCGAACTTTCATTATAGTTGAAATAATTGTATCTCGCTCCCATGGTCATGGTCAAAGTTGGATACGGTTTCACCGTGTAGCTAAGGAATAATCCATACTTGGGATCGCGTACATCCTGTTTCAAATACAGGGCATCTACTGTATCGCCTACAGCATTGGTATATTCGGCGGTCCATACATCCTGGTTATCCATGATGTACTTTAAATCAAACCCGAATTCCACATTATGGATCGAGTTGAAAAAGTAGTTATTTACATTCCTTAATTGAATTGACCTCTCCAGTGTATTCTGTTCTACAAGCCGATCTCCCGAAGAAGTCTCGAAAAAATCTCCTTTGTACTTTGTGCCTAAAAACGAAACAGAAGTGTTGGAATAACCCTTCTTGCTCCATAACCAGCGCCAGTTGACCCCCGTGGAATATTCATGCCCATTTGAGGTTCCGAAAATTACATTACCTTCATCGTATGAGTCGGTGCTGTCGAAACTAATATAGTCAATTCCCACCAGCCATAAAGCGGTAAGTTTATTGGTCGAGTTTAAATCAAGCGCTATTTTACCCTGGTAGTCGCTGTATCTCGGGGCCACCCCGGTCCCGATAGCATCGACTAACAGGTCAAGATAACTACGCCGCACCGATAGCATCCATGAGCCCTGTACATCGAAAAGCGGCCCTTCGGCGACAACACCAGCTCCCGCCATATGCATATCGAGCTGAAAATCGTACTCCTCCCGGTTGCCTTCACGGAATTTTATATCCATAACCGATGATAACCGATCCCCGTAAGATGCCGAGAACCCTCCCGCGGAGAAACTTACATCCTTGATGAAATCTACATTAATCAAACCTATAGGTCCCCCCGATGAACCCTGGATGGGGTAGTGGTTGATGTTGGGGATTTCAATATTATCGATAAAAAAGGCGTTTTCAGTAGGATTACCCCCGCGGACCACAAGGCTGTTCAGCTGGTCATCCACTTTGGCGATACTGGGCAGGTTCATCACAATCCGGCTGACATCACCCGCGGTGCCGGGGGAACGGCG
>WJIJ01000145.1 GCA_014730345.1 Candidatus Zixiibacteriota bacterium | reverse complement strand
TTAAGGTTTACAACCTTGCCGGCCAGTTGATGGAAACACTGGTGGAAGGTTACATGCAAGCCGGTCATCACAGTGTAAACTGGGATGCCTCCACATATTCCAGCGGCGTTTATTTCTACAGTTTGACCGCGGGAGATTTCAGCCAGGTTAAGAAAATGACCCTGGTAAAATAATCTCTTCTCTTTACTGCTAATTCCTTAGTTGACAGCCTCCGGCGAAAGCCGGAGGTTGTATTTTGACGTATATACGCTATTTAGTATTTTAATAGTCAAGAATCCAAAGCTTCGTTAGCTAAGAGGATGCATCCAGGCGCAAGTAACTCAATTTACAAGTAAATCGGGTCATGTAAGCCGCTTCGTATTCGTTGACCTACGAGGTTCCCGGAGCACGCGGACGTACGCCGCCCACAATTACAAATGGATTCTCTCTTTCGATGACCTTCGGCGATCCCGCGGGAATGACATTAGTAAACCGCACGTTGCACGCTGTAAAAATTTAATGCGCTTCCTGCTCTACCCGCCGGAACTCGTATCCGCCCTTAACCGCTCCCCAGACCTGGTTGCCCTCTTCATCAAATCCCCTGTCCCATGTATAGAGCATATCCGGGTAAACCCGCACGATTGAAGTAGCCCAGGTAGCGCCATTTAGATTGCTCTCACAAAAATCGCCAAGGGTTCCGCCCACAAAAACCGAATCGCCGCGGGGAAACATGATAATCTCGCATCCCTCGCGGATAGTCAGAGAATCCGGAGTCAATCCCTCGAGAGGGTCTTCGTTTTTCCAAGCTCCGGCGAATCGCGACGGTTCATTGATCATGTAGACGGTGCTCTGGAAAGTTGTGTCGTTCAACTGTAGAAGCTGGTAAACTCTCTGGCGGTATGGTTCATCCTGACTGTCGGAGATAGCCTGTTCGACATAAAGCCAGAAACCGTCATCGCGGTTTTCCCAGATAGGCACCATCTCCAGGCAGACATCGAAAAATGTAGTGTCCCGCGATGCCTGTTCGGTGCTGGAAAATGAGCCTGTAAGCCATGCGGAAAGTTCTTCCATTCCTATCGCCGGACCGCGCTGCTGCTCCTGCGGGCCGCCACAGGAAATCAACACAAGTACCGACATCATCAGCGCCGAATAAAATAAGTGTTTGTGTTTAAATTCCATTTAAAACTCCCAATCTATTTTTGGTTCCGGTAAACATAAAATTCTATCGAGTTTTACAAGCAAATCCCTCGGGCCTTTTAAATCATCGGCCGCGGCCAAAACTGTAGCAGGTTTGATGCCATACCACATCCGGGTAAACGCTCCAACCGAAGCTTTCAAAACCGGCAAATCAGCTTTACTGCCTTTTTCGGCGTCGGATTCCTCTCCCAGTGTAATCACGTAATCCCCGCTGATCCCACGCCATTTTACATCATCATTGAGGAATTTGTCAATCGGATCCTGCAGTATGAGGTTAAATTTCGCGCCGCCGCCGTAAAGATGAGTTTTGCGCATGCATTTGAACAAATCGAGTATTCTCAACTGCCAGTAGGCGTAAGCCAAAATAGTGTTCTCGAAATTGGATTTATCGGTGAGTTGGCGGTAATGAAACGGCCGGCTTATCAAATCCTGGGCCTGTATGGCGGGAGGTTCGAGGAATACAACCGATTTTACCTGGTCGCCGAAACTTTTTAGCAATGCCATCAACTCGAAGAACTGTTCGTAGTTTTGATAGGCGAACCACCATACCCGGAAAGGCCCCCGTTCCATGTTGGCGCGATAGAGCCAAAGATGATGAGAAAGATTGCCGGCATCATCGAAATACCCGAATCCCATTCCTGCTTTTCCCCAATGGAGCCGTCCCCGCGTTTCATCAGGCGCATTAAACGACACGGTTCCATGAGTCCGCATCCGGTTTAACCGGGACTCGAAAATCTCCTTCCAGTTGGTTTTATCCAGGCGCGCTGGAGTTCTCGCCTGAACCGGCGCTTTTATCGATGAAGGAGAGACCTTTACTACATGTTCATATCCGCCGGTTCCGAAACCGAGACGGTCATAAAATCCCTGCTCGAACATGCAAAGCCCGCAAACCTCCGCGCCATCAAGGGCATCGAGGGCGACTCGAGCCGCGGTCAATGGGCCGGCAAGTTTTCTCCTGCGGGCGACCAAACCGGTAGCTACGCTGGCGATACCGGAGAAACTCAAGCGCTCATCGAGATAGGCAATATCTCCGAGCCAACTGTAGACCATGCATTCCGGCTGGCCATCGATATCGCAAACAATTACCCGCGCGGATTTTAACGCGTAATCCATCGGTTCCGGATTGCCCGGTTGTTCCCAGCCAACTTCCTGCCATAATCGGTGTACGGCTTCCTTATCTTTGTTGGGGTCATAGTCTCTATAATTCATTATTTTCCCTTTGATCGGGTTTTCTCCTATTCCGGGTCTATATGGGTAACGACCTTACAAACCTGCGCGATTTCAGCAATTAATTTTCGCTCCACCGCCTTGGCTATATCATGCCCCTGGCGTACAGTAAGTTCGGGATTGACCACCACGTGTATCTCCACGTATATTTCCTCGCCGAGTGAACGCGCCTTGATATCATGCACGCTGTCGGCGCCGTCTATTTCGCCGGCAAGTTCTTCGATCTTCGCTATCAACTCCGGCGAAGGAGCGGTATCGACCACTTCGAGGAAGGCCGATTTTGATATTGAATAGCCAACCTTGATGATAAGCAGAGCAACGATAATCGCCGCGGCGCTGTCGGCAAGGTACCATTCGGGGTTAAAGTAAACCGCGGCAACCCCGATAAGAACCGCCACGGAGCTTAACGCGTCGGTCCGGTGATGCCACGCGTTGCCGATTACAGCCGGGCTTTTTATGCGTTTACCGACAGAAACAGTATACCAGTACAATGCTTCTTTAATAACGATACTAACTGCCGCGGCGAAAATAGTCGCCAGGCTCGCTTGTGAACGTTCATTGTTATAAACCGCCGTTACAGATTCTACGATTATCCATATACCGATACCTATCAGCAAAACGCCGATCATAAAACCGGCGAAAGTTTCTATCCGCCGATGACCGTAGGGATGGTCTTCGTCGGCTTCTTTCCGCCCCCATTTGATACCGATAATTACAATTACATCACCCGCCAGGTCGGAGAGAGAATGGAATCCGTCAGCGATCAATGCCTGGCTCCGGCTGAAATAACCTACCCAGATCTTGAGTATCATTAACCCGAGGTTAGCGGCCATGCCTGCATAGGTAACCTTTAATCCCGCTTTCGTATCTTTATTGATTAGCGATGTGGTACCGGAACTGTCCGTTTTGATATTCTCCTGTTAAAAACTCGAACCTGTGCCGTCTATGTCCATTTTTATAACATCCCTCTTAAGATAAAAAGCAGTATAAGAATACATCCGACCCCGAGAAAAGATATTAGCGTACCGTATTTGGCGAGGTCACTGGTTTCAACTTCGTTGGTGGCAAAGGCGAGCGCGTTTGGCGGAGTGCTTATGGGCAGGCTCATAGCCAGCGATGTGGCAAAAGCAACGCCTATCGCGGCCAGCATGGGATTGATCGACCCCAATGAGGTTACGATGGGTATTATAACATTAGCCGCGGAGGTATTACTCATAAAATTCGAGAGGGCGATTGAAAAAACCACGATAATAACCATCAATCCCATTGGAGGCACGGCGAATAACGAAAGCTGTTGAACAAGAATGTCCGATAGGCCCGATGATTTCATGGCAACCCCGAGGGTTAATCCCCCGGCAATGAGTATTAAAACATCCCAATCGATCTTCTTAAGGTCGCGCCTGTCAATGATACCGAACATTGTGAATACCATAACCGGTATTAACGCCACCACCGCGGAGGGTATCCTGTGCAGAGGCTCGGTAAGCCACATCAGCACGGTGACTGAAAAAGTAATCACCACGATAACCAGGTCCCATGTCAGCTCGAGGGGGTCCGGAAATAGAATCTCGAATTTCTCGCGTCTCGGTTTGAAGATTCTGACCAATAAAATCCAAAGTATGAAAAGCATCGCCGCGGCGAGGGGAACCCCGAACAGCATCCACTTTATAAAAGATATCTTATATCCCAAACCGGAAAGGACACTTGCGGCCACGGCGTTGGGAGGGGTTCCGATAATCGTGCCCACGCCGCCAATATTGGCCGCGAAAGGTATTGCCAGGACCATCGCTTTCTTGAACGGGTCGCGTCCTTCAAAATGTTTAAAAATCGGGGCGAGGATGGCTATCATCATCGCGGTAGTGGCAGTATTGGACATGAACATGGAAAACAATCCGGTAGTGAGAATTATACCCAGCAGGACCATGGTTGGACGGGTACCAAATGGTTTAACGAACGCTCGCGCGAGCCGGGTATCGAATCCATGTTTGGTCGCCGCCACCGCCAAAACAAACCCTCCGAAGAAAAGAATCAGGACGGGGCTGGCTATCGGTTCGAGAAAAAGCCTGTACCCGGACGGCTCCAGTCCAAGCGGTCCGCCCGGTTTGCCGAGAATGTAAATGCTGAGCACGATAACCATTATCGCGGTGGCGAAAGGGGGGATAGCCTCGGTTACCCACAGACCGGCCGCCCCCACGAAAAGGGAAAGGCATATTCGCGAAGCGGTATCCAACCCGGGCAGGGGCAGAAAGTACGCCCCGAATGCCATCGCCAGGATAATGGCCACCTTCAATATCACCCAGATATTCAGTTCCAGGGTTATATTACCTTTGGGATCTATATGTAAAGGATGGGGCATTAATTATTTCCGTTATATCATGTTAAAGATATTTGATTTTAGCTTTTGGGCAATGGGATGTCAAGTTACATCTGCGCAATCATCATTCCGAATTAGCCCGGCAGGCAAGCAGGGTGAAGTCATCGTCGAATGGCTGATGGTCGGTGAATTCTTTAACATCATCCTCAAGCGCGGTCATTATATCACTAAGGGGTCGTCCCGCGGTATCCCGGAGAAAATTCTGCAAGCGTTCTTCCTCATACATCTCACCGTTTGGCGCTTTCGCCTCGGTTACACCGTCGGTGTAAAGGAATACCGAATCGCCGGTCTCAAGGGCAACGCATCCCTGCTCATAAGGCATTCCCGGTGCCACCCCGAGAATTATACCGCCCTCGGTGAGTTCTTCAATATTTCCGCTATTTCGAAGGAGATACGGCGGATTATGGCCGGCATTCACGTAAGTAAAGCTGTGGTTAACACGGTTGTATATGCCCACGAAGAAGGTAATGAACTGATCGGAAGGAGTATTGCTGTAAATCAACTCGTTCACCCGCGCGACTATATTCGCAATCCGTCTGCCCTTCGCTCCTGTTTCGGCTTCATCATCCGCATCGCCGGCGAGAGCGGAATCGATACCCATAGCGGTCCTGAGGGATGCCTGCAGGTTGGACATAATCAGAGCGGCCCCGGCTCCTTTCCCGGAGACATCGCCGATGGCCAGCACGGTGCGGTTTTCATCGAGGACGATAACATCGTAGTAATCACCGGCCACCTCCAGGCAAAAGAGATTCAACGCCGCGATCTCGAGGCCCGGTACTTCCGGCAGTGTCTGGGGCATCAAACCCTGCTGTATTTTGCGGGCGATAATAAGCTCATCTTCCAATCGGCGCTTTTTAAGGTTATCCTCGAGGAGCACCATGTTTTCGCTGGCCACGGCAACCTGCGATGCCAGCGAACGCAAAAGTTCGATGTCAGCCGGTTCGAAATCACGACCGCCGGATTTATCGCCGATGGCGATAAATCCAACAAAACGGTCGCCGGTTACCAGTGGGAGTATCATGGCTATATGTTTCTCCTCGAGCCAGTTTTCCTCATCATCCTTTAATGAAACCTTGCCCGCTCCAATAATTTCATCGACCATCACCTGACGGTTCTCATAATCAGAGAGGTGATGTATAAATTCACCGTTGATATCAAAGGGTGTAGTAGTTCCTTGCCAGTGGGTAAGCCCCTCTTCAGTTTCGAAATTTAACACGGGATAAATTAAATCAACATTCAGGGCATCTCTTAATCTTTTTTCAAATCCGGTCCAGAAGGCCTCTTTATTAGGAGCGCTTAATGACTGGCGCAGAAAACCGCTCATTATTTCCCTCAGCCTGTACCGTTCCGGATAAATCCTCTTTTCCAGAAATTGTTGAAAGCGGCGTTGAGTAGGAACGAAACCAATGGCGAAAACCAGGGCCACAAAAATTCCCGAACCACGGTCGCTCAGACCCACGGCCCCTAAAATATATCCGCTAATATTGTAAATAACTATAAAGAATACCGCCAGCAACACTACGGTCGTTAACGCGTATCGTGTTCCCCTGCGAAGGGTCCCTTCCACTTCCAACAGACGATGCTTGCCGATGGCATAAGCGATAGATAACGGCGACAGTAATATTCCCAGGAACACGAGGCTGAAGATACCGATGACCGCCTCGCCGGGTAAGTTCTGAAAAACCGATGGAAATATTATGCCAATTCCCGCAAGCAACAGCATCCCTGAAAGCGCGATGCCGGTGCCCAACATTACTAACCTCAACTGGCGTTTTTCAAGCGCGTTTGAAGCCTTCATGTAATTATCTACAAGCAGATAGAAACCTATAAACACCTGGATCATAACTATAATCATCAACTGGGGCGTGCTTTCAAGCATGTCCATCAATGTTATAATTAATAAAGCAATACTAAGAGGAAGGTAGATTACCGCGTAAGTGAGAATCGGATATTTCTTGATCAATCTATGCGGTTTGGGGAAAAGTAAATGTAAATTCATCCAAAAAGCCCCGAAAAAAGGAGCAAGAATGCCGAGGACACCCAATATTTCATCGAGAAAAGGCGGTTCATCAGCGGGGGCGCCCTCCATGCCAATTCCTATTGCCGCGATCGAAAACACGCCCATCGAAAAACAGAACAGAACCAATGCCCTGACAGCCCCCGAATTGGGGCGTTTCATAAACAGCCAAATACCGACACCGATATATGCCACCGATATTAAAAACCTTATCACCGATATCAAAGCGATTAACGCGAAATCGGTTTTAGTTATTTGATTTAAGGCGACGGTCGTTTCAAGCGTATCATCGGCTTCGTTAGTAAAAGTTAGTTTAGCCGTAGCCCCCGGTTTATATTTGCGATGGATAATCTCCTGCCAGTTATCGCGGGTGGCAAGCTTGTCATCGACTTTTATAATCGTGTTGCCGGAATCGGGATATGGAGTAGCTTTGAAATCGGTGGTGTCTATTCTGTTAATAACTAAAGTGCTGTCGGAGGAATACTGAATTCTGCTATGTAAAGCTCCCATACCATAAAAATTGGCCAAACGGGTAGATTCCTGGTAATAGAACAGGATGAAGGTCAGTAAAAGAGAGGCGCCCGCCAGCCAGATGAATACTTTAACAAGCTTCGGTAGGATTCCGCCACTATAATTGGAATTATCGTTATCCATAAGATTCTATCCTCCAAACCTTTTTATAATTTGTGCTAATTCCCTCCGAAAGGCAATATCATTTTGTAAAATATCCAGCGCATAAAGAAAGTTGTGGATTAACTCTGGTATTTATGTTAATTCATCTTAAAACATCTTAAACTTCACGAGGATCTTTATGGCCGGAAAGAAAAAGGACACTGAAGGATTAACTTTGCTGGGCAAACCATCCAAACCCGGTAAAAAACTCGAAGCGTTTCCTAACCGCAATCCTGAACGCTTCTATCTGGTAACCCTGCAGACCGATGAGTTTACTTGCGTATGTCCGGTAACCAAACAGCCCGATTTCGCGGATATTATCGTTGAGTATGTTCCCGACAAGAAAATCGTGGAATCGAAGTCTTTCAAGCTATACCTGTGGTCATACCGCGACAAGGGCGTTTTCCATGAACACGTGGTCAACAATATACTGGATGACCTGGTGAAGGTTCTCGACCCGCACTGGTGCAAAGTAACAGGCGAGTTCAACATCAGGGGTGGAATAGGAATTACGGTTGAGGCGGAACATACCAGGACCGCGGAAGCAAAAGAAGCGGTGTTGTTTTAGGCTGATTATCGTTTAGTTCCCACCATATTCTCCGGCGAAAGAAGTTTATCGAGTTCCCTTTTAGAAAGGAGGCTCTTCTCAAGTACAAGTTCGTAAACTCCCCGGTCGGTCTCCAACGCTTCTTTAGCCAATGCTGAACATGCCTCGTAACCCAAAACCGGGTTTAACGCGGTAACCAGCCCAATGCTGTTCTCCACCAGACGGCGGCAAACATCTTCATTTACCGTGATACCATCGACACACCTGTACTTAAGGGTTGCCATGCCATTTTTAAGCATCTCTATCGACTCGAAAAGGCTCTGGGCGATTACCGGCTCCATTACATTCAACTCAAGCTGACCGGCTTCCGCGGCAAGCGACACGGTCAGGTCGTTTCCTATTACTTTATAGGCTATCTGATTGACCACCTCCGGAATAACCGGATTGACCTTTCCGGGCATAATCGATGAACCCGGTTGCATCGGAGGCAGGTTTATCTCGTTTATTCCCGCCCTCGGGCCCGAGGAAAGCAACCTGAGGTCGCTGGAGATTTTGGATAACTTTATCGCCAGACGTTTTATCGCCGAGGAATACATCACAAAGGCCCCGGTGTCCTGGGTAGCTTCCACAAGGTTGCCCGCAAGCCGCACATCCAGCCCGGTTACAGATTTCAGGTGCTCGATAACCTTGTCAGAGTACCCCGGCAAAGCGTTGATACCGGTACCGATGGCGGTGCCGCCCATATTCACTTCCAAAAACAACTCGGCGTTATCGTTAAGCCTCGTAATCTCTTCCTCCAGTGTTGTGGCGTAGGATTCGAATTCCTGTCCGAGGGTCATGGGCACAGCGTCCTGCAACTGGGTGCGCCCCATCTTGATAATCCCCGCGAATTCTCCGGCTTTCGCCCTGAATGACCCGGCAAGGCTTTCAAGCACCTTGACCAGTTTCTGGTTGCTGAGAATTAAAGCTATTTTCAATGCCGTCGGGTAGGCATCATTGGTGGATTGGGAAAGGTTCACGTGGTTGTTGGGGTGGCAATAATGATACTCGCCCTTATCGTATCCCATTATCATCAACGCCCGGTTGGCGATTACCTCGTTGGCGTTCATATTAGTGGATGTACCCGCCCCGCCCTGGATCATGTCGACCACGAAATGGGTGTTGTACTTGCCGTTGATAATCTCGCCGCATGCCTGGACTATAGCATCGGCTATCGGCCTCGACAGCAATCCCAAATCAGCGTTTGCCCTCGCCGCGGACATCTTGACCATCGCCAGGGCATTGATAAGCACCGGGAAATGGGTCAGGGTAATGCCGCTGATATTGAAATTCTCCAAAGCCCGCAGGGTCTGTACGCCATAGAAGAATTCATAGGGAACTTCGCGGTCTCCAAGCAGGTCATGCTCTACACGTGTTCTGCCGGATATATACTGCGCCCCGGCATTGGCCACCCTCGTGGATGCCTGCCTCATCCTCCGGGATATTACCTGGGCGACCTTGGAGAGTACCTTTGCGCCTATCGATGGTTTCTCCTCGATAATCTCGTTGAAAACCGCCCTGTCGAACGCGAACGCCGTCGTTTTTAGAAGAGCCCTCGCCGATGTCGAGTGGGGATAGTCATCCATCAAGGCGCCTTCGCCGAGGAAATCATACTTACGGAAAAACGAAAGCCGTTTTTCCTCTCCATACGGCGTTTTTTTAAAGAGGTCTACTTCGCCGTCATAGATGACATAGAGATTCCTCCGCGGGCTGTTTTCCTCGAAAAGAAGCTGGTTGACATCATAGGATTTTTCTTCAATCCTTCCCGCGATAATTTTTATCTCATCGTCGTCCAGCGTATCAAACAACTGTACTTTTTTCAAAAACGGTTCAATTATTTTTTTATCCATTCCGGTACTCTCCGCTATTTACGTTTTCAATGACCAACGAAAATAGCAAAATCGGTTTAGTTTGACAAGTTTATTAAGCTTAATCGGTTTTCAACCGGAACGTTATAGCCAACGCCCCCGTTTAGTAACAAACGAAACGATAATTGATTAAACAGAAAGCGTTATGTTTAATAATAATGAAAATAGTAATCCTCACGTTGTCATTATCGGAGCCGGATTCGCCGGATTGACCGCGGTTAAGGAACTTGCCGGTAAACCTGTGAGGGTAACCCTGATAGATAAAAACAATTATCACACATTTGTACCCTTGGTCTACCAGATAGGCGCGGCGGAACTGGAACCGGATGAGATAGCATACCCGGTCCGCGATATCCTGCGCAAAATACCCAATGCGCGTTTCCTGATGAAAGAGGTAACGCGTATCGACCTCGACCGGAAAGCGGTTGAATGCGATGGTTACCCGGTTTACTACGATTACCTGATAATCGCCACCGGAAGCGGAACCGGTTATTTCGGCATCCCCGGCGCGGAGGAAAATTCATTCGCGCTTAACACCCTCGAAGATGGCATCGACTTAAGGAATCACATTATTAGCTGTTTTGAAACCGCCGTTTACCAAACCGATCCGCAAACACGCAGGAAACTCCTTACTTTCGCCATCGTGGGCGCCGGCCCAACGGGCGTTGAATTCAGCGGAGCGCTGGCCGAACTTATCCATGGGCCCATGCGCAAGGATTATCCCGAACTGCCGACAGATGAAATCCGCGTCATCCTAATCGAAGCGATGGATAATGTTGTGCCGTTGCTGCCGAAGCAGTTAAGCGACTACACGAAATCGAGGCTGAGCGAGATGAAAATCGACGTAATGCTGAACGGAATGGTTTCGGAAATTAACCCCGGCTCGGTGCTATTGAATGACGGGCGGGTAATCGACACAAATACGGTGGTATGGACAGCAGGGGTGCGGGGCGAAGGACCCAAAATAATTCCCGATTTAGAACGCGCGAAAAACGGCAGGATGATACTCAATTCCACCCTTCAAATCCCCGGTCATCCAACAGCTTATACCGCCGGCGACCTTGCCCTAATTGAACAGGATGGCGCGGCTTTGCCAATGATGGCGCCGGTGGCCATTCAACAGGGCGAAACAGCGGTGCACAATATCCTGAATCAAATCGCGGGTAAGGAACTCGTCGGTTTCAGATATAAAGACAGGGGAGAGATGCTTACCATCGGCAGAAACAAAGCCGTGGCCCGCCTGGGCAAAAAAGCATTCACCGGTTTCTTCGCGTGGGTTATCTGGGCGCTCGTGCATATATACCAGATAATCGGATTCCGCAACCGGATACAGGTTCTTATAAACTGGGCCTGGAGTTATATTTTCTTTGAAAAAGCGGTAAGGCTTATAATACCCTCGTTATCGAAGAATACGAAAGATGAATCATCGCCGAAGAAAAACAATTTCCGGGAGACCACCACAGTCTAAATCCCAATAAACCTAAAATATCCCCAAAAAAATCAGGAGGAAGCTTTCGCTTCCTCCGTATTCCGCTGCAGTGGCCGTACTGCTTTTGTTTATGTGAACCGGACAAATCGTCCGGATTTTTACTAAGGTCAGGTTTTTATCAGGCTATCGCTTTGGTTGATAATGAAGAACCTAAATTGAAATAATCGCAACGAGCTTAAACCGCAAATCAAATAAGCAAAAACAGTGCCGTAAATCCTTGCGAAAAAACGTATTTGAGCAGTATGTTTTAGGCGTTGGGTTTATGGTGATCGATTTTTTAATCGCTGTCCCGATTTATATAATATTTGCCAAACTTATGGATGGAAGTTGATGTCCATTGCTAAATTACTGCAAAAGTTTACATTCGGAAAGAAGTAACCTTTTGAACTCGTTCAGCCATACAAAAAGCTACCCCCGGTCGGGAAACCGGGGGCTAAGGAGTGTGTTACACGTGGGGGGGTGTCTGGCGAGGCGGAAAGGACAGTAGCATAATACATTGCTATAATTATGGGAGCGTTAAGGAAATGTTTAGAAATGACTAAATCGAAACTTTTTTAGCTAAATAACCGATATTTTAGGGACGAAATGAGTTATTTTTTCCGATTATTGGGATAATTGTATAAATATCGGATTAAATATGAAGCTCGATTATATCGCCGTCAACCACTTGATAATCGCCGGAGACCATCTGCCCGTCATGTACTTCCCTGCCCCATATCCTGGCGTATTTAAGGTTATATGCGAAATCCTTATGGATTTCCAACGCCATATCCTCCACTGTTCCGCCTATCGGAAGTATCACCGGGTCATCCATATCCGGTTCCTTACTGCGCTCTTTGCAGTATGCTCGTACAATCCCCAGTGAATCGAAGACTAATCGTTTTAGTGTTGCCAAATCCTCCTCGGATTTTACTGATATTCCTATTATTGGCAGCATTTCTCCGTAGAACTCCTCAAATACATCTACCGCTCCCTCGCATTCGGGAAGATCCGATTTGGTAACCAGCATGTAAGATTTTTTAAACCTGCGTTTATCCTCGGGATGTTCGTACCGCGGGTTGCCTTCGAGTGAGATGTTCTTTTCCTTCAGGAATTCAAAAAGATGTTCGGTTTGTTCGAGACTGCCCGGCGAAGCGGCATCAACTAACAGTAATACGGTATCTGCTTTTCGTATCAACTCAGGAATATATTTCTCCGTATGCTGGGGGGATATCGGCGGGGTATCTATAAGCTGGATCTGCACATTCTCGAAGGGCATCATCCCGGTTGTGGGTCTGTGAGTTGTGAACGGAAAATCGGCAATCTCCGGTTTGGCGTTGGTCAATTCCGCGAGAAGCGATGATTTTCCGGAATTCGGCGGACCTATTAAAACCACCTGTCCCGCTCCTTCCCGGGGAATATGGGTAAAATCCTCTTTCGAGGTATCGCCATGCTTTTTAGAACCCGACTGGAGCTGTTTTTTTAGCTTGGATATCTTGGACTTCATATCCGCCTGGAGTTTGTCGGTGCCTTTATGCTTGGGCATCAATGCCAGCAGTTGCTGGGCAAGCTCCAGTTTACGGGAAGTATCTTTCTCTGCTTTAAACTCCCGTTCAAGTTCATAATAATGTGGCGGAAGATTAGCAGGCATTTTCCTCAATAATTATAAGTTTCACCCTCTTCGGCAAAGCGGAGGTCGTCAACTCCATATTTGACGGCCTTATCCTGGATCCTGCCCCTCTTGTCAGTCCAGGCCACAGGCAGATGGGTCAGAACAACGGTTTTAACTCCGCTATTGCCGGCCGCTTTAAAAATATCGTCAAGATCGATATGCATCCCCTCGGTTAAAAGCAAATCGGTATTTTCGATAATCTTACTTAGATCATCCGCCGATGCCAGGTCGCCGGAATAGACCATTTTAGTTTTGCCTGTAGCCACGCTGAAGCAGTAGGAATTCATCTTGTTTTTAAGGTTGTTCGCTTTGATGGATTCCTCGTACGAATAAAGATGTTCATTGGGAAATATATTCACCGAAATATCATCGTTATCCCGGAAAACGGGATTCGGTTTCATGGAGAAAAGGGTCCAGTCGAAGGTAAGATTTTCGGGGATAAGGTACGTAGCGTAAAGGATTTTTTCCAAAGGTTTCACCAATTCGCCCGGTAGATAGATATCCAGAGGCATAGTCCTTTTTGACAGGTGGTTCATCTGGATAAATCCCGGAATTCCTATTACGTGGTCGGGATGGGCATGGGAGATGAAAACCTGTCCTATTTTCTGGTAATTTACCTTTAAACGGAGCATGGCCGAAGATGTACCTTCTCCGCAATCAAATAGATAGAGTTTATTCTTATGGTGCAACAGATAACTCGAATTGGCTATCGACGCTTCGGGCATCCCCGATGAACATCCTATAATCTGCAGTTTTGGCATAATCTCCCTCGCGTTTATGTAATATAACTAAAATCCTTTGCCCCGTCAATAATGAAGGATTATATCATCGATGATAATCGAGCCCGGCGATGGCGGTTGTTCCAGCGATATAACTATCCTGCGTATATCGTGTATGTCGATACTCAAGCCGATTTTATCGACCGGGTATTCAAATTCACTGTATCCCGGCGGCAAATCATCCACCCGCCCGAAAAAGGGATTGGGGTGCCATTGCGAAAGCTGGTCATCGACCCTCATTAAGAATCGTATGCGCGAATCGGATGTATTGTAAATCTTCACGCTGAGTTCACGGTAATATTCCCAATTCCGGGGCATGTACCGGAACTCGATCGCCGGATAGCGAACCTGCAGATAATTGAACTCCAACGAAAATTTGCCATTCAACGGATTCCGCCGGACCACCGAGAAATCGCCAGAGTAAATATCGATGCCTGTTGTATCATCGGGTTGCTCGAAATCGGCGATTATAAAATCTTCATCGGGGGGAACGCTCTGTACCCTTTGCATGTTAAAGCCGATTTGATCCTCCGGACCTCGCTCGCGGATATCTGATGTTACCCGGTTATTGTGGAAACTTATGTAAATGTAATAGCCCAACTGAACTGCCAGAATTATCGATAATATTATAATTAAAACTTTTGCATTTTTCATCTGGCAAACTTAATAAATTAATTTAATTACAACAAGCGATTAAAGTATGCTCACTAAATATAAATATCCGATAATTATCATCCTTTTTTTAATCAATATACTGGGATTCTGGTATATAAACCTGCGGGTCTATACCATCGATAAAATCGAAATCCCCCACGCCCGACTGGCGGAAACACTGAAAGACCTAACGATAGTTCATATCTCGGATATGCATATCCGCCGCGATGGCATCTATTCGCATCGAATTCAGAAGTCCATAAACTCACTGGAACCGGATATTTTATTCGTTACCGGTGATTTGATTAAGGGTCCGGAAAAGATCGATGAGGCGCTGGAATTCTTTTCTCACGTCAAATCACGCTTTGGGATATTCTATGTCCCCGGCAATTACGACCATACCTACGCCGACCTGAACAAAGTTCTCGATCTTTTCGACGGATTGCAAAGACTGGGAGTTCATGTTCTATTTAACCGCTCCCTGCGATGCACCGTGATACGCGATGGCCAAACGCGAAGTTTTTATATCTCCGGTATCGATGATTTGGTTACATTCCACGATGATATCGACGATGCCCTTTCCGGTTGTACCGAAGATTTACCGGCTATACTCCTTTCCCATTCCCCAAAGATTTTCAAGAAGGCTGTGGCCCATGATGTCGATGTGGTTCTGAGCGGGCATACCCATGGAGGACAGATTTACATACCATATATTACCCAGCGGTTGACCCGAAAATATTTTATCGGTTCATATTTAAAAGGCTATCATTATACCCAGGGTACTCATATATTCATAAACCGCGGGCTGGGAGCGTCGCTGGTTCCCGTACGCCTTTTCGCTCTACCGCAGATAGCGGTACTTGAATTTACTTAGACAACCAACGGAGGAGACAATGAATTTCCAATTAGATGATACGCACAATGAAGTTATCGATCTTGCACAGCGCTTCACCGAGAAAAGGATTATTCCCGGAATCAGGGAAGCCGACCGCAACGCGTCCTTCGATAAATCGATAATCGAAGGAATGGGAGAAATCGGTTTGATGGGTCTATGCTTTCCCGAAAAATACGGTGGAGGGGGAACCGATTATATCAGCCTGGGGCTGGCATGCGAGGAACTGGAATACGGCGATACATCAGCAAGAGTTGTTCTATCTGTGCATATCGGGCTGGCGGCATTGCCGATTTTCACCTGGGGTACCGAAGCGCAGAAAGAGAAATATCTTCCCCGGATGACCTCCGGCAGGATGGTAGGCGCATTCGGGCTTACAGAACCCAATGCCGGCAGTGATGTTGTCGGTCTGCAGACCACCGCGGAGAAAACCTCCGATGGCTACATTCTCAACGGGGAAAAGATGTGGATATCCCTTTCGGATGCCGCCGACGTTTTCCTTATTTTTGCATGGACCGACCAGGAGAAAAAGCGTGACCGAGATCATTCGGGTATTACCGGATTCATTGTCGAACGCTCCTTCGGCGGAGTTGAAACCGGCGATATAAAGGGCAAGCTCGGGGTCCGCGCCGGGAAAACAGGTTTTATCTCCATGTCCGATACTCCTGTCCCGGAGGAAAATATAATTGGCGGGCTCGGCGATGGCTTCAAAATCGCCATGTTCTGCCTTGACCAGGGACGTTACACAGTTGCCGCCGGTTCAACGGGCCTCATCCGCGCCTGCCATGACGCCTGCGTGACATACTCCAACACACGGACAACCTTCAAACGGCCCATCGGGAGGCACCAGCTGGTGAAGGATATGATAGCCAAAATGTACGCCGGGTATGAAATCTCCAGAAACCTCTACCTGAAGGCCGGATGGATGAAAAACAAGGGTATCGCCAACACCAGGGCCACCTCACTGGCGAAGTGGATAGCTTGCGAACATGCTGAAGCCGCCGCATCCGACGCGGTGCAGGTTCATGGGGCCTATGGATTCTCCGATGAATATCCCGTGGAAAGATTCTACCGCAATGCCAAGGGCGCGTCCATCTATGAAGGAACCCGTGAAGTGCAGAAATTAATCCAGGCCGACTATTCCCTCGGTTATCGTAAGGACAAAGAAGGCCGGACGGAACTGCCAACCTATCCATTTGACGAATAAACGGCAATGAATCCTTCGCATCGCAAAGTATATATATTTAGAATTGGTGTCGTAATATTTCTCACGGCCGCGCTGGCGGTGATAATCTTCCTTAACCCAAAACCCTGGTTATTTACATTTATGGGGATTGTGGGGATTGGAGTTTATCTGCTGGTCAGGTGGCACTCGCGAAGTACAATTTACACCTGCCCGGATTGCCAGCACGTGTTCACTATCAGCACCGGGATTGATTTTTTAAGTCCCCATTCAGGAACTACCAAATGGTTGATATGCCCTTCATGCCAGCAGGTCAACTGGTGCCGGGCGGAATTGAAGAAAACTAAACATGATATCCGATAGGAGCATGATTAGAATCGCTTTTAAAAGGAGGCAGGGAAAGAATCCCTGCCTCGGCACAAATGATAGTATTGCTTTATTTCACCAGTATCAACTTTTTAGTAAACGATACATCCTCCGCGTTCAAAGTGTAGAAGTATATTCCGGTGGCGTATTGTGATGCTCCCCAGTTTACATTATGCGAACCGGCGGTCATAACATCATCAACAAGAGTTTCCACTACCTGTCCCGCGAGATTGTATATCCTCAGGGAAACATGGCCCGATTCTTTCAAACTGAAAGGTATCACCGTAGCCGCGTTGAACGGATTTGGGTAGTTTTGCCCGAGGGAAGTGGCATCGGGCAGGTTTGCCAGCTCGCTCGTTTCATAGAACATGGAACCTTCTTCACCCCACACAGCTCCCGGTACCGGCGATTGCATGGCAAATGGATTGGTAAAGAAGAAATTGTCACAGCAACTTCCAATCCAGTTGTTAATGGCCGGGCCAACATCGACCCAGATGGCTACCAGCGACAGACCCATGGCGCACCTGTTGCCGGCATAATAATAGTAGTAGCCGCTATATGTCTGACCCGCGGGCAGACTCGATGTTACCAGCCTGTTGATATTAAAATCGAAGGATGACCCGGAAGTACAATCCCCGATAGTCGGATATATTTCCGCGTATACTGGAACGGCCACGGACCCGCAATTGGTTACATCCAGCTGGAATTGGATCGGTACCGAGTTATCGCAGGGGACAAGGTCAGGGCGGATATCCATTATGCAGGTTAGGCATGTATCAGAAGCAACCATTACCGACGGGCTGAATTCCGATGTGTTGTTGTTCGCGTCAATAGCTGTGGCGGTTACGTAGTCGCCCGGTGATAATCCCGGAACTGATATACTCCAGTTACCGGCGGCATCCGGAGTTGTCATACCGAGAAAGTTTTCTCCCTCGCCGTAACCGCTTGGGTCGAGTCTCGCTTTGAAAACTTCCACGGTGGCGCTTGTTGGAGGAGTATCGATACGCAAAATTCCGGATATGGTCGCAACGCCGCCGATATAATTAACTAACAGGCTGTCGGGGAAATTCAACAGCTGATTCGCGAGATTATCAAGGTCATCAGGATTGTAATCGTTGAGAGTAACCATATCATCCTGAAGGTCAATCCCGAGGGTGCCATTATCATAAATGGAGTTCTGGCTGATACGGTTTTCATCCGCGTTTACGGATGTATTTTGATGCTCCCAAATCATCACCCCGCTGAGGGTATTGTAGGCGATAGTGTTGAATTCGATCAGGTTGCGCCGGGCGTGACCACCCCTATAGTTGGTTCCCGCGTAGTGGCCTATGCTTACACCATCCCGTCCATTGGCTAATGGCGCAAAGTTTATATCTAACCCGATCGTATTATAGAAAACATGGTTAGTATCTGTGTGGATTCCCAATTCAGCGAAGCCGACTATGCATACGCCTTCCAATCCGTTATCAGATATGATATTGTCTGCCACCTCATTATTATGGGCGCCTTCGCTAATGGTTATACCTGTATTAATGTTACCTAAACCAGCCCCGAATCCATTGAGGTCGGTTCCGATGTAATTGTGAAGGACGAAGTTGTGATGAACATCCCCCGGGGGACAGTTGGAAATAGCCACCCCCTCTGCAAAATTCGCTGATGATACGTTCGATTCTATGATATTGTCGTATGCAAAACCAGCACAATCCGGAGATACTACAATGTCAATACCTGCCCACAATCCCGCGTAGTTCCATCCGTTTCCCTGCGCCACTGTTCCAGTGGGATCGGTGCCTACGAAATTGCAATAAATAAAATTTAAAAAGGTAGGCGGATCAATCATTCCCTGGATGCGAATTCCATCCTGCTCAAAGTTATTTATCACCAAACCCTGAATAATATTGTTCGGCGATTGTATCCAGATTCCATGCGATGCGCCGGCCCCGATACCGTTTATCTCAATCATAAGTATGGCGGTTGATGGAGGATTTCCTCCCGCTGAAGCTCCAGGCTGAGTTAAACCATTTATCATAGTACCGGAGGGATCTATTAATACAGGTAATTGATATCCCGGAGTAATCGTATGAACCCCCCCGCCCGGAATGTTGAAATCTATCGTATCCATCCCCGCGCTCCCGTTTGCCATGTTCATCGCCCATCTCAGGCAACCCGGGTTTCCGTCATCGAGAACATTTATCACCGTGTAAACCGCCGCCGAACTATTTAAAGTGAAAACAGCTAAAACGATTAACACGAAGATCAGAATTCGAAACCTCATTTTTCACCTCTCTTTTTAGATTAAATAACACACAAATATATCTTTGTCACCATAGGCATTTCTCCTTTCCCTGGTTTGAAAAAGTATCTTAATCTTTATGGGGCATACCACACCCGCGACATATAAATTCTAACGAAGTCTCTATCAATGTATCCTCGCTTAGCTAATTGGCATTATCGCCTGCGATTGCGGAAACTTTTCAATGATGCTAAAGCCTAAGTTCTATTGCCAGGTACTGGGGTGAAGCGCGTGAGGTCTGTCAGAATCCAAATAGTAAATTAACGAATTTCTCGATTTCGTCAAGGGCTAATTATTCATAAATACAGTATTACAAAACTTGCTTGAGATTATTGATTCTTATGTTTTTCTTAAACAATATAAAACACCCTGTTTCGTGATTGTATCTAACAAAATGTGGCATTATAGCTTATATCTTGTTATAATTGTAAAAACTCGAAACTTTGTTTGGTAGAATATCGAAGTTAATAATAACTATAATATGGCAGGAGGAAAAATGTTAGATCCAAGATTAGCAAAGTTCGCCGATGTTCTGGTAAATTATTGTTGTAAGGTTAAAAAGGACGAGTTGACGTTAATAAACTGCTCAGACCTCAGCACTCCCCTGGCCATGGAAGTTTTCCGTTCAGCATTAAAAAAAGGAGCTCACCCCTACATCAAGATGGGGACTTCCGGCGCCCAGGAAATTTTCCTAAAAGAGGCTAAACCATACCAGCTTCAATTTGTCTCGCCCGTTGCCAAAATGGAGATGGAAACGATTGATAATTTAATAGCCATGCGCGGTCCCCATAACACGATGGAACTGAGCAACACCGACCCCAAAAAGGCGGCCATGCAGAGAGCCGCCAGCAGGCCGATTCAGGAAATTTTCATGAAACGCTCCGCCGAAGGAAAACTGAAATGGGTAGGCACCCAGTATCCGACCCATGCCGCGGCGCAGGATGCCGGTATGTCCCTGAGCGAGTATGAGGATTTTGTTTTCGAGGCCTGCCTTCTACACAAAAAAGATCCAGTTGCCGAATGGAAAAAAATCTCCAGGGAGCAGGCTAAGACAGTACGCTGGCTTAACCGGAAAAAGGAAATACGTATCATCGCCAAGGATACCGACATAACCTTCAATGTTAAGGGACGCAAATGGATCAATTGCGATGGAAGCAATAATTTCCCCGATGGCGAAGTGTTCACCGGACCGGTGGAGAATTCAGCGAACGGACATATTCGTTATACTTTCCCCGCCGTCTACAGCGGCCGTATGGTGGAGAACATCTATCTCGAATTCGAAAATGGGAAAGTCGTTAAATCCAAAGCTGAAAAGGGCGAGAAGTTCTTGAAAGAGATGTTGAAGATGGATGATGGGTCCAGTTATGTCGGTGAACTGGCCATCGGCACCAATTACGGAATCAAGAAATTCACCAAAAATATTCTTTTCGATGAAAAAATCGGCGGCACATGCCATATCGCGGTGGGAGCGGCATATCCCGAAACCGGCTCGAAGAATGTATCGGCCCTTCACTGGGATATGATATGCGATCTTCGCCAGCAGGGCGAGATTCATGCCGACGGCAAAGTGTTTTATAAAAACGGCAAATTTCTCATTTAAGGAACTGCTCGCTTGAAATTGTTTATCCGGTATGCGCCTGTTTTCCAATTGGCTTGCGATGGGACAGCAATGGTTTTGCGCTTGAAAATTTAACCTTCAGCTTGTACCGCATCCAAAGATAGGACAAAATCCATATTGCGCTGAAAGTCGATATAAAAAGCATTAGCCACTGTGAAAAATGGAGGCTGGCGTAAATGCCTAATAACGAAGGAATAGTCAGGGTAATATGAGCCTGTATGGCGAAAGTAAAAAGCGAGGTTCTTCCGAAAACCCGGAAAAAATCTCCAAGTACGCCCAGACCACCTTTCCATTTCTCAACCGCCAGCAATAACGCAATCAAAATCAGGGTAGCCCCGGAATAGAAGAGTGCGAATGAAATCGAGGGGGGGTATTTTTGAAAAAGATACAGCGCGCCTTCCCAATCAAGCCCGGTCAAACCTACCAGGGGAAATACAAATTTTCCCAGCTGGTGCAATGACACCGCGCTTACTACCAGGATAATGCCATAGGATGCGTACTCCCGGGCGAGTTCTATCGTCCTGTCAAGTAGAACGCCCCGGGCCAGTTTTCCGCCGAGCACCACGCCCGCGTGATAAATACAAGCCAGCGGCAGTAACGCGAAACTGCTGTGGATTATAATATCCTGACGGTATGACGGACCAAACAGGACCTGCTTGACAATCAACCAAAACTCTGCCTGCGGGAGCCATAACCTCGCGGCGAGCCATGAAGCGACAAAAACGATTACTGCTGAAGTCATGGTTAGATTGCGCCTTTGAATCAGGAAAATGTAAAAGAGTATGGTTAGCCCGATAATATCTGTAATGGCCAAAGCAGTTATTATCATCCAGAATGAGCCTTCATGAATAGCCCAGGACGCGTTTAAAACGATATGTATAAAAGTTATCAGGATTATAGCTCTTTTGGTGAGTTTTTGCTTTATCGCCGCGAATTTAAACTCGTCCGAGCAATGATAAAGATAACCAAGCATCATACCGCTGATGAGCAAAAATGCGGGAGTGGCCATCTGGGAAATCCATACGATGGGCATATACATCCGTTCAATATTGCCCGCGGAGTCGCGAACGAGCGACCATGTTGTATGCACCAGTATAACCAGGGTCATGGCTATACCTCTTCCCACATCGATAGCCTGCAGGCGCGGTATGGTTTTCTTTGTTAGCGGTGATGTATCGGCGCGCTTTGTATTACCGGCGCTTTTTTCAACAATTTCGCGCATTCCCCCCTCGACTAAAAGCAAATTATGGTATTATAATAATCGGGAATGGGAACGCGTCCTTGAATTTGCCTGCAAGGTAAAATATTGTATTGGGCTTAATACAAGCATAATGTACAAAATCCTATCAATATATAACCATTCCGTTCCGATAAATTATATTGACAAAGTGCAACTGACTATATTAGATACAGATAGAAGGAATTAGAGCCTGGCGCTAAATTCTAAATCGTATAAAGTGCTATGGGGAAACGAATTTCATAATTCATTGAGAAGCTAAACACAGCAGAAGTGTGGTGGTGAGTATGCTCGAGAAACTGTATCCCGAATGTCAGAAGTGCTCTACCGGCGTTCTCCTTCCGCTGTCCGATTATGGACGGGATGGAGCGCCGATTATGTTTAAGGCGTGGGTATGTAACAACCCCGAATGCGGATTTTCGCTGAGGATAGATAACGGCGAAGTATCATTCGGCAGAACTATTACTCAATCGTCGAAGTAAAGAGAATATTTTAAAACCAGGCGGTTTCCGTTTGAATATCAAGTAATCTGTTATGGATAGCGTATCTAAAATATTTCTGGATAATTTACCATTAAAAATCGGGGCCGTATTCTTCGCTACCCTGTTATGGTTCCATACCGTGACCGAAAAAAACTACGAATACAATTTCGAGGTGGAACGGTCGGTAGTGCAGGTTCCCGATGGATACCGTTTAGCGCAGGACAGCATCCCCACCGTAGAAGTCCTTTTAGGAGGAAAGGGCAAAAGCCTGCTGGAGTGTTTTGAAGAGGAAGCGCTTTATCTCGATATAGACCTCAGCGCTTATCGGGCGGGGATTTTTGAATATCCCGTGGAAGCAACCAATATCATCCTTCCCAAAGTCGACGACCTGTGGGTAGTCGATGTTGTATTTCCCAAGTTCATACGCCTTGAACTCGTCCGCAAATCCGGAACTTAGTTATCAAAGGAAATTTTATTATTGCGGGGGAACGGCTATTCCCCTTTTTTTACTTTTACTATGGTAATATTGGGAATAGAAACTTCATGCGATGAAACATCAGCGGGAATAGTCCGCGATGGGGAAATCCTGTCCAATATAATCCTTACCCAGACAGCGCACAGCGACTATGGCGGAGTTGTTCCCGAAATCGCCAGCAGGGAACACACCCGTTTTATAGTTCCTATTGTTAATAAGGCTCTGGGGGAGGCGCAGGTTGATTTTGGGAATATCGACGCGGTAGCCGTAACCCGGGGGCCCGGGCTTATCGGATGCCTTCTGGTTGGAGTTTCCTATGCCCGTAACCTCGGTTTATCTCTCAATATCCCGGTAATGGGCATCAATCATCTTGAAGGGCATCTGGCCACGTCGTTGATTAATAATGGCGATAAATTCCCCCTTTTATGCCTTATCGCCTCGGGAGGACACACATCGCTGGTGGTGGTCAATGGATTCCGCGAGTATAATATCCTCGGTCGCACCCGGGATGATGCCGCCGGGGAGGCTTTCGACAAGGTCGCCAAGTTGCTGGGAATCAGCTACCCGGGCGGGGCGAAACTCGATAAACTCGCCAGCGAAGGAAACCCGGACAGGTATAAGTTTCCCTCGGTGAAACTTAAAAAGGGGCGCTGGGATTTCTCGTTTTCCGGCATTAAAACCGCGGTGTCGCTGAAAATCAAGGAGTTGGGGAACCGGGATGAAATAAAAGCCGATATCGCCGCCGGATTCCGCAAAGCCGCGGTTGCCATGTTGATATCGCGGCTGAGAGACGCGATTGAATGCTCAAGATGCCGCCGATTCGCCGTCGTAGGCGGAGTTGCCCAAAATTCATTGCTGAGAAGCGAGGCGAAACTGCTTTCCGCAGAATGCGGAATCGAGTATTATTTTCCGCCTCCCAATCTCTGCGGAGATAATGGAGCTATGATAGCCCTTGCCGGGTGGTTGGGAATCAAACATGAAGTCCGAAATTTCGAAGATTTTGATGCCGCCCCGTACTTGCCCTTAAATTAAATTTTTAATAATTGTAAACTTTAATCCTTACGCAACTAATTAAGTAAATTCTAATGCCGAATTATGAATTAGGACAGCTTCTGAGATTATCAATTCGCGCGGGGAGAAAAAATTGGACAAAGCAGAACAATTTATCCCGGTTCAAAGAGACTACCTCATTAAGAACACGATTCTTAATTTTGACCTGTATGGGCAAAAGGGTAGCGAATATCATCTTATACGCCGAAGTTTTTTACCCATCATAGACAGGGTATTTCAGGATATAGAGGATAAGACCGATGGTAAGGTCTTCATTCGTATTGATTCTTTAAACGACTATCATACTTACCTGGAGGAAAATCTCGATGTTTTGCTGAATATAACTTCGGTCTCCCAAATAGAGAAAGCGGGAATACTCTTTAAAATTGGCAGTAATATAGCCGAAAAAGCTTACGCAAAACCCAATGATATCGATATCCTGAAACGTTGTAAAGAAGTTGTTGAAAATATGATTTCTTATTTTAGATCCGGTAGCGATGCTTTCATGCAGTTCGAGGCGGCAGTGCCGGTAGACTACGAACTCCATACCCATTGTCTGAATGTCGCCGCGCTATCACTACAGCTTGCGATCGAAAGCGGTATCGAGAATAACAGCCAGTTAACCGACCTTGGACTTGGAGCATTGCTCCACGATGTCGGCATGACCATAGTACCAAACAAAATACGTACTAAAACCGGGCCGCTGACCGACCGTGAATACATGATGGTTAAAAAGCACGTTCTTTGGGGTTACAACATACTCAAGGAAACCGGATTTCTATCCGAGGAAGCATTAATGCCCGTGTTGGAACATCATGAAAGGATAGACGGCAGAGGATATCCCTCCCGCAAAATCGGAGACGATTTGCATACTTTTGGCAAGATAGTAGCCATAGCCGTTGTATTTGATGCCATGAATACTAACCGTTCATACAAAAACGCGGTTACATCGTTCCCGGCATTAAAGGAGATGCTCGCTATGGATGGCGCGTTTGATCCCCAATTAATTAAAACCTTCATAAAAATGATGGGCAGACCTCAAAAATAACCTATTATTACAATATTATTCTATACGCATTATGAAGTCCGAATATTTTTCTTGATTTTACATAACTGCATATAAATCAATAAATTAACTTAACCGCGCAAACACCTCCCCGGCTAACATTATGTTATGCAACGAGATAGGGCGTTATCGCTGGTGGGCGCGCCCTGTATTGTAAGCTATTAAATAATAACACATTACAGCGGTAGCAGGTTATTTAGGGCGCGTCGGGTAAAATAATAATTGACAAAATCATGCAATATTATTAAATTGCATTTTCATAAATCTAAGCCCCATTGAGTTTTATTGGCAATTTGGGTCTCTTGCGGTATAGAAATTTCACCGAAATAGCGTCAGGGATGAAAGACATCTTAAATACGAATATTAAAAATAATCATAACTAAGGGCGGGATATATGTTAGGGTTGGTAAACAATAAGTTTATCATTGGTAAAGAGGAATTTTATTGCTTAGCGGCGGAAATGCACTATTACCGCGTTCACAAGCGGTACTGGGCTATTTGCTTCGAACGGATAAAAAAGGCCGGCTACACAATGCTAAGTACTTCGGTTCCATGGAATTTGCACGAAGAGATAATAGGGCAGTTCGATTTCAATGGATTGAGTGAACCGCGAAAGGACCTTATTGTTTTTCTTGAGCTTGCCCGGGAATTTGGCTTCAAAGTAATTCTCAGGTGCGGTCCATATATCGGCGCGGAATGGGAAAATGGAGGCATACCAGATTTCATCTTCTCCGATACTGAATTGATAGCACGGGACAGCGTTGGAGAGCCTCTAAGGGCTAAATCCCAAATCGGCGTCAACGGAGGTTTTATTCCATGTTACCTGCACCCTAAATACCTTAACCATATAAAGAGATTTTTCACCGGACTCGTGGAATCGATCCAGAATTATATCTATCCCAAGGGTCCTGTATTTTTAATGCATATCGACGAGAACGTCTCCTACCGCGGAAATGACCAGCCCTTTGATGGCGATTATAGCGATTATTCACTGAAAACCCTCTATTTAGATTTCCTTACTAAAAAATACGGAAATATCGAAAACCTGAATATCGCATATTCCCGAAAGCATAAGAAATTCTCGGAGGTCGAAGCGCCCACCGAGCTTGAAGTAAAGAAACAGGAAGAGCTAACGCGATACTTCGACTGGATAGAATTCCGGGAGCACACGCTTTCGCAGTATGTCGATGTTGTCAGGGAGCGCCTGGAATCTTTGGGTGTAGGCGCGCTATTTTCAACAAGCGTTTCGCTTATACCCTACCTTGGCATGCCGGTGGACTGGCGTAATATCGCCAATCATAAAGTATCAGTCGGCCTGAATATCGAGGAATATGAAAACTACCCGCTATTAGCCAGGAGCCAGCGGTACCTGGGCTCCTCATCGTCTTTTAACTGGACATCGCGTTTGCTTACCGGCAATCCCGCGCGGGACCCGGTTACCGCCGGCAAATATGATACTATAGATTTACGTTCGCTGAGGTTTTTGATTACTTCTTCGCTGGCTTCGGGATGCCGCGGCTTTGTTTCATATATGTTCGTCGAAAGGGACCATTGGTATAATTCGCCTTTGGGCGAAGATGGTACCGTCAGGGACAACTACGAAATCCTCAGCAGGCTTAATTACGCTATTCCCAAAATGCGCCTGGAGTCTTTAAAAGGATTCGCCCAGGTGGGAATAGTATATGACCGTACTTTGCTCCGGTATAAGGCGCTGAACATCGAAGAACCTTTCCCTTACATCAATTACCTTGTCGATTTTTGCCTGCCCGGGATTTGCAAATCTTTCGGCTGGCTCAATTACGATTATACGGTTACCGATACCAGCGGCCTTGATGAAATCGAAGACCAAAAACTGCTTTTTGTGCCCTCGTGCGAATTCATGTCTGAAGAAACTCAGGAACGTATCGTAGAAACTATCAAGGCCGGGCAGAATATGGTGCTTATAGGTCTCGTACCTAAATATTCGGATATCTTCCGGCCATCCCAGGTTTTAAGTAAAAGCCTGGGTATTTCCACGCGAGCGGACTGGAATTTCGGTAAAGTTCAGGTCGGTTCCTCGTCCTATGACACCCAGTTCTTCGGGACGATAAACAAACGAAATTCGGCATGGAGGATTTTCGCCAAGTCAGGGTCTAAAATTGTAGGAGCTACCCGAAAAATGGGGAAAGGCACCTGCTATTTCCTTACTTTCGACCCCGGTATCACCTACGACACCGAGAAGAAAGAAATAATGGAGAAACTTTTCTCCACTCACAAAATCACCACCCCGGTTACTTCTTCAGATCCGAATGTGGATGTTATAGCGCAATCCGATGGGGCAAAATCATCGGTACTATACTTGATTAACCATGCCCACCGCTATGATTGCGATTGCCCTGACAACATACGCCGGGTTGTGCTGAAAGTTGATGCTTCGCTGGTGGGAAGTTCCGGAAGCGCGAAACTGAAATTGACGGATTTGCTAAGCGATGAAGAAATTCCCTGCACCGCCAAAAACCTTGTCGAAGGAATGAATATAGAGATAGGCAATATGGACAGCCGTATCTATTTGATTGAAAAGCGATAAGCTTCATGTGCTCGAACCGGGTTCCTTCAATTCCATTAAAGAGGTTGCGTTAAACCTTAAGTTTAGTATATTAACTCCAGTCTTCTTCGAATAGAATTGTTTCCCTATATATATCTCTTCACCAAATGGAGGTTTTCATGAAGTCCATTATTATCACGTTAATCTGTTCTTTGATTTTTACTCCAGCCGTTTTGGGTTCCGGGGTTCCGCAGGAAAAGCCATATTCGGGCGTAGTTCAATATTCCCGCTCCCTGGATAATAGTTATGGTTTTAACCAGCTGGAGGAAATCCGCCTTTTCAGCAACATCGGGCCGAATGTTCGCGCGAACCAGGATACCAGCGGCGAGCACCAGAACGAAACCACTATCGCGGTTAATCCGTTAAACCCTTACAACCTCGTTGGCGGCGCCAATGATTACCGCAATGGGGAGGTGGACGGCGGTTATTATTACACTTTTGACGGCGGCCAGAGCTGGGGCGATGGTACATTATGTTGCTGGCCGGATCTCGATGCCCAGGGCGACCCGGCTGTTACCTGCGATGCCGATGGCAATTTTTATTTCGCGGTCATCTCATTTGACCGGGGGACCGACGATAATGGAATCTACGTAAGTAAATCAACCGATGGCGGCGTGAACTGGGGTGATCCGGTCGCGGTCATCGAACACATCGGTCAACCCGGCGCCGATTTCGAGGACAAGGAGTACATCGCCGCGGATATCACCGACAGCCCCTATCGCAACAATGTCTATGTATCATGGACTTCATTCAGCGATTTCTATCCTATTGAGTTTTCGCGCTCTACCGACGGGGGAGTTTCCTTTTCCAGCGCCATAGAGATAAGCGACTACGATTTCAACCAGGGTTCAGTTCCGGCGGTGGGACCCAATGGCGAGGTTTACGTGGTATGGTTCGCGTATGATTCACCCAATTATATCCGTATAGACAAATCCACCGATGGAGGCGTAAGTTGGGGAAACGATATCGATATATCGAGGGTAACGCCGCTTCCTTCACCGCTTCCCCCTACGGCGTTCAGGGTTAACAGCTTCCCGTCCATCGCGGTTGATGTCACCGGGGGTCAGTATAATGGATACATCCATGTCGTATGGGCCGGCTATGAAAACAATGACGCCGATGTCTACTACTCACGCTCCACCGACGGCGGAATGACATGGTCGCCAAAGGCAAGGTTGAACGACGACCCGATAGGAAACGGCGCCGACCAGTTTTTTCCCTGGATAAGTTGTGATAACAACGGACTGGTTCATGTATTTTTCTATGACCGGCGCAATGACAACTCGAATATTCTTATTGATGGATATTATACCCGCAGTGAGGATGGCGGCGCGAGCTGGAGTTCGAACGAACGGGTAACAACCACCAGCTTCGATCCCTATATTGGTTTCGGCGGCGGATTTATCGGCGATTATAACGGGATAACCTCCAGCGAACATCGGGCGCATCCGCTATGGACCGACACCCGTCTCGGTAACCAGGACGCATTCTACGCGCAGATAGATTGGGATAACGTACCGCCGGTAAACATAGCCATGGTTCCCGATAATCCGCCAATTACCATTCCCGCCGGCGGCGGAAGTTTCACATTCACCGGCGTGCTGGGAAATAACCGCGACTTTGACATAAATGGCGATGTCTGGATAATGCTTACTCTTCCAGGTGGAGGCGAGTATGGTCCGTTGACGGTGTACCGGGGAATCCCGCTGACCGCGAACGATATACTTTATTATGATGCCGTGAACCAGGATGTACCATCATTCGCGCCTTCCGGGGAATACCGCTACCGGGCGTACGCCGGATTATATCCATCATTCCCCATAGATTCGGCATCCTTCGGTTTTACAAAAACCTCTACGGGTATTGCCGGCGCGTATGAAAACTGGGCCACCAGCGGATGGTTCAACAAGGAAGATTATACTGCCGGTGCGGTTCCATCCGGAATCCAACTCATTGGAAACTATCCCAATCCTTTTAACGCCGAAACCAATATTGAATATCTGCTTTCCGAGGCAAACGAAGTGCAACTGGATATCTACAATATCCGGGGGCAGAAGGTGGAATCAATCGAACATGGATATAAAGATGCGGGCAAGTATATAATTAAGTGGGATGCGTCTAATTCCGCTTCGGGGATTTATTATTACAGGCTTAGCTCGGGCGAACAGGTGATTACAGGCAAGATGACCTTATTAAAGTAATATAATACCGGATAACTGAAAAAGGCATTGCCCTCTAATACAGGGGCAATGCCTTTTTAATATCTCTGAAAACAGAGTTAACTCTTCTTTTCGAAGGGGGTGACGAAAATATTGTTATAACCCGATTCGGCAACAAGATATACCAATTTGCTGGATTTCAACCTGGCATAATACTTATCCCGGTTTGTATCATCGGTGATCTTGTTGCCCAATTCGAAGATATACTTATCTCCAACTTCATCATAAAGCTCGACTTTGTATTTCGACCTGTTGAAGCCATAGAATTCAGCGCTGTCCGGATCAACAAGGTCGGTGGCCTGCAAGTTGGTAATCCTGCTGAGCATTGAAGTAATCTGCTTCTCGTCGATATCCGCACCCCGGGAGGTTTTACCGACAACCCACTTTTCCTGTGGAGGCGGAGCCGGTTTCGACGTGTCAGAAGGAACAACTTGAGGAGCCGTGGTCTCTTTGACCAGTTCGTAATACTTGTTTCCGGAGATTACCTTTATTTTCTGGAGTTCATCCTTGGTGAAGTGTATGATCTTTTTGTCCGACCACCTGTCCGAATCGGGATCGCTATCGGCATTGAATAAACCAAAATAGCGGTTTATACCATCCATGGTACGGTATATTTTCGGATCGCCTTCTACGCGCACATAGCTTCCGCGGTAATCAGGACTGTCCTTGCCGAGTTCGAAGGAGCGGATAACATTGCCGCTTTTATCCTTGATAACCATCTTGGCCATGCTTGTATCAGTAAGGCCGAATTCCGCGGCAATCTCTTCGCTGGTCCCGCGGAGTTCGCCTGAAAGCGCAGTAAGTTTTTCCATGAACTCGGTTATATTCCTTTCTTTAGCCAAGGCGCCATAGTTACTGGCCACGGTCCAGTCTTTGCCTTCATGGACAAGGTGAACGCCATTGTCTTCCTCCCCGGGGCGATAGACAAGGATTTCCCCGATATTATCTTCTTCAAGCCCCTGGGAAAGATCGGTGAAAGCTTCGTCGATCGGCTTTTTATCCGAAATGGAAGCTTGAATGAAGTAAATGATAATTAATATCGCGAATATGCCCAGTATAGTGTAAAGCGTTTTTGACTTCATGATAACCTCCTAATTCCCCATCGCTTCAACTGTTTTCATGTAATCCTCGCGTTTCTTCCTGCGAAGCATGAACTTTATAATGCCGTAGATAATAAACAGTATCGGTACAAGGAAGATGGTGGCGAATCTCCAGAACAACTTGCCTCCGGAGGAAACTTCGTCAATATACCTTATGGTGGAGAATTTACTCCTGATACTTATCAGGTCTTCGCCGAGGGTCAGCGCGTCTACACTGTTTAAAAACAGCAAGCCGTTTCCAAAGGCGTTTAGAAGCCTGTCGGAGAAGATCTCAGCGCAACCGTAAAGAACAACTTTCGATGGAGCGCCTTCCACGGGTTCGGCGATAGTTTCCACGCCTTCTTCCTCGGCTGTACCGGGCCAAACCGGGACAGGTTTACCGGCATAGTTATCAGGGAATTGACCGTTCACCATCACCCCAAGTGGAAGGTTTGGTTCAAGCTCATGCTGAGTTAAATCAACATCCTCGGGTTTCAAGGGGCTGGTCTTTCCGGGAATTGTCCAAGATTTATCCGATGACCAGATAAGATTGTCCACTTTCAATTCGAGCGAATCGACTATTTCATCATGAATATCCAGGGCCGTTCCCCAGAGATAGAGCAAAGATGAAATACGGTTGGTTACCGAAAAGTCCTGGTTCATGTTGTTCGAGGTCAGCCTGATCTGAACAGGCACCTGCACCGGCCTGTCGACCATTGCCGGTATCATCCCGCCGATCATCTGGCGAACAGGTATATTGAGGGTTTCCATGCTCTGGTCCATCAGTATCCTGTCTTCGACCCATAGTCCATAATCCATTAACAGATCATTTGCGTTCTGGTTGGTGCGCATAGGCATAACCCTCATGCCCCCCTTGCTGTCGGGAGCATAATCATAATTATATTCCTGAACAGCGAAAAGCGCATGCCCGCCGCCGGCTATAAACCGTTCGATTTCGTATTTCTGGCGGTCATTCAGGGGGTCGGTTGCCATCACCAGCAGGGTTTTTGTGCCTTCCGGTATGGGATCGCTTTCAGTCAATTCTATCCTGCGGGCATCGTATCCTTCCTGGGTAAGAATTTGAACGATACTCTTGTAGTTATCAGGCCGTTCGGGGATCTCCTGTCCCATCTGCCGAAGCATCTGACGCACTTCGGGATCCCGGTACCGGGGGTCCAGGTCTCCGAGGGGGGCATAAATAGCCACCACCGGCGGCTCCTCCTGGATCATACGATAAATGGTACTCATTATATC
>WJIJ01000144.1 GCA_014730345.1 Candidatus Zixiibacteriota bacterium | reverse complement strand
CCCCCTTAATCCTCCTTCAGATCCTCCTCGCCGCCTTCATCCCGGGGCGGGCCTGGTGACGGCTCTATCTTCTGCACCCGGAGGCGGCGTATGCGGTTGCCCTCCCGTTCGGTTACCGTGAATTTGTGCCCGTCTATCTCCACTGATTCGCCTCCCCTCGGCAACCGTCCCAGCGTGTTGACCATCAGCCCGGCTACAGTGTCCGCGTCGCCTTCAGGCAGTTCGGTTTTGAACTCGTCGTTGAAATCCTCCACGCTCATATCGGCGGCAACCGACAATGAACCGTCGCGGGAACGTCCCCACTGGGTGCGCTCCTTGTCGTACTCATCCTGAATCTCGCCCACAATTTCTTCGAGGAGATCCTCCAGGGTTACCAGACCCGCGGTGCCCCCGAATTCGTCGAGGACGATGGCCATGTGGCTCTGGTTCTGCTGAAAGTCACGCAACAATTCCACAAGCGGCTTGGAATCGGGGATGAAGAACGGTTTGCGCATAATATCGGCTACGATTAAAAGGTCTTTTTCGCGGAGGATGCCGATAACATCGCGGGCATGGATAACGCCGACTATATTGTCCATGGAATCCTGGTAGACCGGGAAACGGGTAAAACGGGAAGCGGTAATCATCTGGATAACTACTTCGGAGGGTGTATCCAGGGCAATCCCGTCGATATCGGTACGCGGGGTCATTACCTGCCGGGCGACCATGTCGGCGAATTCGAAAACGCCGGTTATCAACTCACGCTCGGTTTTATTGAATGTGCCGGTGCGCAGGCCCTCGGTGAGGATATGCTTTACCTCTTCTTCGGTAATCCCCTCTTCCTGCCTGTCTTTTTTGATTTCGATGCCGGTCAACTTCAGGCAGATATTGGTGGACCATGTCAGGAAATTAATGAGGGGGAGGGTGAATTTCATGGCGTAATATGTCCATGAGCCGGCCAGCAACGCTATCCGTTCGGGAAAGCGAATAGCAAGTCCCTTGGGATAGAGCTCCGCCAGGATGAGAAAAAGGTAGGAGATGACGACGATGACGATGGTCAGCGCGATACTCTCGGCCGCCGCTTCCGAACCGCCCAGGTTGATATGAACCAGGAGCGGTTTGATAATTTGCACGGCGATAGCGCCGCCAACCGCGGAGGACGCCGTGGCGGTTACAGTCATCCCTATTTGCACGATAGCGAAAAAGCGGTCGGGGTCATCGTGGAGTTTTCCGACATATTTAGCCTGTCGCGACCTCGCGTCTTTGCTTTTAATCAATTGCTTAATCCGGCTTTTACGGACAGCGATTACCCCAATTTCCGATGCCGAGAAAAATCCTGATAAAAGCATTAAAATGAAAATAAGGAGTAGTTCCAGGTACAGCATCATAACTGGTTACTCCTTAGATTAAAACAATAAATATTGGGCCGAAGCCTACTGTGGGGTTCGCTTTTCTGTTCGCCGTTAGAACCGTCTTCCATTTACCGTACGCCCCTCGCCATAGCCTCGAGACGTTTAATCCTTTCTTCAACAGGTGGATGTGTCATAAATAAATTAACAAGACCCTTTCCGCGCAAGGGATTTAATATAAACATGTGCGCCGTCGCCGGCTGGGCGTTCATGGGAATCCTCTGGGCGCCATTGTGAATTTTCCGCAGGGCATTTGCCAATCCATGCGGTTTGTGGGAAATTCTCGCCCCGCCCTCATCGGCGGCATACTCGCGGCTCCGCGATATGGCGAACTGTATCATCATCGCGGCTATAGGGGCGATAATCGCCATAATCAACAATCCCAGGCCTCCGCCTTCCTCATCGTCGCCGCCGCCAAAAAACGCGGTCCAGCGGGCCATCATGGAAACCATGGAAATAGTCCCGGCGATAGTAGCCACTATTGACCCAAGAAGAATATCCCGGTTGTTCACATGGGAAAGCTCATGAGCCATAACGCCCTCGAGTTCCTCCCGGTTGAGCATTCTTAAAAGCCCCTGGGTGGCGGCTACCGCCGCGTGTTTCGGATTGCGCCCGGTAGCAAAAGCGTTCGGCGATTCGCTGGGGATTACGTAGACCCTGGGCATCGGAAGCCTCGCCCGGGTAGCTAAATCCCTTACGACCTCGTAGAGCGGATGATTATCCTGCTGGGTAACCTCTTTAGCCTTGTAAAGCTTGAGAACTATCTTATCAGAGAACCAGTATGAGCCGAAGTTCATCGCCAGCGCGATAATAAACGCGATAATCATACCGTTGGGTCCCCCAATTGCCCGCCCGAGGAATATCAGCAGTATAGTCAATAATGTAAGTAAAAACATCGTCTTTAATGTATTCATAACCAACCTCCTGGTAACCCGTTATTTTTCTGCATGAAATTTAACGCCGTAAAACAGCGGGGGTTCCCAGAATTCGATGGTATATTATACAAATCGAAACGGTTTGTCAAGAGCGGATTTTCCATTGTGTGACCGGACCGGAAATGATAAATCGGCATTGGAAATAACCGGCTCTATTCAAGATATCCGAGGGCGCGCAGGCGGTTCTTGGTAGCCTCGTCGAGGGTGGTTGTATCTGTTTTAGTAGTCCCGCTGAGTTCCATAAATAATGTAGTATCAACGATTTCTATCATCTCGGTAATTAACGAATCGGCAAGCGGTGTTCCGTAAAGATTATCCTTCTCATGGGGATCACTAATAAGGTCGAAGAAATTATGCTCGGGGAAGGCGGCGCGTTTTTCAATGTATTTCAATCTCGGTTCTTCCAGCCTTTTGAGCGCGTAATCTTCAGAAGTGAACATGTATTTGTATCTCGTGGTCCGGATACTCTGGATTCCCCGCCACTGGGAAAGCACATATTCTCTATCGCGCGCTCCGTTGAGGAAGCTCTGCCCATGCCATGATTCCGGGGTTTCTATCCCGATATAATCAAGAATCGTTGGCGCGATATCGACCTGGCTGATCAAAGAGGAATCGATCGTTCCCGCCCATTGATTTCCGGGATATTTGATAATCAGGGGAATATGTATAAGCTCATCGTACATGGACATGATATGATCCCACGCGTAATGGTCGTAAAGTTCCTCGCCATGGTCGGCGGTGATAATTATCATGGTTGAATCATACAGGTTTTTGTCCTTCAAATCATCGATTAATCTCCTCACGTGACTGCCTGAATAAGTTAACTCACCGTTATACAGTTCGGTCATATAGGTTACATCCGCTTCGGTATGCGGTTCCCGGATAGTATAAGCAAACTCATCATTATAAGGGTGTTCATAATATGGAGAATGAGGATCCATGTAGTGGATATAAATAAAAAAGCGTTCACTTTGGTTGGTATTAATCCATTCGAGCACCGTGTCGGTAAGGTGTTCTGCATAATAGTACGCGGGCCAATCCCATCCGCGTATATCCCGTATCAAGGCCTTTAAATTATTTTCGATCTGAAAAACCCGGCGCAATTTAAAAACCTTATAGTTACCGAACAGCGCGTTAGGGGGCTGGATATACTTGAAATGATCGAATCCCTGGGCAAATCCAAAGCCGGCCATTATGTTTGTATTGGTGCTGAATGCTGTATTAAGATAACCGTGACCATCCAATTTTTCTGCGAGGGTTATGCTTTTGGCTTTGAGAACTGAGGAATAGTCCATAACTTCGTGCTCGGATGGAAACACGGAAGCCATCAAACTCGCGACAGCCGGCTTGGTCCAGAAACTCGCGGCGAAAACATTCGAATAAACTACCGCGTCCTCAACGACGCTTCCCAGCTTATCGAAACAAATATTATCGAAATCCGCGTTCATCCGGTCATAGCGAACTGAATCGAGGAGAATTATAATAATGTTTGTTCTATTTTCGATACTTCCGTCAGCGGTTGTCTCAATATTATTATCATCGCCAACGGAGGAAAATCCAAAATGGTAAGTGAAACAGGAAAACACCAACGGGATTATATATACAAATATATATAATTTTAAGTAACCTCTCTTGAATATCGATCCCAGAAAATAGATAAAACCGCTTACCGCGAAGAATAACGCGAATAAGAACGACGTATAAATTATTTTGATGGCGGGGCCGCGAATATCGAAAAATACGCTAAAATCAGGATAATAAGGAAAAAGCAAATATATAGTTACAAAACTTCCCACCCCAAGAAATATGATTGCCAGCTTGATCCTGATATTTAAAACCCACGGAATCAACAGCAATAATCCGGCGGTAGCGCCGATGGCCAGGCCAATTAAGCCATAATAAAAAAGCGCGTGGAACATAAAGTCCCACATACTATTATAAAACTTGATGCCCAATATCGCCGGTTCTATTAAAGCCGCTAAGCATCCCCCAAATAATCCGGCGGTCAATGTAACCTGAAAATTGCGTTTCCGGGAGTAATCTTTTAGAATGAACTTTTTAAGCTTTAAAAACATACGCTCCATTCGGATTTACTATAATATCAAGGTTATTTACCCGGGTTCCATGGCAGTTTCTCGAGGTCAACATTGCCGCCCGAAAATATTATCCCAATCCTTTTTCCGCTCAAATCAACCTTTTTCTCCAGTAAAATCCCAAATGTAATTGCCGCCGAAGGTTCAACGATTATCTTCATCCTCTCCCATATATGGCGCATGGCGGCAATAGTCGCTTCGTCGCTTACAGTTATTATCCGGTCCACTCTCTGCTTGATAATATTAAACGTTCTCTCACTCAACGATGTCAAAAGCCCGTCGCAAACAGTGTCCGGGTTTTCCGAGGGGATAATTCTTTCTTCCTTCAGTGAACGGAACGCGTCATCGGCGCCCTCCGGTTCCGCCCCGATTACTTTCGCTTTCAATGCCAGCTCGGTTACCGAGATAGAAGTTCCGCTTATCAATCCCCCTCCGCCAATGGGGGCAATCACGAAATCAAGTTCATCCACTTCCTCCACCAATTCTTTGCCCGCGGTTCCCGCGCCGGCGATTACATTGAAATTATGATACGGGTGAATAAAAGTAGCCCCCGTTTTTTCAACCACTTTTTCAAGGGTCGACTCCCTCGCTTCCAATGTCGGTTTGCAGTAAATTATCTCCGCCCCGTAACCGGCTACAGCCGCCTTTTTTACTTTCGGGGAGTTGTCCGGCATGACCACGTATGCCTTAATTCCCCGTTCGCGGGCGGCGAGGGCGAGGGCGGCGGCATGGTTGCCGGAGGAATGTGTTGCAACCCCTTTTCCGGCATCGGCTTCCGGAAGTGAGAATACGGCATTGGTGGCTCCCCGAAACTTGAAAGCCCCGACCTTCTGGAAATTTTCGCATTTAAAAAACAATTCGGCTTCAACCATTTCGTTCAAACTTGAACAGGTTAACACCGGGGTTTTCTTCACGTAGGGCGCAATACGTTCGGCGGCGCTTATTACATCAGAAATTTGAGGCAATTCTATCATCATTCATCAAGTATAATAAAGAAAGAGCAAAGATAATAAATTTATTTAGGAACATTCTAAAATTTTAACTGCGGGGCGCTTTCAACCGTTTTTTTTACTCTTAATTTTGGATTAATCTTGGGATCCCGAAATGGAATCCAACTGCCCTTGAAGCTGAGATTCCTTTTAATTCTGAACCTTAGGTATAGATAAGACAGCAACCAGATTAAGGCAGTTGAGGACAATGCGTATAATGTCCATGACCAGATCGGCAGCATTCCCTCAACACCCAGTAACTCCCTTATCCAGCTGTAGATATGCGCCTGTATGGTAAAGGTGAACAACGATGTCTGCCCGAGTATCTTAAAAGCGGAACCCCATGCTCCATAGCTGGAATAATATTGTCCGTATAGTATCAGCGAAGCCAAAAGGATAAGCGAGAAACCGGCGGAGTATGCCATGAAGGGTATTGACGGCGGATACTTATTTGTAATCGAAACCAGAATATACCAGTAATAGTTTTCCACGGAAAAGCTGTTCAATAACAACTCTCCCCCGAATTTTACTACCAACATGAAGACAATAGTAATACCGCCTAACCAGTACAACTGCCTGATGAATCGCGGCAACTGTTTCGTGCGCATCGCCTTTACCATCTTCTCTCCCAGTACCACGCCGCAATGATACATGGCCGCCATGGGAAGAAACGCAAATACGGTATACAGGTATTGCTGTTCATCGGGAAAAGAACCGGCTAAAAACTGTTTGAGGAAAACCAATACTGGAAAATCCGGCCTGTAAAACATTAATATAACATAGGATATAACAAGCATTAGGAATGCCTGGTAGAGGCGTATTCGAAATCGTTCAAACAGGAAAAGGTAAGCAAGCAAGGTTAAACCGATTATATCGGTAATAACCATCATCTTGAAAAACCAAATCCATTCTCCGGTCTGAATTACCCGGGCGCCGGTGATAGCGATATGGGTGAAAGTCACCAGGAGCAAACCCCTTCTGAGTAATTTTGACTTCGTCCTTTCCCATCCTTCTCTGTTATGAGTGTAATAAAGATAACTTATTAATGAACCGCTGATGAAAAGGAATGTGGGAGTCGCGAATTGAAAAGAAAATTTCATCCAGTGGTAGAAATTGGGAAGCGGCAACCCGGTTTCGTAGTACATCCAGCCCGCATGGGAAATGAGGACCAGAGCCATGGCAAAACCTCGGCCTATATCTAATGCGTCGATTCGCTTAGATTTCATCTATAAATCGGATTTAAATACAAATCCGCCTTTGTCCTTACCGCGTAATGGCGGCCTTCCTCTTATAATATAACTGCTTACATCCCAAAATCACGTTGCCCCATAGGTCGGGAATTTGCTGAAGAAAATTCAAGCAAGGACGCAAGCAATCCAATTGTAATCAACTCCTGAAGTTGAATATAATAATAAATGCCCAGAAGTCAACGCTTTTTAGCCAATCCTTTATCTTCTTTCCGTTTATCATTAAACCTCCGGATACCGAAAAAACATTTTTAACATACAACCTAATTTCTTATATTAGCGTCTTAATATTAAACAGGAGGAAATATGGAACTGAAAACCGTACAAGTCGATATACCGCCGGATACCAATATTATACTGGGTATGTCCCATTTCATTAAAACTGTTGAGGACGTTTACGAAGCTGTCATGTCTTCGGTTCCAAACCCGAAATTCGGAATCGCTTTTTGCGAAGCATCGAGTGTACGCCTTATCCGTTCCGACGGCACCGACCCGGAGCTGGTCAAAAAGGCAGAGGAAAATGCCGAAAAAATCGGCGCGGGGCATTGCTTTATAATTATAATGAAAGACATGTTCCCCATCAATATTACCAATGTCCTTAAAAACTGCTTCGAAATCGTTACCCTTTATTGCTGTACGGCTAATCCCGTGCAGGTCATAGTAGCCGAGACCGACCAGGGACGCGGTATTTTAGGGGTTATAGACGGTCAATCGCCTCTTGGTATTGAAAACGAGAATGACAAAGAAACCCGGATCAAATTCCTTCGCGATATAGGTTACAAACGCGGCTGAAATCTAAATCAATGCTTATCAACGACAAGGGAATTTACTTCAAGAGCGTCGACCTGTGGATGGATTCCAGCAGGGTGAAAAAATACTGCTACATATCACATGCCCATTCCGACCACACGGCTAAACATAAGAAAATCCTGTGCACTCCCGAGACCGCGGCTTTGACCTGTCAGCGTCTCGGCAAACTGCCGTCCGAAACGGTAAAGTATCACCAATGGCTGGAAAGGGATGGATACCGGCTGAAACTGTTTCCCGCCGGCCATATACTGGGCTCTTCCCAGATAATGATAGAGACCGATGATCAGCGAATCGTTTACGCCGGTGATTTCCGCCTGGGCAAATCAAGGACCTGCCCCCCGGCGGAGGTCGAGGAATGCGATGTGCTTTTGCTGGAAACCACCTATGGCCTTCCTCATTACATTTTCCCCCGGAGAAGCACAGTCGAGGAACAGTTGATTGAATATGTTAACAAAGTTCTCGCCGAAGGAAAAATACCGGTTGTTATGGCATACGCGCTGGGCAAAGCGCAGGAAGCGATAGCCATCTTAAACTCGGCGGGCATAAGGACCACGGTACATGAAAGCGTGTTTAAACTTGCCCGAATATATGAAAGGTTTGGGGCCAGGCTCGGAAATTATATCAAATTCCGTAAAGGAATAATCGAAGGCGCTTTAATTATCCCCCCCCACATGCGTAAGTTTAAAAATATCGAAGCCATCCCCGACAAGGTTTTTATAATGCTCACCGGCTGGGGCGCCGACCCGGCAATAAGCCGCAGATACGGCGCCGATAAATTGTTCCCCGTTTCCGACCACAGCGATTTCAACGGCCTGATGGAATACATCCGCAAAGCCCGGCCGGGTAAAATTTTCACCATCCACGGCTTCGATGAGTTCGCGTCCCACCTCAGGAAATACGGTTACGACGCCGAGCCGATGGTTCCCGGCAAACAATATGAATTAGCGCCCAAGGATTCCACCGCGGTTAACCTGGAGTTGTTCGACTGATGTCTCCCATTATAAGAGGCCAAAATGTGGTCAAAAAATACGGGGATTTCACCGCCGTTAACAATGTCAGTTTCGATATCGAGAGCGGAAGTTTATTCGGATTTTTAGGTCCCAACGGCGCGGGCAAAACCACTATCATGAAGATGATATATTGCTTCGTCACCGTAACATCCGGCAGATTGACCGTCGACGGCAAAGATGTGATGCAAAATCCGAGGGGCGTTAAGGAAATCCTCGGGGTGGTTCCCCAGGAAGACAACCTCGACCCCGATTTGACCACATACGAAAACCTGTTGACCTATGCCCGTTACTACGGAATACCCAAACGAATTGTCGCACGCAGGGCCGAGGAACTTCTTGATTTTGTTTCCCTCGACAAAAAAGACGACTCCCCGGTGGAAGAACTCTCCGGCGGGATGAAACGCCGTCTTACACTCGCCCGCGGCCTCATAAATGAACCGCGGATACTTATTCTCGATGAGCCGACCACCGGGCTTGACCCCCAGGCAAGACATCTCGTTTGGCAAAAGATGCGTGAGCTGAAAAGGCGCGGAATTACTATTTTACTTACCACGCACTACATGGAAGAAGCCGCCTATCTCTGCGATGAGCTTGTACTTATTGACCATGGCGAATTTATCGCCCGCGGCAATCCCGATGATTTGATAAAAGAACTTCCCGGGGAATCGGTAGTTGAACTTCATGATGTGCGAAACGAGGATAAGGCTAAGATTGAATCGCGGTTAAATGACTATGAAAACGAATGTTTCGGAGACACGATTTATGTCTATGCCGATTCATCCCGAAAAGTAATGGACAATCTCAACGGTTTCACTTTTGCCCGGGTGATAGAACGTAAAACCAATCTCGAAGACCTGTTTTTAAGGTTAACCGGAAGGTCATTGAGGGACTGATGGTCAGAGTTTGGAATCTTTTCTTCCCCAATGTAACCCCGCGCGCTTTCACCGTCCTCCTGCGCCACAAGGAAGTTTTCCTGAAGATGTGGAAAACGAGTCTCATCCCGCCATTTCTGGACCCGCTTTTTTACCTTGTTGGTATCGGCTACGGACTTGGCGCGATGGTTCAGGAGGTGGGCGGCTTTTCATATGTCCAGTTTTTCGCTCCCGCCCTTATTGCATCTGTTATTATGACGGCGCCGTTTTTCGAATGCGCCATCGGTGGATATGTGCGCATGTACTACCAGAAAACCTGGGATGCCATGATAGCAACTCCCCTGTCTATTGAAGATGTCATCACCGGCGAAATACTCTATGGAGCCATGAGGGCGTTATTGCAGGGTGTTTCCATCCTTATCGTGATATCGCTGTTCGGGTTGGTGAAATCACCGCTGGCGCTTTTAATACCGGTAGTGTGTGTTTTCGGCGGTTTTATGTTCGGATGCCTGGCTATCTCCTATATTTCCTGGATCCCTAATATCAACTATGTCGACTATCTCTTCACCCTGATTATGACGCCCATGTTTGTCTTTGCCGGCACCTTTTTCCCCATCTCCCGACTTCCGGAATGGGCGCAGACGGTAGCATGGTTCATGCCCCTCTACCATGTGGTCCTGATATGCCGGAGTTTGGTTACCGGAATAATCCATCCGGAAATATGGGGTAGTGTAATCTGGATATTGGTAGTCGGTGCGATAGCATTTGCCATCGCCCTGAGACTTCTTCGCTGGCGGGTAGTTAAATAATCGCCTGCGCTATTAGTTTTCCATCCTTTTAGATATAGATAAATGGCCGGTAGCCGGAGTTTTATGCTCAGGAGGAATCAACTTTGGCAACCATTAGGGCGATTACCGCAGGGCATATAAATCTTCAACAACCGCAGGATTTGGTATTACCGTCAGAGGTTCTTACGCCTTGGCTGATGCAAAAAGATGTAACCGCGCGAACTTTTATTGAAGGGGATTTAACTCCAAATTCTTAGCGGAGGGGCAGGGATTCGAACCCTGGATAGGTGTTACCCTATAACTGCTTAGCAGGCAGCTGCCTTCAGCCGCTCGGCCACCCCTCCGGCAGTGTGCTTATTAAAGCATAATAGGAATGATATCGCAAGGAAATTTTGCTTGCTGAATATCATTTTAATTCATTATTATTACATTTTATCGCAATCACGGCCTTTATTTTACGAGTAAATTAAACATAATTAAAGATATAAGGAGTCTCACGTGGCAGATAGACCGAAAAAGAAATCATGGGCGGAACCGTTTAAAATCAAGGTGGTCGAACCTATCCGCATGACCACCCGCGAACAGCGTCTGGATTACATCAAGGAAGCCGGGTACAATACATTTTTGCTTCGTTCCCGCGATGTTTATATCGACCTGCTTACCGACTCGGGGACATCGGCTATGTCCGATAACCAGTGGGCGGGCATGATGGTCGGTGATGAAGCTTACGCCGGTTCGGAGAATTTTTACCACCTCGAAGAAGCAGTCCGTAAATATTACGGCTACAAATGGATAGTGCCCACTCACCAGGGGCGCGCGGCGGAGCATATTATCTCCCAGCTTATGATCAAAAAGGGCGACTATATCCCGGGCAACATGTACTTTACCACTACACGCCTGCACCAGGAACTTGCCGGCGGCGGATTTGTCGATGTTATTATAGACGAAGCCCACGACCCGGAAAATGAACATCCGTTCAAAGCCAACATCGACCTCAATAAACTCGAAGACCTGATAAAAAAGGTCGGTCCGGAAAAGGTGCCGTATGTTTCCATGGCTACGGCGGTCAATATGGCCGGCGGCCAGCCGATCTCCCTGAGCAACTTGAAGCAAGTGCGGGCGTTAACCCAGAAGTATGGCATCCCCATTATCCATGATGCCACCCGCGTTGCCGAGAACGCCTATCTTATCAAGGAGCGGGAGGAAGGTTACGCTGATAAACCCCTGGCGGATATAGTCCGCGAGATATGCGACCTTACCGATGGATGCACCATGTCGGCCAAGAAGGACTGCCTGGTAAATATCGGAGGATTTTTAGCTGTAAACGACGAGGAGCTTTATAAGAAAGCCCAGAACATGGTGGTGGTCTACGAGGGACTGCATACCTATGGCGGTATGGCTGGACGCGATATGGAAGCGGTTGCCCGCGGCCTTGCCGAATCGGTAGAATTTGACCATATCAAAGCCCGCGTGGGGCAGGTGCAGTATCTCGGTGAGAAACTTCGCGGCTGGGGCGTTCCTATTATTGTTCCAATAGGCACCCATGGCGTTTTCCTCGATGCCAAGCGTTTTCTGCCGCATCTTGACCAGGACCAGTTCCCGGCGCAGGCATTGGCGGCGGCGATTTATATCGAGTCGGGAGTGCGCTCGATGGAGCGCGGCAATGTTTCCGCCGGACGCGACCCTGAAACCGGTGAAAACCGTAAGCCGAAACTGGAGCTGGTGCGGCTGACCGTGCCCAGAAGGGTATATACCCAGGCGCACATGGATGTAACCGCGGAGGCTATCCTGGAAGTGTTCGACAACCGTGATAGGGTCAAAGGACTCCACTTCGTGTATGAGCCCGAATACCTGCGTTTCTTCCAGGCGAGATTCGAGGAGATTGATTGAATGGGGTTTTATTAAAATATGGTTGCGAAAGTGAGAAGTTTTTATATATTGGATGCGTTTGGCGCTATCGTCTAGTGGTCTAGGACAGGTGGTTCTCAGCCATCAAACCGGGGTTCGATTCCCCGTAGCGCTATAT
>WJIJ01000022.1 GCA_014730345.1 Candidatus Zixiibacteriota bacterium | reverse complement strand
TGTCATTTCCGCGCAGGCGGGAATTCAGCCCACAGGTCGGTGTTCTCCGCCGCGGCGGACGCAGGCGCGTAGTGAAACGAAGTGGAACGAGGAACCCGACCTACGTTTCTATTACGTTTCCCTCTATTACCGGATTGATCAAATTTGATGATAAATAATAAAAAAACCGCTTTTACATTCATAGCATATCCTTTTGCCTAATGTAATACATTTGATTGAATTATCAACCCCTTTTTCTCCCATTATGTTTGACATCAACCGCCAATAGCATTATTATGCGCTCCGGTAACCGGGGTGGTATTCGGCAGTTGAATACCTGAGAAAATACCCGCAAAACCTGATCCGGATAATACCGGCGCAGGGAGTTTACATATTCCCCCCGGACTAATTAACTTACACGGCGATTTGATACCAGGTTTTGCGCAAACCATAATTCAGCATAGATTGAGGTTAAATGAGTATGCAGGAAATCAGCGATATTAAAGTAACCGAAGCGATAATCAGCACTTACAATAAAAAGCTGTTGGAACACCTCCAGAACGACGTAGTTATCGCCGGCGGCGGCCCGTCGGGGCTTCTTGCCGCGGGCACTCTCGCCTCTAAAGGATACAAAGTGGCATTGTTCGAGCGCACCCTTTCGGTCGGGGGCGGGATGTGGGGCGGCGGAATCGGTTACAACATTATCGTATTTCAGGAGGAGGGGAAGCGCCTGCTCGATGAAATCGGCGTCAACTACGAAAAATATGAAGACGGTTATTATACCGCCGATTCCATCGAAACCGTAGCCGCCCTTCTCGTCAGGGCGAAGAAGTCGGGGGCGATGATATTCAATCTTACCGAGGTGGAGGATGTGATGGTCAGCGACGGTCGGATCACCGGCGTGGTGGTCAACCGTTCGCCCATAACCATCGCCGGGCTTCATGTCGACCCGGTATCGGTGGCGGCGAAATACGTGGTGGAAGCCACCGGGCATCCGCTGGAAGTTTTAAAAAAGGTTGTCGCCAAAACCGGTATAGAGCTTGCCACGCCATCGGGAGCAATCGAGGGCGAGAAATCGATGAACGCCCAGTTGGGCGAAGGCGCGCTGATCGATAACACCGTGGAAATCGCCCCGGGACTGTACGTTGCCGGTATGGCCGCCAATGCCGCCTTCGGCTCATTCAGGATGGGGCCCATCTTCGGCGGGATGCTCCTCTCCGGCGAAAAGGTGGCCGACGAAATCGATAGAAAATTAAGCGGGAATTAATCCGAAAGGGAACCCGGTTGTTTAAAGGAGCAAGTCAAAACGCGGGGCGCTTATTTGACTAAAGGCCAAAAGATTTTTTGGATTGTTATAATCGCAGGGATGGTTTTCAGGGTGGCGATTTTGCTGACGGCCGCCGGGGACATCTCCCGCTTCACCACTCCCGATTCCTATGAGTACATAAAGCTCGGCAAAAACCTTATTACAGAAGGAATCTATTCCACCAGCGACAACCCGCCATTTAAACCGGAAGCCCTGCGCCCGCCGGCGTACCCGGTTATCATCGGGATTCTGCACAGCTTAATCGGACTTCCATTGGAAACTATGCTTATACTTAATATCCTGCTGACCGTTATCACGGCTTTGATATGTTATCTGCTTGCCAGAAACATTGGCGGTGAAACTTCCGGAATAATCGCCGGAGCGTTCGTGTTTTTGGAAGGTGGATTTGCTGTCAACAATATGCTTATCCTGACCGAAGCATTTTTCACTTCGGCGGTTCTCGGTTCAGTTTACTTCTTTATCAAATATCTTGAAAAACGCCAATTAGGGATACTCCTGCTTTCAGTTTTACTCTGGACTGTTTCCATTTATATTCGGGTAGCGAGCCTTTACCTGTTTTTGATGTTCGCCTTGATATTGCTGGTAATTAAGGATTCTCCGTTTAAGAAACGCCTGAAGGCCGGGGCGATTGTAATCGCACTCGGAGTATTGTCCATACTACCCTGGGCTTTTCGCAACTATGTAAAATTCGATATCCCCGCTTTTTCCACTACCGGCGCGTTTGTATTGTATTGCCACAAGGCGGCATCGGTCGAAAGCGAACTTTCAGGCATACCGGTTAAACAAGCGCAGGATAATCTTTACTATCGCGCGTTCGGGGATATACCGGCCGCGGCTCACGATGATGTTTACCGCCCCTGCGGCAAGGAAATCACTGATTACTACATGGACCGGGGAATATCCTATATAACCGATCATCCATTTACGTTCATCGAAACAGAAATTAAGGGGATTTTGATACTACTAAGCAGTCCCGGGACGAAATTCCTCTCCATACTTGCGGATGTACCTTATCAATCCCCCTCAATTTTAATCGAGGAATTTTTATCAAATGAAAAGCGGCAGGGGTATCACTGGTTATTTCTCTTATTCATGGTTTACCAGGGCATTTTTCTATTTATACTTCTCCTTGGGTTCGTCTACGGCCTTTTCACAACGAAGTATCCTGCGTCAACTATCGTTGTTGTTGCGACTGCCGTTTACTTCATAATCATCGCCGCCGATTTAACCACGGGTTCCCGATTGAAAATTCCCGCGCTGCCGTTTATGGCGATAATTTCTGCGATTGGTATTTCGAATTTCAGGATCAGGTTAGGACGCTGATTTTATAATACGCGGCTGACTTTGAAAAAACCGCCGCTTTGCGCGGGAGCGTTCGCAAGTACAATCTTCAAGGGTAATGATTCAGTAACCTCGTCTTTCCGCAATTCGAGCGAGGGCTTTAATGGGTGAGATAATTCCCCGGCATTGGATAGTTCTACATTTTCTATAACGGCGAAATACTCGAGGATTTCCCCAAGCTCGGCGTGCATTGCCGATGTTTCTTCATCGGTCAAATATAAACGGGCGAGTCCCGCCGTGTTTTCAATCTCCGCCCGCGTTATTTTGCGGTTAATTTTCATTTATAAAACCTGTCTGCCGAAGGTACTCAACTCCCCGCTGTAAGTCATCATCATTTAACGCGGGATTTAGTTCAAGAACATTTAAAGTATCCTCAGGCAGTAGATCTTTGATAGCCATAAAGTCAAGTTTGCCGTCTCCCGGCGGTTGATGGTCATCGAGGCCCACGCAATCATGGATATGTATCCCGACTACCGAACCGCCATACTCTTTCAGATAACTGAGATAATGTTCATATCCGATATTGGAGTTATTGGCGGCGTGGCCGAAATCATACCAGAATTTGAAGTAGTCGGAATCATAGTCCTTTAATAGCATCCCAATCTCTGTAAAATCAGGCACCTGGGTTAAATAGTAACGGTTTTCCATGCCGACTACCACGCCAAGCTTCTCCGCCGCCGGAACAAGATAATCAAGGCTATACCGTAAATTGTCTATATATTTCGCCTTTTTCTCCTCGCGTTGCTTAATCAACGCGTCGAACTCCGCTTTAAATTCGGAAGGTTCCTTTTTCTCTCTCCTGATTTCCTTTTTGAGCTTTTTCTCTTCCTTGCGCAGATGTCCTTCTCCAACTTCGCCAAGGTGAAAGACAACACAGCGTGCTTCCAGCTCGGAAGCGTTCCGCAAGGTCATCTCCGATAACTCGACAGCCTTTTCGCGAACATCGTTATCGAGAGCGGTAAGGTTGAAAAAATTAACGAATCCCTCGACTTTCTCCATTTCCGGGGTAACCGGGCATATATTATGTAAACTGGTAATTAGGATGCGCCCCTTACGGGATTCTTCCGCAATTCCTTTGAAAACATGCTCCCTGATCATAAAATTGATTTCCATCTTATAGAAGCCCATATCGAGGGTTTTATCTACGAGGCCATGCCCGTCATCGAAATCACGATGGTGCCATGCCGTAGAGAGTGATAGAGGATTCATAACGATTTATCCATAGTTTAAATAACCGGTTTACTTGACAAAAAACAGAGGGATACCATTACGGCATCCCTCTGCTGGTACTCTATATCATAAGCGGGTTTAATTCTCCGCTTCCTTTTCGGCTTTATGTTCTTCGACAATCTTCGCTTGAACATCGAAAGGCGCTTCCTCGTAATGAGAGAAATCCATGGTATATGTTCCCCGCCCCTGGGTTATGGAACGAAGCGATGTGTCATACTTGTAAAGCTCCGCCAAGGGTATCTGGGCTTTAATGACCTGGTATTTGCCATCGGGCTCCATTCCCTGCACCTTGCCCCGGCGTGAGGAAACATCGCCCATGACATCACCGGTGAAGTCATCGGGAACGGTAATCACCACGTTATAAATCGGTTCAAGCAGAACCGGATTGGCCGCGTCGAAGGCTTTCTTGAATCCCATGGAAGCCGCTATTTTAAAAGCCATTTCCGAGGAATCCACGTCGTGATAGGAACCATCATAACAGGTAACCTTAATATCGACCACCCGGCATCCGGCAAGTTCGCCGTCCTCCATAGCCTCCACAATTCCCTTCTCTACGGCCGGGATAAACTTCGAAGGTATAACGCCGCCAACGATGGCATCTACGAATTCAAAACCCTCGCCTCGCGGAAGCGGTTCTAATTTCAACCAGCAGTCGCCGTACTGGCCTTTGCCGCCGGACTGCCGCTTGAACTTGCCCTGGGTTTCGGATTTTCCGCGGATTGTCTCCCGGTAGGGAATCTTCGGCTTTAAAAGCTCAACATCGACTCCGAACCTTTCCTTCATGCGGGCTATGTTCACATCCAGGTGCATCTCGCCCTGACCGAATACGATAGTCTGTTTTATGTCGGGATCGAAGACCATGTAAAACGTAGGGTCTTCCTCATGAAGTTTAGCCAATCCCGAAGATACTTTATCCTCTTCGCCCTTTTTCTTGGACACGATTGCCATACGATGAAGCGGTTTAGGCCAGTCTGGCGGGATAACTCGTATCTCTTTTCCCTTTGCCACAAGGGTATCGCCGGTATGGGAATCTTTTAGTTTCACCGACGCCGCCAGGTCTCCGGCCACAACCTTATTGATTTCGCTCCGGTTCTTGCCGGTGAGGGCAAAAAGCTGGTTGAACCTTTCCACCGTTCCCGTGCGGGGGTTGGTAAGTTCAGCCCCGGAAGCGAGAGACCCGGAATAAACCTTGAACAATGATATCTCGCCAACATGATGAATGGAAATCGTCTTGAATATATACAGCGCATTAGGGCCGGATTCGGCGATATCGAGATCAATCTCTTCCTCGGAATCTCCCTTGTACGCTTTAACCGGGCTTTTATCGGCAGGCGACGGGCATGAAGAACTCAGAAAATCGAGCATTAAATCTATGCCAACATCCTGGGTGGAAGAACCGACAAATACCGGGTAAACCGTTCCGGAGGCGATACCCTTCTTTAGTCCCGATATGACTTCCTCCTCGGTTAACTCGCCGGATTCAAAATATTTCTCCATGAGGGCGTCATCCGATTCCGCGGCGGCTTCAATCAGCTTTTCCCGGGCATCGTCCACGGTGCTCTGCATGTCGCCGGGTATTTCCGTCGCGTTAGCCTCGCCGTCCGCGTAGGTGAACGCTTTCATCTTCAATATATCTACAACGCCTTTGAACTCAACCGCGGCTCCTATCGGCAACTGAACCGGGACGGCACGGTTGCCGAATATTTCATTGATTCCATTAATGGCGTTTTCAGCGTTGGCGTTTTCCTTATCCATTTTATTGATAAAAAACACGCGGCTGCAATTGGAGTTCTCAGCCATACGGAAATGCCTTTCAGTTCCTCCCTCAACGCCATTTACAGCGTCGACCACCAGCAGGGCGGTGTCCGATACCTTCAAACCGCTGACCACCTCGCCATTGAAATCCGCGAAGCCGGGCATATCTATTAAGTTAATCTTAGTGTTTTTCCACTCGCACTGTAGAAGCGAGAGAGTTATCGAGTTTTTCTTGGCGATTTCATCAGGGAAATAATCCGATGCCGAGGAACCGTCATCGACAGAGCCCTTACGCTTTATCGCCCCGCTTTTAAACAGGAAGGCTTCGGCAAGCGAAGTCTTCCCACTACCTCCGTGGCCCACAAGGCCTACATTTCTAATTTGAGCAGTATTATATTCCTTCAACGAAAAATCCTCCTAACCTGTTGTTCCATATTATTACTAAAACTTATAAGTTATAAAACATTCCCCTCGATGTCAACAAAAACTATGCTATTGAAGTATAAATACACGGTTTAATCTTGATATACGATAAATCGGAGCTAAACCATTGCCGCCCCGTATAATCCAGCATTTATTACAACGAAATCAGCACTCCCCGTAGGCTATGAAAGATTTAGTCAACCCCCAGACCTTTTCCTCCCAAATTTCCGCATCAGGGAAAATTTGCCTTAACTCCCTTTTAGATAACAACCGCAAAGAATTTATGAATGCCATAATGGCTTGTTTATCCTCGGTCTTTTTATGCGGACCAAGGTCAAAATTCTTGCCAAGCCAAATCTTAAACCATAATGGATAAAACTGGGCGAAAGGCAATATAACGTGCGGTTCGACGGGGAAATATACATTGGGGGTCTGAACGAAGTATCGTTTGCCCACGCGCATTATTTCGTTTGCCATACGGCGTTGATTATCGAAATCCCCCACATGCTCAATTACCGAATTGGAAGTTACTATGTCGAACTCGTTTTCACCGAATTCCTTCATATCCCGGCCATCACCCACGACTGTATTAACATTCGGGTAATCACCGCGCAGTTCATAAGGGTCCAGGTTTAAAAGAGTTATATCAACCCCGGGTTCATTTATAAATCCCATTGCTTCCCAGAAAATAACCGCGCCCCCTACATCCAGCAAACGGAACGGTTTTTCCAAATCATCAATAAAACTTCTAAATAGCTGAAATCTCTTTTTTCGCAGGCGGGTGGATAAGGAATTGGGGTTCGCGAGGTTAGCGAATTTATAGTAAAGGGCTCTCATACAACTTAAACACCATCATATTTGATATTATAAATGTATAAACACTCGAGTTTCAGTTATATATTCATGTTAATTCAATATAGGGAATAAGTACGCTAAAATCAATTACTATGCCGTTTGATAAGAAATGGTGATATGGCTAATTTATTTTTTCTTTACACCTGATACCCATATTTTCCAACTCATCAAGAACAGGTATGTAAATTTCCGGATATACCGGGATACGCACGCCGGTTAATTTTATACTGCCCTCAAGGATATACTTCGCGCCAATTGCCGCGGGCAAACTGACCGTACGGGACATGGCGGTGTCGCCGCCGGGGATTCCAAAAGCGATCAATGAGGAATTGATATGCTCCTTTCTTCCATCTGGATAGCCGGCCCGGAAATCATGATAAAGGATAATCATGTCTCTCTCATTCTCCTTGTAATACATCTTGTTCTTCATAATGGCGGTAAGATAATCAAGGGCGTTATCAAATTCTTCGGGAAGGACTTCGTTGTCAAAAAGCCCCAACCACTGCAACCGTTCCATAACCTTCGAATCAGGTGATAATTCCAGAAAACCGGCCGTGGCAGTACGTAAATCTGAATTCGAGGCTCCGATTAGCAATCTCGTCAAATCCGCGTAAGTGTTTCCGGGAATTTTCGATCTCTTTGTTTCGTCCAGATAGCCCATATCGGCAATTGCCCTGAGCGTCTCGCACCAACCGACATTTCGCAATGTTCCTCTGTACATAGTTTTTGCATCGCCGATTCCATAGGTTTCTTTATAAGGAACCGAATTGCGGTTGGGATATGCTTCCAGCCTGCCAATTGTCGGGATATTTATCATGTAACAATTCCTGAAAAGGTCTTTGCCGGCAATAAAGACCTCTTTACCATCTTCCAAATAATGACTGTCATTCCTGCCGGCCATTACTACCCCCCGTGGACTCCATGAAAATTTGTACCCCAGCGGGTTATCATTCGCCTCCGGAGCCGGCAATCCTCCGCAATAACTGCGAAAATGTTCTATTTGCCCGCCGCGCGAGGATACATCGTCGATAATACGCATTGCCGACATGTGGTCAATCCCCGGATCCAGCCCCATTTCGTTGAGCAAAACCACTCCGGCGTCACGGGCGGCGGAATCAAGCTCCGCTATTGCCTCGCTTACATAAGAAGTGGTAACCATACTACGCCTGTTTTTTATACAAAGCCTGGCTATGTCAGTGTGGTGAGTAAACGGCAGAAGGCTGATTACAATATTATTTTCGGATACCAGCTTATCCAGTTCATCCCGTTCGCGTATATCAAGATAGAGCGCTTTACCATTGGGATGCCTGTTAATTATTCTTTCCGCGACGTCCACGTTCAAGCTGGCGACGGTTATCCTAAAATCACTTTGCTCCAAAAGATAGCGGATAAGAGGTTCAGCAACCAGGCCGGATCCAAGTACAAGTATTTTTTTCATTTCAAGCGCGTTATTCAATGTTACACGATCACCATCGTTAACTTAAATATCGGAAGCAATTATAGAAAGTTTTTCATATATTCAAAATCAGGCGTAAATTCCCCTTTATAAAGTACCGTGGCCCTCTGCAATTCATCGGGCAACCCGCATTCATTAAATGACTTATTAAAATCTGCATTGATGATACCAGGAGCAAATTTCTTTAGAACCTTGCTGAACTCTTTGCTTGATTCCAAAGGCAGTTCGCATGGAAGGTTGTCAACCGCCATTATCAACGGGCCGTTCCCGGTAAAAGCATCAATAGCTTCATCTTTATATATATCATATATATAGGCAGGATTATCCGGTTCAGTAGCCTTAACTGTCGGCTCTACAGCCCCTTCGATATCCACGCTGATATCTCCGATAACTTTCAGTTTAGCCGATTCCGGTTCGCTGTAATAATGCTGAGCGAATTCCTTGGTCATCAACCGGGGATACATTGTATCCCAGAAAATACAATTAACCAGTACAGTCAATTCCGGCAGATATTTCGCGAAAACCGAGCGGTATCTTTCCGGATTGTTATAATAATCCAGCAGTTCGAACGTATCCAAATCGCCAACAGGAGTTACCATGTGTTCTTCCTTGAAAACTACCTTAAAAACCTGGTGCTTAAAGTCGTATTCCTGCCCCATCAGCCATGGCAGTTCATCCGGCTCAATCTCCACTACCGGCAATATATCATAAATTTCCTGCGCTCCCCGGGAAACATTACCGTAACCGGCAAAGCCGGTAACCAGCGGTGCTATTTGATCGGGAATGCCTTCGCTCTTTATTCGCCGGGATAAATGTTTGACCGCTTCCTTCGCCCCGGGCAATCCCCCATACTGGTATGTAACCTTGATATCCGAAAATGGATTATCAATATTCTCGGCATCAAGTCGCTTACCCAGGGCCCACAAAGTATCAATCATCCCCGCCAATCCGGCATACCTGCCAAAGAAAATCAACCGCCTGCCCTGTTCATCAGTTATTTTTTCATAATCTATCAGATTACATTTCAATTCCATTAATTTCCTGAGCATGGGCATGTTATAATCCTGCCCTTTTATGGTATGGGAGAAGAACACATACGTATTTCCTTCGTGGAAAAATTCTTCGGGGATCTCTTTTACGGCAAGTACTAATGGGCAACCGGATATGTCCTCGGCGATTTGCGCCCCGGCCTGTTTATATAAATCATCCGGAAGCACCCTTAAATCAGAAGGTTGAACCACGAACTCCGCGCCGGTTTCTTTTATTACCGCGGCCATATCATCGGGAGTCAGGGGAACTCTGGCCTCGAAATCGTTTTTATCCTCCCTGCGTATTCCAACTGGGCTGTTCATACCATAAAACCTCGATATTAGCAAAACCATCAGGTTGCGAAAATTTTCACAAAATCAAGCCGTTATTATAATAAATTAATTAAAATAAGCAATACCGAAAATCACCAAATCCTTTATTTTTGCTTCATATTTATAAGCAAGAAAAAACCCGCGCCAATTCAAGTGGCGCGGGTTGCGGGAAATTCAGCTTTTCTCTTTTTACGGTCCCCAAGGGCAAAGAGCGTCAGCAGGATCCATCGGGCTGGTCAACAAACCAGTCGGCAGATCATCATATCCGTACATTTCTGTCAAGGGATATTCGTTCAAGTAGTTTTGGGAGAGGTTCTGCCCCAAATCGGAATAGCTGGGACCGAAAACCTGGTCAGCCTGCCAATTGGAATCAGGTTCGGCGGCATCGGGTGGCTGATATGATCTGAAGCGTAGGACAAATTCACTATCTTTGTCCCCTCCGCCGATTGTGCATCCAAGCGACCTGGTGTAACCTTCTTCATCGCTGTAAGAAGTCATTTTATACTTAAAATTATCGCTGTCTACAGTAAGAATATTATAGACCCACATCACGGTATCAGCCATATTATTCTGGTATTTGAAAAATACGGCTTTAATATCAATAGAATCGGTAACATGGTTTCTATAGGCCAGGTTCAATGATGATTCAAGGCCTCCTCCAGGTCCGAATTTGGGCATACTAAAGTAAGTATAGAACCATTCTTCAGTCGCGGTGACCTTAAAAGCGGTATGGTGGAATAAGTCGTATTCTTCGATTTCGCAACCTACATAGTAATCAAGGTCAAGAGAATCTCTTCCCAGAACCGGTTGGCATTGCTCCGGAACCGGAACCTTGGCGGTCAAAGATTCCACCACGCATTCCACAGAAACAGTATCACCTTCCTCTTCCATGTAAACATCGTAGGTACCGGAACCCGAATCAGCCAACATTTCGCACTGTTCCACGAGTTCATCCAATTCGTTGATATTGCGATACAGGGACGTAGGTTCTTCAGTTCCAAAAATCTTTTCCAACATCGGGGAATCGGTAGCCCACCACATGCTGTCCGCATTGGGAACGCTGTCTGCTGGTGCGTACGGTTTTAGAAGGCCGCCGCCGCTGGTATATGCCGGAGGGGCAATCTCCTGAACCAGTTGGGTGTACCGCGTAAAGGTAACATCAATACCGCCACTACCATCACCGTCGCCATCATCGGGATTCGTTGAACTGCTGTCGCTGCAACCTGATGTCAGGACAATCATAAAGGACAATATAACCATTACCCCCAAAATCCTCGTTATTAAAAAGCTCCTGTGTTTCATCACTATCCTCCTGCTGAATGATATACAATGTAGTTGGTTTGTTCTTGCCCTAACCGCTAAATACAACTAATAACAAAAATTTTATACATTTATGCCCGCGCCCATTATGATAGCGCGGGCATTGAATAAATCAGTTTGTCTACAAATACTTACGGTCCCCACGGACTCATCGCATCGGCGGGGTCAATCGGGCTGGTCAACAAACCCGTCGGAAAATCATCATATTTGTACATTTCCGTTAATGGATAAAGGGTCAAGTAGTTCTGAGAAAGATCCTGCCCTTCGTCCGAGTAATTAGGTCCGAAGACTTGATCCGACTGCCATAATGAATCCGGTTCGTCGGCATCGGGAGGATCAAACTGTCTGTATCTTAAGACAAATTCGCTGTCTTTATCTCCTCCACCGATTATGGCTCCAATGAACCGGGTTGTATCGCCATCGTCCACCTCATCAGAATACCAACTCATTTTGTAATTGAAATCATCGGTATTTACTGTCTGAATATGATAGACCCACATTATAGTGTCCTGCATATTATTCTGATATTTAAAAAAGACACTCTTAATATCGATCGAGTCGGTTTGATGATTCCTGTAGGCAAGATTTAACGAAGATTCAACACCGCCTTGTTCTTCCATTCGAGGCATGCTATTGAAAGTATAAAACCATTCATCGGTCTCGCTTACTTTAAATGCGGTTTGCTGAACCAAATCTAAATCATCTATCTCGACTCCGATGTAATAATCGAGACTCAATGAATCACTTCCCAAAACCGCCTGGCACTGTTCAGGAATCGCAACTGGGGCAGTGAGAGTATCTATTTCAAGGACAATTGTTATGGAATCGCCGATACGGTCTTCATATTCAGTGTACGTACCTTCTTCATATTCGAGCATCTCTTCGCACTGCGCAACAAGATCATCCAGTTCATCGATATTGCGATAAAGCGAAAACGGCTCATCTTCACCAAAGACCTTTCCCAACAATGCGAATTCTCCCTGCCACCAGATACTGTCGGGATCAATCTCGGTGCTGTCTGCCGGGGCAAGCGGTTTGTAATAACTGCCGCCACCGCCGGTATAAACCGGGGGAGCAATCGCCTGCACTAAGGCTGTGTATCTGGAGAAGGTAACATCGAGGCCGCCGCCTCCCCCTTCACCGCCGCCTCCACCGCCGGGATCTGTTGAACTATTGTTATCGCTGCAACTAACTGACAGCAATAATGCCAGTGATAGTACTGCAAAAACACCTAAAACCCTTCTTACTTTGTCGTTTCTGTTCATAATTCCCTCCTGACACTTTTTCATAGTTTCGCTTCTATTAAAATATCGGTATTTATAGAATTGACATTAACTTAAACGGAAACTGGTGTCTAAAAAATCAGCAGTTGATTACAAAAATTCAATAAAAAATGCGGGGTTTAAACCCCGCATTCAGGAACTGAAAATCCTGTACTTTCCGATTAGAAGGTCAGCATAAATGAGGATTGTACCCTCAAATTATTAACATCGGTACTTGTTGAACCTGAACCCTGGTACTGGGTCTGCCAGTAAGAGAGTTCCAATCCGACAGACGCCTGTGGAACAATGAAATACTGTACGTTTCCATATCCACAAAGGTTTCTGGAACGGGCGCCTATACCAAGATCTTCGTTTTTCGGGTCATCATAACCGAATCCAGTACCAAGTTTCCAGGATTCAGTTGCTTTAAACCAGGCGGAAGCCCATCCGCCGTATGATGTAACTCCGTCAATGGAGCTTTCATTGCGGATACCGCCGTTATACTGCTTAAGGTTCTGACCATAATAAGCTTCAGCGGAGATTCCCCAACTGCTTGGAGCGCTGTAGATTATATGGTAGTTTGCGGCCCAGGCATCGTAATTCTCATAATTGTCGCTACCGGAGAGTTCGGATTTCAGGCGTTCCCACATACCGGTAACGCCGGTCCTGAATTCCGCTCCGGATCTGAACTTATGGGCAACTTCAAAACCTCCCTGAAAGCCCGGGATTCCTGAATCCTGTCCATCATCATCGCCATCGGCTAAAGTAATTGATAACTCATCGCCGATAGTGCGGGACATACCGATCTGAACATTGAAATTAGTCGGGTTATCGGGGTTAAAAGATTGTTTCAAAGATACCTGCGGGCGGCGATAACCGATATTACCGCATCCCCAAAGAACAGAATAGTTTAGGGTAGAAGGATTCAACGGCGATACTATATCCCAGGTTTGACCCGCGACAAGCTTTGTTCCGCCGGATTTCACCCAAAGATAAGCGTGGCGGATTAACAGTAAAGGTTTGTTTTCCGCTCCGCCTCCATAAAGATCGATTTCAAGATTTCCGCCGATGTGAGTATTTCCATAATGGTCACTGAAAGCCTTAAAACCGATTCGGGACTGGTTGGCAGTCATATTGAACTGCTCGTCATCTTCGTTTTCCACCCACATTACGTAGTTGCCATTGTTTGTTTGCGATTGGTCCCTGGCTCCGTCGAGTTTGAAATAGCCATAGACATCATAGTCAAACCAGTTGTCTTTGGCAAGTGATGGTACAGCCGCTACTAATAGCAGACCTACTACCGTAAGGATAATTAGCCTTCCGGTTCTCATAACAATCCTCCGTATTTAGGTTAAATGCCTCAATTTCTGGCAAATCATTATTCTATATCATTATCGGAGAACTGCGAAAAACCTTAAGAATTATTTAGGGGTATAACACATTAAAATATAACGCATTATATCATTTCTACAATAACAGACACAATACATATATTTTAAAATTGCATAATGTATTAAACGGGGTGTAAGGGAGGTTATTCCCTTAATAGCACATCGCAGGTGAGTTTTATTTTATTGAGCATTTTACGGAAAGTGCCGCCTTTTTGGGCCTGGGAACGAAGTTTAACTATCGCTTTTCGCTGAAGCGTGTATATGGATAAACCTTTTTTCCTGGGCGGTTTCACCGAACCGGCGGGAGCTTCTTCCAATGCTTTCCACAAGGTATCTACGGGGTAGCCAAATGTCTCTAAATCGGCAGGGTCCAGCTTTGAGATAACATCCTGCATGAGTTTGAGTTTTCCGGAATCAGATGCCAGCTCTCCAACCCATTTTTTAATGGATTTGGTTGTCGGCCGGGAATGCTGTTTCACTCCTATGGGATCGCCCAGTCCCTTTTGGGCTTCCGGGGACGGCTGTTTTTTGCCGTAGTCGATAGTTTCCTTCTCGAAGGGTATGCCGATATGGTCGTAAATCTTGCCTACATAGGTCTCCGGATCCTTGACCAGTTCCTCGTATTTGACATGCAGGTATGGAACATCATCCTGCCTGAGAAAATCGGCCATAGCCGGTATATAGCGGTTCAATATCGGATTATATTTTTGGGCGGTATGATAATCGCCGTCGAAGAAAGAGTTAGCGAAAGATGAGAATATCGCCAACGGGTGTCTGCTTAAAACAATATAATGGGCATCGGGATAAATTTTTCCGAGAAACGGCAATATCAAACCGTACGCGGGAGTTTTGTCCAGGTAAATTTTCTTTCCGGTCGTCGACAGCAAACGCCCATAAAGCACATCGCAGTATGACCTGCAGGCGTCGATATAATCCCGCTCCTTATTGGGGAGGTTGGAAACGAACAGCTTCTGGGATTCGGCGGCAAGTATATGGTCATAGGGAGCCTTATCCACTTTATCGAAATAGCCCAGATGAGCTAATGGAGTAAGCAAATGCGGTTCAGGTCCGCCCATAATCATGGAATGCGATTCGAGAATGCGCTCCAGCATAGTGGTCCCGGAGCGGGGCATTCCGATTATAAAAAGCATTTGGTAATCCATAGCTACCATCTCCATCGATCAATAAAGGGATTTCTCAATAATTGACTACTTCAAGCGCTTGGGAGCCCTATTCTCCCATTCCACGATAATCGGGCTGGCGACAAACATGGAGCTGTACGTACCGACGAGGATACCCAGGAACAGGGCCCAGGCAAAATCGCGGACAACGCCGCCCCCAAAAATCAATAGCGCCAAAATTACCAAAAATGAGGTCAGTGATGTAATGATCGTACGCGAAAGCACTTCATTGATGCTTGTATTAATAGTGTCTTTAAACGATGACCTTTTCCTGAACAGCTTCAGGTTTTCGCGAATACGGTCATAAACCACCACTGTATCGGTCAGCGAATACCCGGCAAGGGTTAACAGCGCCGTAACCACGAGCAGAGTTATCTCTTTCTGCAGTATGAAGAAGACCCCCAGCACTGCCAGGACATCGTGGAAAGTAGCTATAGTCGCCGCCACGGCGAAACGGAAGTCGAAGCGTATCCAGATATAGGCAAGGATTCCCAGCAGGGAGAGCAGAATCGCCCACCGGGCTTTTTCCTGGAGAGTTTCGCCAACCGCGGGACCGATATCATCGATAGATTCGATATCGAATTTATTTTGAGGCATTCCCTCCTGCAACGCCGCGATAACCCTGTCGCCCAACAGCGAATCGGTTGGAGCGTTATCGGGCATCTTGGAACGAATCAAGTATGAATTTTCGGGCACTTCCTCGCCCTGAATTTCTGTTATCTGGGCATCGGTTAACCCTGCTTTTTCGCTTATTACATCGCGAATATCGGAAACTTCGACCGGTTTTTCAAACGAACCGCGAATCATCACGCCCCCGGCGAAATCAATACCGAGATCCGCTTTGCCCACAAAGATCATTATACCCGAGGCGATACCGACTACTATAAGTATCGCCGATATTACAAACGCGATATATCTTTTACCGATGAAATCGATATTTGTTTTTCCAATTAGCTGAAACATCGATACTCCTTATTTCCAGGCACCATTATATTCAAAACTAAAACCATCTTAAATGCTAAGGCTCTTATAGCCTTTTCTCATGTCAAAAATAACCTTGGTCGTAAAGAACGCGGTAAATATACTTATTACAATACCCAGCGCGAGGGTTACCGCGAATCCTTTAATCGGTCCGGTACCGAGCATGAACAGGAACAATGCCGTGATCAGCAGGGTAATTCTCGAGTCGAGAATTGTAAGCCAGGCGCGGTTGTATCCGGCGTCGATAGACGCCTTTACCGTTTTTCCGGTCCGAAGCTCTTCACGTATCCGCTCGAAAATAAGCACATTTGCGTCGATGGACATACCTACCGTCAGGATAATACCGGCGATACCGGGCATGGTCAATGTGGCATGCAAACCGGCCATGCAGGCGAGCAGGAATAACACGTTTAAAATCAATGCTAAATCGGCAACAAATCCGGATACCCGGTAATAAATCAGGATGAAAACCATTACCAGTATAAAAGCCAGTAGAGCCGAGAACCTTCCTTTTTCAATCGAGTCCTGCCCGAGAGTGGCGCCGACTACCGAGTTCTGGATAATCTGGACCGGCGCCGGAAGCGCGCCGGCGCGCAGGACGACCGCAAGGTCGGTAGCTTCTTCAAAGGTGGCATTGCCACCCATGGTTATCTGCCCTTTATCGCGAATCTTGGATTTTATCTCGGGAGCGGACTCAACCCTGCCGTCAAGAGTAATCGCCAGCGGTTTGCCGATATTGGCGCCGGTTACCGCGGCGAAAATCCGTCCGCCTTCTTTAGTTAACTGGAAATTAACCACAGGTTTGCGGAACTGGTCGAAATTAGGCCGGGCATCGGTAAGGTATTTACCGGTCATCTCCACTTTGCTCTTCAAAGCGTAAAGGTCGTGATAGCGCAGAGACCCGACAGTCCGGGTACGCGTGGACCACGCAAGTTCTATATCATCAGGTATTACAGCCTGCACATCGGGATCATTGAGATATTTCTTCAGGGTAGGGTATTCCTGGTCGGCAACAGAAACCGCGCTTCCTCCGATTTCATCGAGCAACGCGGTGAACGGTTTTTCCTTGAAATAATCATCTTCTTCAACCGCTCCCGGGATCTCAGCTTCGGATTCGGCAAACAGATCGGCGGCATCGGGCACAAGGGAATCCACAACTTCCTGGCTTTCTTCCTCTTCAGCCCCGATTCCCTCGTCGGCATCGATTTTCGCGGCGAGAACCGAGTCGATGGCATCGAGGGTTTCTCCGAGAATCCCCGGTTCAGCGAGGAGTTTAAACTCCAGCACAGCGGTTTTGCCGATTAATTCTTTTGCTCTTTCGGTTTCGCGAAGGCCGGGTAACTCGACTACTATTCTGTTCTCACCCTGTTCGGCGATCAACGGCTCTGATACGCCCCATTGGTCGATTCGATTACGGATAATTTGCAGAACACGCTCGGGGGCGTCTTTGGCTTCCTCGGGCGTCAACTGCGATTTGTCCACCTGAAGCACCATGTGCATACCGCCCTGTAAATCCAATCCAAGCTTGAGGGCCTTGTTCTGAAGAGCCTGGAATTCGGCAGGGTCCTCTACCTGCATAGCCATTTTCTCTTCATAACTCATCGCGTGGTACTTAACAGAAGGGTATATATAATATATGGCGACTATCAGGAAAAACAGAATTAGGCCAATTTTCCAACCTTGTGATTTACCCATCAGGCACTACTCCTTTAATCTTGACTTTATCTAAAAACAAATTAAACCCCCAATATAGTAGAATTTCGGCTCTTGTCAATAAAAATAAAGCCTTGACTTGTAATAAACAAAAGTTGATTTTGCAAGTTCTAACTTATGATGTTATACTTTTGTTATTCGATGAAACCCTTATTAGTTATATAAATATGGGAAATTATCATGTTCAAATTAAGGAGTAAATAATGATGAATAAACGGATCATACAGCTATTCCCCATTCTGCTCATCGCGTTCATCGTAACCGGTTTCGGGATTTATCTCTCCGGATGCGGCACAGGAACCGTAGAAAAGAAAATCGTGGAAAAAACATTCAGCAACGGTTTCAGGCTGATTCTCAATGAAAACCACGCGTCTCCAATGATTACTTCGATAGTGATGGTTGAAGCCGGAAGTAAATTCGAAAACGACCAGACCAACGGGTTCACCCACCTGTTGGAACATCTTAATTTCGACGGCACCGCCACCAAATCCCGTATTGAAATCAACGAGGGAATTAAAAACCACGGCGGCTACATAAACGCTTTCACCCGCAAGGATGCCACTACCTACATGATATTGATGCCCTCGGAATTTATCGAATACGGTCTCGATGTCCAGTCAGACCAGCTTTTCGGATCGATTTTCCCGGAGGATGAATTCGAGAAGGAGCGAAAAGTGGTTACCGAGGAAATCTGGATGAATTATGACAATATCGGTTACCAGGCTGATATTTTCACCGACAGCGTGTTTTACGCGGGTACGCCTTATGAACGGACGGTACTGGGAAGCCCCAAAACCATAGAAGAAGTTTCCCGCCAGGCAGTGGTAGATTACTACAAATCCCAGTACACGCCCGATAAAATGCTGGGAATAGCCATCGGCGATTTCGACCCGGATTCGATGATAGCCCTTTACGAGACATATTTCGGCGAAAGAGAACGAGGCGACGCCGGTATGCAGGTCGATGTGAAGTATGAATTTCCCGCGCAGGATTCGGTACACTATAAAACCGCGGAAACCAGGGTAACCTATCTCAATATTGCTTTTCCCGCCCCTCAACACGAGGATGCCGATTATTATGCATTCGATATGATGGTGAATTACCTGGGCGACGAGGAAACATCGCCCCTCTACCGCGAACTTAAGGGCGGCGAAGAACCATTGGTTCAATCGGTTTCCATATACCTCGACACTAAAAAGGAATTCACTAATTTAATCGTTTCGGTTATGACCGATGACCCGGCTCGTATCGACGAGATAATTAACCGTATAAAAGCGGTTCTCCAGAGAATGGGGCAGTCGGAGATAGATCCCGAGGAATTGCAGAGGTTCATCGTTAAGGCGAAAGTCGATGAATATTTACTGGAGGAAAGGCTTCATTACTGGGGCATAATGAAATCAGCTTTACTGGCGGCGGGAGGATATGATTTTGTCGCCGGTTACGTAAATAATCTAAGTTCGGTCACCCCCGAAGCGATTAAAAACGCGGCGGGCAAATACTACTCGGATATACATTATATCGCCGCCGCGGTGGTTCCGGAAAACGTGGGCTAAGGAGAGAGAAAAATGAAAAAATTAACAATGTCGATAATAGTCTTAACAATAGCGGGTATAATGGCATTTACTCCCATGTGGGGAGAAGCCCAGAACATCTATAAAAAAGAAGTCCTTCCCAATGGACTTACCGTTTTGATAAAGAGCAACCCCGACAGCAAAGTATTCGCCGCGTGCGTTTTAAGCAAGGGCAGGAGTGTAATCGAACCACCCATGAAAACCGGCATAAGCGAATTCGTAAACCGTATGTTGACAAAAGGCACCGAGAATTACAGCGGCGCCGAGTTGAGCCGGAAGATGGATATGCATGGCATGCAACTCACGTTATATGATAATCCATACATACCATACGATGACCGCTATACTACCCGTTCTTTCGCCTTTATCAAGATGGAGACAATAGATGAATATGCCGACGGCGCCATTGAACTCCTGGCAGAGATAATCCGTCGCCCCGCATTTCCAGAGAATAAAATTGAGGAGGTCCGCGGGCAGATTATGGGCATCCTGGGAATGAACAGCGGCTCAACTTACAAAAACGCCCGCGATCTTTTTTACAAAGAGCTTTTCCACGATACCCCTTACGAGAAAACTATCCTTGGAAACCCGAGGACTATCGGGATGATAAACCGCGATGACCTCGTACAACACCATAAAAAGATGTACGCTCCGGAAAACATGGTCATAGCCGTGGTTACCAACTTGCCCACCGAGCGATGCTACGAGATGATTTCAACCGCTTTCAGCGATATGGAAAAATCCGGTTTCGATTACCCTGAGTATCCGAAGCCGTCTCCGGTAAAGGCAACCGTTAAATCTCACCAGCAGATGGACAAAGACCAGGTTTATATCTATATGGGCAACATCACTCCCGGAATCGCCGACCCCGATTTTCCCGCCCTGCAAATCGCCAGCGCGGCGTTATCTACCCGCTTAAAGCTGGAACTCCGCGAGGAAGAGGGGCTGGCTTACTCGGTTGGAAGCGGAATGGGCGCGTACCCGGGATTTGGAATGTTTCTATGCACCATGGGCACGGGTTACAAGAATTTGGATAAAGCGCTTAATGGCATCAAAGGCGAGATAAGCAAAATTCGCGCCGAGGGAATCACATCGGAAGAGCGAATTAATACAACCAACAATCTCTGGGGAAGTATGCTGACCCGGAACCTCACCCGCGCCAACCAGGCATACTATATGGCAGTTTACGAGTATTACGGCGCCGGCTACCAGCATTGGGATGAACTGATCAACGACCTGCGGGCGGTAACCACCAGGGAAGTGCAGTTGGTTGCCGAGAAATATCTTCCGGAAGATAATTATGTATTAACAACGGTTGGCAAGAAATAAGATGATTGACGGAAGGCTGTACTCAATTGAGATAATCCTTGCAATGTTGACGGTTTTTGTGTACTATTAAACAGCGCGTATTTATGGATACCATTATGTTCTTATAAGCTATAATTTTATCTCATGGAGGATTTATGAAAACCGTTGGTTATCTCGAAGGTACTAACTCGGAAGTTTTAACCCAGCTATTTCTCGGCGGACATGAGACAATCCCGCTTTCCAATGGATGGGACGGGCATGGCAAAAACATCACCCACCTGAGCAAAGCAGATAATATTGATGTGGTCATCGGGTACCTGCACAAATTCATTCCGGTTACCCCGGCATATTCAATGACCGATATGCTGACCGCCGTCAAGGTCAACAAGATCCCCATTATCTTTATCGTTCCCAAAGACTTGCAGGAAAGCGCCAAGAAGCACGTTGAAGAAACCGGAGTAGATTACAAGTTCGCCGATCCCGCTGAACTCGGCGATGTGATCATGAAGACTTTGAAGTAGTACAGATTTAATGTTAAACCGGGCACGACTACCCTAAGCTGTGCCCGGAGCAATCCTGTAACGCAAGGAATGGAAAACTTACACCGCCTTTTTGGAGGAAACCGCCGGATGGAAAAACATATTACCGCTTTGGGAGTAATCTATATCGCCTTCGGAATACTGGGGATAGTAACCGGCATTATAGTTTTCTGGGTAATAGCCGGAGCAGGGATGATTTCCGGGGATGAAGAAGCAATATTTATAACCGGGACGGTAGGTTTGATTATAGGCCTGTTTTTTATCGTAACCTCCGCCATAGAAATCATTGGCGGAATCGGTCTGCTCAAGCGGTGGGGGTGGTCGCGGATTCTGGTTTTGGTCCTTGGTGTCATAAGCTTAATAGAAATCCCTATTGGAACCGCTATTGGGATATACACACTATGGGTACTGCTTCAGCAGGAAGCTGTAGATTATTTCAAAAGGATACCTGTTTGAGTTACTGTTACTGGGCTTGATGAAATAGTATTAAAATGGGTGGTATGTACTCGAGTCCGCCCCGGCGGATTCAAGAACATGCCACACGCCCACGTTTTTCAACAGTCGCCTTCGCGGGAATGATATAAATTTATTTATTTGAGGAGTATCATCTTGCGGGTTGCTGACTTGTCCCCCGCCTGCAGGCGATAGAAATAAACGCCTGAGGGCATCTCATCCATTTCATAGACTATATTATATGTACCAATCGGCATGAATTCATTTAGAGGTGTATCTACGTGTTGACCGAAGATATTGTAAATATCGATACGGACATGCTGTCCGTTCATACCCGCGTCCGTTGAGTTCAACGCGAAAGATATCGTTGTACTGTTGTTGAATGGATTGGGATAATTGGGATAAAGAGCAATCAATTGAGGCATTGTGCCGCCGGCTTCGCCTTCGATTCCGGTATAAATACCGATATCATCCCCGGTACCGAGCAAAACGGCATAAGCTGTATCATAATCGCCGGCTATTATATTAAGGGCTCCTTCCAGAAATATCTCGTCGCCCACTTCCACCCAGGATACATCCAGTTCGTTGAAAATCGATTTAAGCCCTGTACAGGGACCGCTGCCATCATCTACGGTAATACTGGTTCCGATGCGGAGTTCCTCGATATTCACCACCGTACCGTTAGTAAACAAGCGGGTCCCTTCATACTGGGGATTGTTGATTTCATTTGTGGAAAGCTGAAAGCCATCGGGTAATTCGTTATCAACCGAGATGAGGGAGTCATAACTTACAGGCGAAATTCGGGTTACACCGCGGTCATCGCTGACAATACCCATAACCGAAATTTCATTATAAGCCTCGAAATCCGCGACCAGGCTGTCAACATAAACATTCATCCCCGCGCCGGAGCTGTCCTGTATATAAATATTGCTGGAAAGGGTATCCCACAGCGGCTCGGAATAGGTAACTATGCCGGAGATTTTAACCATACGGCCTTCATACTCGCGGAAATTATTCTGGATATCGGCTATAGGAGTCTCATTGGCGTTATAAATCAAGTATGGGTCATCATTAACGGTATAACAGGGACTGCCGTCTGAAATAATAACAATATCATTATCAACGGGCACACCATTTTCATCAGCCGTCTGGTATATAACCGATGTAGCCCTCAGCCGATCCAGGGTTTCCTCATGGGGATGGCCGTAATTGTTATCGCCGCAGGAAATAACCGATACTTCAGGATCGGTTACTGTAAGGAAGAACTGGTTGGAACTCGCGTAGGAGCCATGGTGGTTGACGCGATAAACTTCCAAATCACCGACTTCATTGGCAACGGTTGTTTCGATATCGGTATAAGTGCTGGTATTTCTTCCAGATAAGTCCCCTCCCACGAAAAAATCGAACTCGCCGTAATTAATAACCATGGCCACGCTGAAGTCGTTTTCATTGTTCGGCCGGTTGGAATCGCATTCATGATCGATAAATTCCGGGTACAGGATACCATTTCCGTTTACAGAAACTACTCTCGCGGTAACGCCGTCGCCAAAATCGAAAACATCGCCGTCCTCGGCCGTATTCCGCAGACCATACACCACCGGTTCATAATAAACGTCATAAGTTGTTCCGCAATATTCGCTTCCACGGTCATAAACCGCGTCGATATCATAGCCCTGCTGGAAAAGCGTATTGGTTCCGCCGATATGGTCGGCGTGATAGTGGGTAATTACCATCCAATCGATATGGTTTACTCCCAGGCCGTTAAGATATGAAGTCAGCTCGTTTACATTGTAGTAAGGACCGTTGTCAACAAGCATCCTCTTACCTGATGGTGATTCTATGAGAGTAGCGTCGCCCTGGCCGACATTAATGCAATGTATCTTCAAGCCCTGGGCTATAGCCGGTACTGTATAAAGTAAGGCTGTTATAATAAAAAATACGGTGATTCTTTTCATATTTTTCCCTGATTTAATAACAATTGTAAAATAACCACCACAGCAAGAATGATGTTCCATAAGGAAGATAAAAGATTTTGTGCTATTTGTAAAGCATTAATTTAGTGTGTGGGCGCAAACGCCTTGCGGATATTTATTTAAAGCCAGCCCTTTTTCCCCTCGACTTCCTTGAGAACCTTGAAAATCTCCCGATTGTCCGGCACCTGGGCAATATCATGGATGTCGACATAACGGATGATTCCTTTTTTGTCAACGACAAATATGCCCCGCTTGGCATAGCCATGATTGCTCAATACGCCGAACTTATTGGCAACTTCGCCATGGGGAAAATAATCGGATAAAAGAGGAAAGTTAAGCCCGCCGAATGTTTTCGACCATGCTTTGTGGCAGTCCACCGAATCGACGGAGATTCCCAGGACTACCGCCCGGTACTTATCAAATTCTTCCTTATCCTTCTTGTAGTTGGGAATCTGCACGGAACATACAGGAGTAAAATCGCCGGGATAGAAGGCAATGATTACGTTGAAATCGCCCCGGAAATCGCTTAGCGAATAATAATCCCCATTCTGGTCAGCAAGACGAAAATCAGGGGCTTCCTCTCCAACCTGTGGAACTCTGGTATTAAGCTCGCTCATTTCATCAGTCGGTTATTGATTCTTAATATTCAAAATCTCCGCTGGCGCCGATAGCGAACCAGTCAAGTCCGGCCAGGGCGTTCTTTTCCGCGGTAAGAAGATTGAAATGACCATCCTCTTCATCCGCCAGCCTGCGGAAAATTTCTTTCAATTCCTGGGATTCGGCGCTTTTTTCGCCGTCCATGTAAAAATCTCGGCTTGCCGATTCAGCTTCGATGGCGATATCAAGAAGCGCGGGGGCGGTTATATCTGTAGTAACCCTGTGGCCTTCCAGCGCTTTTTCGAAAATCCCTAAACCTTTCTCGGGAAGGTTATCGGGATCCTTCTTGAAATAATCCCGGTAAATTTTCTCGAGAACTTCACGGTGTTTGATTTCATCATCAGCAAGAGTATTTATTTTATCCCTTGTTTCCTCGCGGGTTACTCTCTCGGCAAAACCCTTGTAAAACTTATGACCGTTTACTTCGGTCGCGAGACCGATTTTGAGAATCTCGTCTATTTTTCTATCTGTATCGCTCATCTCTCCTCCGTTTAATCAATACGAAAAGGTATAAGATAGTAAAAAATCGTTATTTAGCAATATTTTTCGTAATTATCGGCATCAGGAATCATTCCGTTTTTTAAGATAGTCGGCATACATGGGAGACATACTCATCAGTCTTTCCACGATTGGCGGAAGCTTGTCGAGCACATAATCGACATCGCTTTCATCGGCGTCCATGGTCATGTTAAAGGTCAGCGAACCGGAACAGAATTCCTCGGGAACGCCTACCGATGAGAGAACATGCGATGCTTTTAAATCCTCCTCATCCTCACCCTTCAGGTTCGACGAACATGCCGAACCGGAGGAAGCCATAATTCCCTGCATACTGAGCATCAATTGCAATGATTCGCCTTCCACGAACTCTATCCAGAAACTGACATGTCCGGGAAGGCGTTTTTCGGGATGCCCGGTAAAATGAATAAATTCAATCTTGTCGTTTAATCCGTTCCAGAACTTTTGCCGGAGCGAGACCAGCTTTTTATTTCGCGATTCAATTTCCCTCATAGCAAGCTCCGAAGCGGCGCCCATACCGACAATCCCCGGGAGATTTTCGGTACCCGGACGCAAGCCGTCCTCCTGGAAACCGCCCTCGAACAGCGATGAAACTCGCATCCCATTTTTCAAATAAATTGCCCCTGCTCCTTTGGGACCGTAAAAGTTATGCGCTGAGAGGGTCATGCAATCCACGCCTAAATCTTCGACATCGGCAGGAATATTACCCGCGCCGGCGGTTGAATCGGTGTGGAAGAAAATACCTGATTGATGGGCAATTTCCGCCAGCCTTTTGATATTTTGAATCGTACCGATTTCAGAGCTGGCGTGTTGTATAGATACAAGGGAAGTCCGGGGGGTAATTGCATTTTCCAAATCCGCCGATGAAACCAAGCCGTTATTGTCAACAGGCAGAAAATCGACCTCGTATCCAAGCCGTTTGAGTTTGTATCCGATATTGAGGATGGAAAAATGCTCGATTTCCGAGAGAATGATGTGTTTGCCTGAATCGGGATGGGCGTTCAGATAGCCGACCACCGCCAGGTTATTCGATTCGGTAGCGCCGGATGTGAAATATACTTCGCCCGGGCGGGCATTGATCAATTCCGCGACTTGGCCGCGGGCGTCATCAAGCGCCTTTCCGGCTTCGACACCCACCGAATGGATATGCGACGATGGGTTTCCATATTTCTCGCCGAAATAAGGCAACATTTTTTCCACTACGCGCTTATCGACCGGGGTTGTCGATGAAGCATCAAAGAAAACAATTTTTTTATTTTCCATAACTTACTAATTCCTGCAAATGATTTAGCAATATTAATTCGAGAATTATTATTGATAATGCCCCGGTAAGTAAAAAGCAACCAGAAAAGGCTCTAAGTATGTTCAGGAATGAAAATTGAGGGGATAACCCGCGAGAGGAATGACCGACTGCATGATTTCATCGAGAGGTAAATCGCCAACAAGCAAAACCATGTCACCCGCGCCGGCCCCGGTAGGTTTAGCCCGGCCCCCGTTTTTTTTCGCCCAGTCAATCAATTCCGCATGAACCGGCAACTCATAATCTATTTTGGCTTTCTTCGCGCACCCCCGCATCGCCGCCGCGAATTCATCGATGAACTCAAATATCCTGTTTTGATCTTGATAGAACCACGCGTTGGATAACTTATTACTGGCATCAATCAGCTTTTCTATGAAGCGGGGCGCTGTGCTTTTATCTTTCTTAACCCAGCGGTTGAAACTCGCTACGAGATTGCGGGTATTGGAGGGAATCCCGGTCCATACCAGCGCCAGTTTAGTGTTTATGTCGCTGTAATCCAAGTCTATAGCCTCTATGGTATAATCATCATCAGTTATCTGGTAAATTATGGGACGGTTGTAAGCGCAACAGGCGACATCGGCTCCGCTTCCTTTGCCGTTTTGGGCCGCGAAATGGCTTTTCATAGCATAGGTGTAAATCTCCATCGGTTTTTTACTTAAAAGCATTCTGGCACGTTTAAACCTTAACATGACCGTACCCACCGCTTCCGCGGCTGAAGAACCCAATCCCATCTTGACGGAATTGCCCATAACATCAGTTTCGTAGAACTGGGAGGAATCTATCCGGATATGAGGTTTTTTGTTCTTTTTTTCAAAAGCTTCCAGTTCGGGGATTGTAACATCCAGCGATTCGGCGACAACCGGCGAGTAACCTTTTTTGGGAGGTTTATCGGTTTCGTGAACATTCAGGTAGCGGGGCAGGGGCATCAAGGCCGACCGGCCTCCGTAAAGTACGGCATATTCGCCCGATAACATTACTTTCCCGGGAACGCTAACCGATGTCATTGCCTCGAAATTACCTCCGCTCCCCCTCCAGGTTCCGACTTGATGACCTTAACTACCCCCTGTAATTTCTCCGCTTTCGAGGCCACTAAATCCATATCATCCTTCATGCACAAAACAAAAACATTTGCGCCGGCATCTATGGTAAAATATACATCCAATCCTTCGTCTCTCCAACTTCGTACTTTTTGAATAATATAAATAGTGGCCGGCGACCAGTAGACTATCGGCGGCCGGGCAGACATTATACAGCTATGCATTGCCAGAGTATTGGATTCCATTAATTCGCCGATCCTGGTCAAATTCCGTAAATTTATAGCCCTTAGCATCTCTTTATAATCCTGAGCGCCCAGCTTGATCCATTTGTTGTAAAAGGGCGATGTCTGCCTGGTATGTTCCATGCCTTCGCGGGATGAAATCTTCTTGCGGGCGCTATCGACGGTAATAGCTACCATTCCGTATGACAGCCTGCGGGCATCGATCAAAAGCCGCGCCGCGGGGTCTTTGCCGACAGGAAAGGCTGATAGACCGCCGGTAACCGACCTCGCCGCCGAACCGCTTCCCCTGCGGGCAAGTTGGGATAACTTCCTTTTGCCCAATTTAATCCTCGAAAATTCCGCCAGAGCTTTGGCCAGCGCGGCGAAACCGGACGCGCTGGAGGCGAGCCCCGCGGCTATTGGAAAATTGGCGCGGGAGGAAATGGAATAATTTCCCTCGATTAATTCAAGTTCGCGCCACATATCCAGATAGCTTGTTATCCTTTCAGTGTCCTTATCCGTTGCTTTAACGCCGTTGATGAAAACCCGGTCCTCGCCGACATCGAACCGCTCGACCTCGGTTTCCGTGGATAGCTCCCGCAGGGCTATAGATATGGAAGGGGTGGCCGGAATGTTATCTCCGCCGGGCACCTTTCCCCAATATTTTATCAAAGCTATATTTGAAAATGCCCGGGTGTGAACCCGTTTAATCACCGCGTATCTCCCAGCGCGAACGGAAATACCATCGCGAATTCTTCGCTTAACTCCTCGATAAGTGAATACTGCGCCTCCGGTTTGACCAGCGCTATTACCGCGCCGCCGCCGCCGCTTCCGGTCAACTTCGCGCCCAGCGCTCCGCGGTCTATAAGCAGTTCCACCGCGGAATCCAGGCGAGGCGTTGAAACTCCAAGTTTGGCCAGGAGTTCATGATTGCGGAGCATAAGCCGTCCGGTTTCCGCGCCGTCTCCGGTGCCGAGGGCGATTCCGGCATCGACGGTAAGCTTTCCGATTTCCTCGAGAAGATTGTTCATCTTCTGTGGATAAAGTTTACGGCTTCTCTGCACTTTTTCCACCAGTTCTATAGTACGCGCGCCGGGTTCAACCAAACAGACGATTCCGGTCATGGGCGACGGGAGCCGTATGGGTAAAAGCTCCCTCGGGGGGCCCTTACGGAACCATAATACTCCCCCGGAAAGCACAGTAGCCGCGTCCATACCGCTGGGATGACCATGGAAAATAGATTCCAAGCGCTGGACATCCTCGAAGAACCCGTTATTCCACCGCTTGGGTTTATTATGGTGTTTGTACTGTTTCAGAGCCGAACAGAGGGCGACCGAAAAAGCCGCCGATGAACCGAGGCCCATGCCGGGAACGAGGTCAGATTCTATGCTGATCGCTATAGGTTCGTTTTGCAGTCCATAGCGTTCGAGAGCGACATCCACCGCCTGGGAGAACAGACGTATATCCTGGTCCGATTTTGGGGCGGGGAAAGGCTTTTTGAAATGCGGATGCAGAAATCTTGGTCCGTTGGAATCGCGTCGGATACGCAGGGTTAAGCCGATATTGATCGCCGTAGAAATGCCCGGATAATTGTAAACGGTGCCATGTTCGCCGAAGAGGACAACTTTGCCCGGGGCGAAAGCTTCCACCGGTAAATCATCGTCTTCGCTACCGCGTTGGGGACGGAACTGAATGTTCCGGTAAATCTCTTCGGCCGCGGCAATTTTCACTTCGCCGCGTTTTATCATCTCCTGGGCGACTTCTTCGACATGTTCGGGAGGAACGCCGACGCTGATAGCCACGCTGTTGGCATGCAGGGCCATGTGCCCTTTCTGTATTCCCACCGTGGCCAGCGCGAGGATAGCCGCGAAGTTCTGTCCGAGTCCCACCGATGCCAGCAGACCGGCTAATTCGCGTGCATTTTGCACCCCGCTGATTGAGCGAAGCAGTTTTACTCCCGGATGAGAGCTAACCGCTCCCCCGACCCAGCCAACCTGCAATGGAAGTTCTATCTCGCCGTGAACTTTGCCGGAATCTATGTAATAATTGGTCAATGCCCGGTATTGCCCATCGCGAGCGGCGTAAGCATGACCGCCGGCTTCAATAGCCCGCCAATCCTGACCCATGGCGATAGCGGCGGCGCAGATGCCATTGAAAATTCCCTTGTTATGGGTGGTTGCCCTGTAGGGATCTACCCGGGCCATGGTTGCCGCCTCTACCAGTCGTTTGGCGGTTTGTTCACCGCTTAAATCTTTCGTAGTCAGGTATTCGAAGGGTAATGAGAAGCGCGCCCTCGCTATCCGTTTATCGGCGAGGTTGGAGAGGATACGCAGGTTCACCCTTCCGCCGGTGATTTCCTCTACCACCGGACCTACGGCTTCGCACGCGTAGTTAACGGCGTTAGCTCCCATGGCTTCGCGAACATCGAACAACAGGTGAATTATAATCATCCTGCCCATATTTTCTCCGCCATCGAGAATACGGGTTTCAAGGTCGAAAACCCCGCCTCCCCTCTTTATCATGCGGGGATTAGCCAGGTTAGCCTGATCGAGGATTTCCTGCTTCCGCGCGTTTATTTTCGCTTCGGCTTTTTCCGGTTCGTCGATATCCAATACCTGCACCTGACCTATCATGACCGGGTCATCTACATCGGTTGAAAAACCGCCGCCATTGCGGATAAGGAGAGCCGCCTTGGAGGAAGCGGCGATAATGGAAGCCTCTTCAATCGCCATCGGAACTATATATTCGCGGTTATCAACGATATAATTCAATCCCAGCCCGAGGGGCATTCCCATAACGCCGATAGCGTTCTCAACCATATTCACCGCGTTTTCCACGCGGAGAGCATTGCCATTGCGAAGAGCGGAAACCTGGTCCTCCGAGAGATTAAAACCTCTCGCCAGATAAGCCAGTCTCTGCTCAACCGGTAAACGATAAAAACCGGGTATACGCGAAGTCCTCTTTTCGATCTCACCCAGTCTGTTTTTGATAACTAAACGCTTTTGCTTATTCATTACATTCCCTTTTCGCCAAGCCAACCGTATGCGTTTAACCAATCCTTAAGCTCTCCGGCAATAATCCGGGGGGTTTTACCAAGTGACTTTAAATCTTTCGAACCGGTCAACAACATCGCCGTTTTTAGTTCATACAGGACGCTTTCCAGGTATGTCTTTGCGCTTTCGACTCCTCCTTTTAAAAACGGGAGCAAAACCGGCCGGGCGAAGCCTGCAATATCCGCTCCAACCGCTATCGATTTTGCCGCATCAAGCCCGTTATATACACCGCCTGATGATATAATGCAAGTCTTATCATCAAGTATCTTTTTAGCCGCAATCAAGCTGAATGCCGTGGGAATTCCCCAGTTGGATAATGTCTGACCCGTGTTGTACAATACCGGGGACGGCGCTCTATACTTTTCGACCCTGGTCCATGACGTTCCACCTGAACCGGAGACATCAATATAAGGGACCCCGATGCTTTTCAATTTTTCAAGCACCCGCGGTGAAAGCCCCGCGCCGGTTTCCTTAACGAGTATCTTGCCCCGAATGCTGTCCACCAGCCGGGCAATCTTATCGGTAATACCGGTAAAATCCCGATGCCCTTCAACCTGGAGCAGTTCCTGGGCCACATTCAGGTGCACGCACATGCCATCGGCTTCGATATCATCCATTAGCCCCTTTATAACTTCGGGTGAATATTCCGCGAGCTGAACCGCGCCAATATTGCCCAGCAACACTCCCTCTGGAATCTTAGAGCGCACCCGGAAATCATCGCTCACCTCCGGATGCCGAAGCATTACCCTCTGGGAACCAACGGCGAACGCTATTCCCGATTTCGATGCCGCTTCGGCTAAACCTCGATTCATCTCCCCGGCAAATTCCGCGCCCCCGGTCATGCTGGTAATCATAAACGGCGCTTTTAATTTCTTGCCGAAGAACTCGGTGGTTGTGTCTATCTCATCTATGTCCAGTTCGGGAAGCGCTTCATGGAGCAAATGAATACACTCGAAAAGGGAAGATTTTCCGTAGGAAACATCCTCTTCGGCGACGATACGCAAATGTTCCGCTTTGCGCTCCTGGATAGTCAAATCCTGTTCCGTTGTTTTAGCTATGGTTTACTCTCCCCGAAACTCTTAGTTTGCTTCGGTATGTTAACCGGTTGCAACCTAAATGTTCCCGGTTAATAGACTTTCGGTCAAATAAAGGTTTTAATATTGAACCATCAGGACAATCAGTCAAGTGTTTTATGCTCTTTTTTACGGCAGAAAGCTGACCCGGTATTCTCCTATAATCCAAAGTATTCTATGGCCTTATGGTACAACACACTCCGGGCAGTCAACTAAAATACTCCCTTTGCCTTTAAGCCCAAACATGCGCCCATTAAAAATCAACAACTATATGGTATCGAAGTTCCATGTTTCAAATATGAAATAAACCGGCGTTAATCAGCTCCAGAATTCCCACACCCGTGATGGTGCTTCCCTGTCTTTTATGATACTCATCTCATCGGATGATGAATAGTAACCGATTATTTTGGGTATCTGACGACTGTTGTACCTTGACCACATGCTGAGGGTATAAGCGCCGACATCGTGGAATATCAGGTAATCCCCCTGCTTGACTTCCGGAAGCGTAATCTCCTGTTCAATCATATCCCCCGCGAAGCAAAGCGGGCCGGACACCGCGTAAGTAGTGGGACTCAGGAGCTTCAAGTTGCCCCGCGCGTCCGTTACAGTGATATCGTGATGCCATATTTCGGGTTGATAACATTTCCTTATAAACATATCGGCGCCAAGATGAACAGCCAATGTTTTACGGCCGCCGCTCTCCTTTATATATTCCACCCGGGACAAAGCCCATCCGTTATTGGCATGGATATGCCTGCCGAACTCGGTAATCAATTTGAAATCGGAGGTAAACAACTCCGGGCATTGCCTGCGCAGCAAATCGCGGTACTCCTCCATCGAAGCGGTCTTTTGGCTTCCCGAATATGATACGGGCAGTCCGCCGCCTATATCGAATATCCGTATCCCGGGTTCTTTGCCCATCTCCGTAAATCTGCGATTGACATCTTTCGCGAGTTCATAAACAACCTTAATCCCCCGGGCGAGCAAATCAATTCCGCACCCCTGCGAACCCGTGTGAACATGGATACCGTTCAACCATTCGTTTTCAAGATATTTCCGGACAATCACTTCATAGTATTCTTCGATAGGGATACCGAACTTCGAATAGGTCCCTCCCACGCTGGTAATTTCGATATCGCCGATGCCGACCTGGGGATTAACGCGCAAACCGATATTACCATGTGACGCGCCATCGCTGATTAATTTTTGAACCCGTTCGAATTCCCCCCAGGAATCGATATTGATATGCACCCCCGCGTTTAAGGCATGTTTAATTTCTTCGATAGTCTTTACCGGGGAATCGAAAACTATCGACCCCGGCGCGAAACCCGCCTCCTCCGCAAGATATAATTCCGGAAGCGATGCCGTTTCCAGACCCGCACCCAACAAATTCAGGCTCTTCAATACCGAAGTGAGCGGGTTGGCCTTAGCGGCGACAGCATGCAGAGTATCATCGGGAAATAGTCCGGTTAGTTCATTAATCCGGGATTCCATGCGCGAAAGGTCGTAGAAGACAGCCGCCGAATCCTCATCCTTGATTAACTTTCTTTCCAACGCCCCTCTTAAGCTATGACTTGCTTCCTCCGGCGAAACCCTCGATAGCATATCTCTCTCCTGGGCAACATTCTTTATATCCGTTTTTGAAGATAACATAATACCGGGGGCCTTTCCAATATTCTTTTATCCTTTTTAACCTTTATCGTCCTGATTTCTTGATTAATTCATGACATTAATACCTTTTTTTATCGCGGGATGTTAATACTAAAAATATTCAAAAATAAAAAATTTTGGATGCCGTTTTATCTGTCAATTTTCGCTCAGGCAACCTCTTCCGGATTCCAGGTAACCCGGAAATCCTCGTTCAAGGAATCGAGTTTTTCCATGTCCTCCCGCGCAATCTCGAAATCGAATACATTGGCGTTTTCGTTTATCCTGTCTTTATTGGCGGATTTCGGTATTACCACTATACGATGTTCCAATGTCCATCGTATCAGTATCTGCGCGGGGGTTTTTGAGTATTTTTCCGCTATCGATTTAAGCGTCGGGTTATCGAACTTCTTGCCCCGGGTTAAAGAAGAATAGGCCTCCAGCTGGATACTCCTGTTCTTGCAATAATCATGAAGTTCCTTCTGGAAAAGAAAGGGGCTGAATTCGACCTGGTTTACGGCGGGAATAACATTCTCCGTACCCGATAACTCTTCGAGGTGACGTATAGTATAGTTACTAACGCCTATGGCTTTCGCGCCGCCCTCTTCGTATATTCGCTCCATGGCTTCCCAGGTTTTTGCTCTTTTCTCCGGAAGGGGCCAATGTATCAGGTAGAGGTCAACATAATCCAATCCCAGCGTTTTAAGGCTCTTATCGAACGCCCGCAAGGTTTCATCATATCCATGGTCATCGTTCCATAGCTTGGTGGTGATAAAAACATCCTGCCTGCGGATACCGCTTTGCTTAACGGCGATTCCGACATCTTCTTCGTTACCGTACATACTGGCAGTATCGATATGACGGTAACCCTTTTCCAGAGCCCATAATATGGCGTTCCGGGCCTCGCTTCCCGATTCCGCCCTGAACACTCCCAGCCCGAATAACGGCATCTCTACTCCATTGTTTAATTTTACCTTACTATCAATACTCAGATTCATAACTACTCCATGTTAATAAGTGGTTTTTGGATATAACGAACCAATTCATATTAATGTTTCGATTTTTCAATATAAGGAGTAATTGCTTGACATTCCACGTTTGTGCCGATAAACTTGAAAATTCAGTATTATGAAGACTTTAAGCATTTTATTTGCCCTTATTATTCTTTTCCTGCCCTCGGGAGCCTTTGCCGTTGTGCAGGCGTTCGACACGCCCAACGACGGCGGTTTGAGCATTACCATCCAATGGGATACGGCCGCGTACTCCAATTCCAGCGGGGAATACTACGAGGCGCAGATAGCCCGCAGGGCCGCTTCGGAAAGCGGGTGGCAGGATATCGCCGTGGCTCCGGCATCGGCAGGGGAGTATATTGACAACACCGTCGAGGATTATACCGATTATGTCTACCGCCTTGTGTTTACCGACAAAGTCAGCGGTTCGTTAATCTACGACACCGAGCCGGTGCATTCCTCTCCTCAGTATTTCAACACCAGGCGAACGAACGTCCTGATTGGTATAGTTGTCTGCCTGGGAGTGCTTATCTTTTTCATTTACAGGGGCAAGAAGGGCAAGGAGATGTATGTCCGCCCCATAGCCGGTTTGCTGGCTATCGAAGAAGCGGTGGGCCGCGCTACCGAACTGGGCAAACCTATTCTCTATTCCGCTGGACGCGGGGGAATGCAGAGGGTAGCCACGATCGCCTCCATGAACATTCTCAACACTGTCGCCAAAAAAACAGCCGAGTATAATATCCCCCTGATCTTTCCCAATAATGATCCTGTGGTCGCCGCCTTGGCGCAGGAAGTCGTTAAAGAATCCTACAGCGAGGTGGGTCATCCGGACCGCTATGTCGAGGACGATATATTCTATTTAACCGACAGCCAGTTCGGTTATGCCGCGGCGGTGGATGGAATAATGGTTCGCCGGCAGCCGGCCACCAACCTGTTCATGGGAACATTCGAAGCCGAATCCCTGATACTCGCCGAAACCGGAAACTCAATCGGAGCTATCCAGATTGCCGGAACTGATTCCACAATCCAGCTTTCGTTTTTTATCGTGGCTTGCGACTATGTGCTCATTGGGGAGGAATATTTCGCCGCCTCCGGTTACCTGTCCAAAGATCCAATGGTATTAAGCTCTCTCAAGGGACAGGATTTATTAAAAGTGGCTATCGGTATTATCCTTGCCATCGGGGTTTTACTGGCAACCGCCGGATATACCGGTTTTCTGGAACTGTTTAACATAGGATGAATTGATGCACCGTAAACTGCCCATGTATATATGTTTCCTCTTCGGCGCTTTTATGCTGGTGCAGTTTTTCATCCCTCACCGGACATCCACAGCGATTTATGAAACCATCCTCGATTGGGTGCAGATTATATACGCCTTCTCCCTGCTGGTTGGGGTCGCCCTGCTGATTAAACACCATGCCATTATAGCTACCCGGCCCTCGGCCAAAGACCGGCCTTACAGCGGGATTGTTCTCGGCGGGATAATTGGTATGTTCATCTTCGGCATCTTCTTCGGCCGGGGCGAGGACACTGCTTTCCTGTGGGTTTTCAAATATGTACAAGCGCCCATGCAAGCCACCATGTTCTCCCTGCTTTCGTTTTTTGTGGCTTCGGCCGCGTTCAGGGGATTCCGCGCCCGCAATACCCAGGCGGTATTTCTGCTTGTAGCCGCGCTAATCGTGATGCTTGGCCGGGTGCCTGTAGGAGATATGATATCCGGGTTTATCCCCAAAGCCGCTGACTGGCTTTTAAATGTGCCGTCCATGGCCGCCCGGCGGGGGATATACATAGGTATCGCGCTGGGGACCATCTCCACATCGCTCAGGGTTATCCTCGGGATTGAACGCACGTACCTCGGAGGAAGCCGCGGATGAGTGTGAACGAGACCCTGCAGAAACGCCAGCATATCCGCCGCATAGTCTTCATCCTCATGGCGCTTTCGGTTATACTTCCGCTCATTTTCAAAATCGGGCTGCCCTTAAAAACTACCAAAGAAGTACGCGATGTTTTCGAATTTATCGACAGCCTGCCTGAGGGTTCGGCGGTGGTTTTCTCCTTCGACCATGATACGGCGACATTGCCGGAGATGATTCCGCTTGCCGAAGCACTGCTCCGGCACAGCTTCAGGAAAAACCTGAGGGTGCTGGGATTAGCCCTGCTCGCAGAGGGAGCGGCAATCGGCGATGATAACTTCCGGCGCATCGGCAATGAGTTCGGCAAAGTATATGGCGAGGATTACATCTTCTGGGGTTTCCGACCGCAGGTCACGGTGGCTATGCTCGGGCTGGGCGAGGATATCTCACGGGTATTCCCCAGCGACTATTACGGCAAAGATGTTCAAAGCTACCCGGTAATGGAAGGTATCGACAGCTACGATGACATCGCCGGGGTAATCTCTATCGCCGACGGCGATATGCCCGTGCACTGGATTAACTACGCCCAGGCGCGCTACGGCGTTAACGTCATTCCCGCGGTTACCGCGGTGATGGCCACCACGATGTACCCTTTCCTGCAGTCGGGTCAGATCGCGGGGTTGGCCGCGGGGTTGCGTGGAGCGGCGGAGTATGAAATGCTCCTGGGCAAACCGGGACGCGCGGCCCGGGGTATGGACGCCCAGTCCAGCGCGCACCTGCTGATAATCGGGCTGATTATCGCCGGGAATGTTTTAATGATTATCGAACGTAGAAGGAAATAGGATGGATATCGGCACCACGGTAGCGGCAATACTGACATTGGCGATTTATTCGTTCCTTTACAGGGACAATCCATTTTACAAAGTTGCTGAACACCTGCTACTCGGGGTAAGCGTGGGATACTTCCTGGTAACCACAATAGTTACCACTATCATGCCCAAGCTGTTCATCCCGGTCTTTGCGAATGGGGAGTTGAGTTATCTCGTACCCGGGATATTAGGGGCGCTGATGTTCCTTCGATTTTCAAGGAAACTTTCGCCATACTCCCGCATCCCCCTCGCGCTCATTATTGGGGTCGGCTCGGGCGTGGCTATCCCGGCATATATGCAGGCGCAGTTAATCGCCCAGTTGAAAACAACCATGCTTCCTCTCGATGATATTTCCAACATCATTATAATCGCCGCCGTGGTATCGGTGCTAATGTATTTCTACTTCTCCCGGGAGCATAAGGGCCTGACCGGCGCGGGAGCCAAAGCGGGGATGTATTTCCTCATGGTATTCTTCGGGAGTACTTTCGGCTATACCGTTATGGCCAGAGTTTCCCTGCTTATAGGGCGCATGCAGTTTTTATTGGGAGACTGGCTGGGAATTATAAAATAGATGATTTGCAGGAAATGTAAGATTAAGATGGACGAGATGAAACGGTCATATCATAAACAACGCAAATGGGTATGTCCCAGGTGCGGCGCGGTGCGTTTCCAGCAAATAACCAAACCGAAAAGAAAAAATGATTAAGATAGGCACATCGGGGTACAGCTTTGCCGACTGGGTGGGACCGTTCTACCCCGAAGGAATCGAAAAAGGCAAAATGCTCGATTTCTACAAGGACCATTTCGATTGCGTGGAGGTCAACTCAACTTATTATCGTATCCCTCATTCGCGTGTTTTCTATTTTATGTCCGAGAAAACCCAGGATAATTTTCATTTCATCGTCAAGGCCAACCAGGATTTTACACATAAACGCGATGACAACTCCGACAGCGCCGCCAAACTTCTCGAATCGGTTAAACCTCTGGAGGATGCCGGCAAACTCAAAGGCATCCTGGCTCAATTTCCGTGGTCTTTCAAACTCAATCGTGCCAATCTTGAATACTTGAAACGTCATCTTCACGATTTCGGCGAACATCCGCTTTTCGTGGAGTTCCGCCATGACAGCTGGGTGCGCCCGGAGCTTTTCGATATGCTCAAGCGCGAAGGAGTGGGCTACTGCAACGTTGACGAACCATTGTTGAAAAATATGCTCGCTCCCGATGATAAAGCCACTACCAACACCGGATACGTCCGTTTTCACGGCCGCAACTCCGCCAAATGGTGGGGTGGGGGAGGCGAACGTTACGATTATGACTACAGCGAGGATGAATTAAAAAATTGGGTAAAACATTTGCGAACACTGCGGGAAAAAACCGATAATATATACCTGTTCTTCAATAACTGCCATCAGGGACAGGCGGTAAAGAATGCGAAACTCTTAAAACAGATACTGCAGGAAGAATTCGGTGACCTTGAAGGATGATTAGACGCGACACTGCTTTACATAACTGGTTTGAAAACATCATCCATAACGCCGGTGAGAAATTAAAAATCACCGAGCATTCTGTATTGATACTGGTCGCTTTTTTGGTCGGCAGTGTTACCGGCACAGTCGCCGTCGGGTTCCGATGGCTGGTGATAGCGTCGCGTGAATTCTTCTTCGGTACCGGCATTGATTTTTTAAACTCCCTAATCGGCGGAGTGTCCCAACTGGCAATCCCCCTGATCCCCGCTACCGGCGGTCTGCTGGTGGGTATAATCGTATTCTACTACGCCTGGGAAGCCAAAGGGCACGGCGTGCCGGAGGTAATGGCCGCTGTAGCTCTCAAGGGCGGCCTGATACGTTTCCGACTGGCGCTGGCCAAGGCGGTCTCGGCCGCGATTTGCATCGGCTCCGGGGGTTCGGCGGGACGTGAAGGTCCTATCGTGGCCATAGGCTCGGCTATCGGTTCGACCACCGGACAGCTTTTCCGCATGTCCGGCGCCAGGGTCAAAGTTCTCGTGGGATGCGGAGCCGCCGCGGGTATCGCCGCGGTGTTCAACGCCCCTATCGCAGGCGTTCTTTTCGCGCTGGAGATTATAATCGGCGATTTCGCTATCCAAACTTTTTCACCGGTGATAATATCCGCGGTGGTCTCCTCGGTAGTTTCCCATTTCTTCGTAGGCAACTTCCCGGCATTTGAAGTGCCCAAGTATAATCTCGTCTCCGCGTGGGAAATCCCGCTTTATATCGCCCTCGGCGCGCTGTGCGGCGTGGTCGCGGTAATCTTCACCTCCACCCTATATAAAGTCGAGGATTATTTCGAGGAAAAGGTTAAAACCCATCCTGTCTTCAAACCGGCAATCGGCGGTTTTCTCATTGGTATTCTCGGATTGTTTTTTCCCCAGATATTCTCCGACGGCTATGAAGTTGTTACCGAAGTCCTCTACGGACGGATGTTCGGATGGTTCCTCGTAGCGCTGGTCTTCCTTAAAATCCTGGCAACATCGCTGACCCTTGGAAGCGGAAGCTCCGGCGGGATTTTCGCTCCTTCGCTGTTTATGGGCTCCATGGCCGGCGGCGCTTTCGGTTCGCTGGTCAATTTCCTCTTCCCCGCCGCTACCGCTCCCTCGGGAGCATACGCGCTGGTGGGCATGAGCGCGGTGGTCGCCGGCACGACCCACGCCCCCATTACCGCAATTCTCATCCTATTCGAGATGACCAACGACTACCGTATCATCCTCCCGCTGATGGTGGCGTCGGTGTTCTCCACGCTGGTAGCCCATCGCCTTAAGAAGGAATCGATATACACGCTAAAGCTCGTCCGCCGGGGTTTGAACATACGCAGGGGTAAGGATGTCGGTCTACTCGATACGATTACCGTTGAAGAGGTCATGGAACGCGAGTTCGATTCGGTGCGCCCGGAGATGACCTTGCGCCAGTTGATGGATTACATGGAATCCAGCGGGGAGAATTGCTACCCGGTAGTCGACCGTTATGGCGATTTAAAGGGGGTTGTAGCCATCCAGGACATAAGGGGGTTGATAACCAAGGAGGGAATGCGCGATCTGATAATCGTCAATGATATAATCAGCTCCAAACCGTCGGTGATAACCCCTGACAAGACCCTGAATGACGCTCTTCGTTTGCTGGGATTACGGGATCGTTCGATGTTGCCGGTGGTAAACCCGGA
>WJIJ01000143.1 GCA_014730345.1 Candidatus Zixiibacteriota bacterium | reverse complement strand
TAGCGACATTGCCGGGAATCACCGAGGAAACCATGACCCGGGCATTGAACGCCGACTACGAAAAAGTTGCTAAACGTTCCAACACGCTTGCGAAACTCCTTTCCAAAGGAAATTCAGCCAGGATTACAACGCCATCGGGCACCGATATTACCATGTCGATACAAGGCCGCGAGGGTAAACCGGATACCGGGCTTGTTTATACAGGTGAAGATTTTTCGAACCTTCCCGCCGGGGAAGCTTATATCGCCCCCATGGAGAAAACCGCGGAGGGTGTTTATATGGTTGATGGTTCCATGGCCGGGCTTGGATTATTAAAAAAGCCTTTAACTATTACCGTTGAGAAAGGTCATGCTGTAGATATAAAGGGAGGCGCGCCGGCAACGAAGTTGAAAAAGATGCTCGATGCTGTCGGGCCAAAAGCGCGTAACATCGCCGAGTTGGGTATTGGAACCAATGACAAAGCCAGGTTGTGCGGTTCAGTTCTCGAGGATGAAAAAGTGATGGGTACGGTTCATCTGGCGATAGGGGATAATAAATCGATGGGCGGCCGGGTTTCAGTACCTATTCATCTCGATGGAATGCTGTTGAAACCTACTTTATACATCGATGATAAAATGATTATGAAAAACGGTAAGATGATGATTGACCTCGGAGATAAAAAGTAGCACGGGATAAGATGGAAGATATAAGAGAAAAAGTACGGATGACCACGATGGCATCCTGCGCCGGGTGAGCGTCGAAGTTCTCCGCGTCGGAGCTTTCCAGGGTCCTGGAAAATTTACCAGCAATGACAGATCCGAATGTTTTATCCGGCACCGGCCTTCCCGATGATGCCGGAGTTTATAAAATCAACAACCAGCTTGCGTTGGTGATGACTACCGACTTTTTCCCGCCGGTGGTTGATGACCCCTATGACTATGGCCGTATTGCCGCGGCTAATAGTTTGTCCGATGTCTACGCCATGGGCGGCACGCCCATAAGCGCGTTGAATATCGTGGGATTTCCGGCAAAGGCTCCCCATGAAATGCTTGGGGAAATTCTGCGCGGCGGAAGCGATATCGCCCAAAAAGCCGGTATGCCGATTATTGGAGGCCATACCGTGAAAAACCCGGAACCACTATATGGTCTGGCGGTAACCGGCCGGATCAATCCTAACAAGATAATTAACAAGCAGGGCGCCAAACCCGGCGATGTAATCGTACTGACTAAACCTTTGGGGACCGGCATCCTGACGACGGCTCTGAAGAACGACAAAATAACGGCGGAGCGGGGTAAAGAGTGTATCGAATCGATGGCCATGCTCAATAAAGAAGGCGGCGAAATAATGCAGAATATCGGCGTAAACGCCGCCACCGATATTACCGGTTTTGGTTTAATGGGACATCTGTATGAAATGGCCAGCCAGTCGGATATTTCTATTGAATTGCATTTCAAATCGGTTCCGGTTTTCGATGGGGTTTACGACCTTGCTAAAGAAAGCGTGTACCCCGGAGGCAGTAAGGCGAATTTTGAATTTGTAAAGGAGTTCGCTACATTCAATCCCGATGTCGGTTTTGAAGAGGGTATAATCCTGTGCGACGCGCAAACATCAGGCGGATTGGCGATTTCAATACCGAGGAGAAAATATAAAAGACTCCTGGAAGCGTTACATCCGTATTATCCTCATGCCGCGGTAATCGGGCAGGTCAAGGAAAGGGAGAATTGGCATCTACAGGTTCTAAAAGAATAAATGAACAAATGCGTAAATTACCCGGGGTGGATACTCTCCTCGAGAATCAGCGCGTTAAAGAACTCACTCAACGATGGTCCCAACCACTGGTGGTTAAGTTTATCCGCGAGGTTATTTCTATCGAACGGAAATCAATCAAAGCGGGCAGACCATACTCGGGTGATGAAAAACTCATAGATGCTATAGTAAACGCCGCCGGAAATTTTACCGCCGGATTACTTACCGAGGTTATCAACGCCTCAGGGATAATTATTCACACAAATCTTGGCCGGGCGCCGTTGCCCCGGGATATTCTGTCCGAAGTTTTCAATATCGCCGCCGCGTATTCTAATCTCGAATTCGATCTTCTGAAGGGCAAGAGGGGGAAAAGAGGTAGCGCCCTCAGACATCTTATTTCCGCCGCCCTCGGATGCGAATCGGCACTGGTGGTCAACAACAATGCCTCGGCGGTTTATCTTATTCTCGTTGCGCTTTCCAAGGGGAAAGAGGCGTTGATATCACGTGGAGAACAAGTCCAGATCGGCGGGGGGTTCAAAATTCCCGATATAATGGAAGAAAGCGGCGCGATAATGAAAGAGGTCGGGACGACCAACCGTACCGCGCTTGGCGATTATCGAAAAGCGATTACTAAAAACACGGCGCTGATTTTAAAAGTACACCGCAGTAATTTTATCATTGAAGGATTTACCGAGGAAACCGGGTTTTCAGAATTGGCTGAGTTGGGTAAAAAGAAAAAAGTGCCCGTTGTTTTGGATATCGGCTCCGGTGTGCTGTTGCATCCATCGGAATCGGGATTGACCAATGAGCCCACCGTTATCGAAGCTTTGAAAAGCAAAGCCGACCTTGTATGCTTTTCCGGCGATAAACTCCTTGGAGGGGTTCAGGCCGGGATAATCCTCGGGAAAAAGCGCTTGATAGATAAGCTGAATAAAAACCCGATCTACCGGGTGGTCAGGCCCGATAAGCTGGTCATTGGCGCACTTGAAAAGTTGTTTATCAAGTACCTGAAAGATGAGATCGATGATATACCCATCTGGAAACAGATAAGGACTACCACCGGAGAGCTGTACCGCCGCAGTGAGGAGTTTGCAGGTAAACTTGGATTAGGCGCTGATGATTACAAGATTCGCGACGGAATCGGTTATGCCGGGGGCGGTTCCGATCCTGGCGGTAAGATACCGTCGGTCATTATCGCGCTTCAAAATGTCGATCCCAAATCCTTCGCCGATAAGATGCGCAAATGCAAGCCGCCGGTGATCGGTAGAACAGAAGGCGGGAAATATTGCATTGACCTTCGCACGGTTTTACCTCACCAGGAAGAAACTTTAATTCAATTGTTAAAAGAAAGCCTCTCTAATTAGTTTACTATGTTTGTACTGGGAACTGCCGGACATATCGATCATGGAAAATCATCTATAATTAAGAGACTCACCGGAATTGAGCCGGACCGTCTACCGGAGGAAAAAGCCCGCGGATTGACCATAGATCTTGGTTTCGCCTGGATGGAACTTCCATCAGGAACCCAGGTCGGTTTTGTCGACGTCCCCGGACATGAAAAGTTCGTTAAGAATATGATCGCCGGCGTGGGCAGTATCGATGCCTGCCTTCTGGTTATCGCCGCCGATGACGGCTGGATGCCCCAGACCGAGGAACACCTGCAGATTTTGGAATTGCTGGGCATAAAACGGGGCTTAGTTATCCTGAATAAAATTGATATAGTCGAGCCGGATTGGGCCGAGTTGGTGACCGCCGATATCGAATCCCGGCTCGAGGAAAGAAACATCGAGTTCATGGATATTATCCCGGTATCGGCAGTAACCGGTGATGGATTCGATAAGTTGACTTCAGCCATGGAAAAACTTCTGGATAGCTCAATTACCCGCCCCGATGTCGGTAAGGCGAGGTTGTACGCCGACCGCGCCTTCACCATTTCCGGAATGGGAACTGTTCTCACCGGCACTTTGACGGGTGGGAGCTTAAAAACGGGGCAGGAGATATCCCTGTATCCATCGGAGGAACAGGCAAGAATCCGCAGTCTGCAAACCCATAAAAAGACTATCGAAACCGCGGTTCCCGGAAGCAGGGTAGCGGTCAATGTTACCGGAAGTGAAAAACGCCTTTTGAGACGGGGGATTATGATCTCCGGTTTGACTAACCTGCAAACATCAAACTACTTAAATGCCCACTTTAAAATTCCGCCTACTGGTAGGATCGCGCTAAAGCACAATTCAGAGGTTGTATTTTTGCTGGGTACGGCGGAATTGCTCGGGCGGGTGCTTTTATTAGAAGGCGATATGATAAAACCCGGTGAGGAAGGATACGGAAAGATAAAGCTCCCCGAAAATGTGTGCCCATTCATAGGGGACAGGTTCATCCTCCGCCTGCCATCGCCGGCGCTTACCATTGGAGGCGGGACCATTCTCGATTTCAGCATCAGGAGCAAGATAAAAAGGGATAGCGATGAGTTGAAATATATAAAATCGCTTTACCCGGTATCTTCGAGGAGTATTATTAACTCGGTTCTTTTTCTCAATGGTTCCTGGGGTGATTCGGAGTTCCAATATGTTAGAAACAGCATATTCAACAACAATGAATTTAAAAAGACCTTTGAAGAGCTTTCCGAAGCTGGAGAGATTATTCAATCCGGGTCCTACTATTTTTCGAAGAAGTATTTCGATGAATCAAGGGAACGCGTTGAAAAATCAATTAAAGCATACCATGCGAAATCTCCATGGTCCCCGGGGCTTGGCGGAAAAGAACTGCTTGATACCGCCGATGTCCGCGCCGATGAATCCGGCGCACTCCTCCTGAAAAAAATGGTTGAGGACGGAATATTAGTTTATGGCGATGGTATATACGGCCATCCCGGGCACAAAAACAAACTTCCTGATAAACTGCAGGCAATAGCCGATGATTTATTAAAGCAATACGAGACTAATCCGCTTGAAGCCCCCACCCGCGCCGAGTTGGAGAAAAAGGGCAAGGATTACCAGATTATTATTCGTTACCTGACCTCCAACGATAAGCTAATTGACTGCGGCGGAGTGCTTCTTCCCGAATCGGAATTGGCCCGGATAAAAGATGATATCAGGGATTACCTGCAGAATAACGAAAAGGCCAAATCAACTGATTTGCGAAAACATTTAAATACAACCAGGAAATACGCGATTCCTTTGTTAGAATACATGGACAGTATAGGTTTCACCGAATTCGACGGCGAGTACAGAAAATTAGCACGGTAGGGATTATATGTTAGAACAAATTCGCACAGATATGATTTTATACAACGGCAATATATACACAATGGGCAAACCATCAAAGGTTAACGCTATTGCGGTGGGCGGCTCGAGAGTAATCGCCTTAGGGAGCGACAAGGAAATCTTTAAATTATCGGATAAAAAGACCCGGTTCATCAATCTCGGAGGTATGACTGTACTCCCCGGTTTTACCGACAGCCATGTCCATTTTTATTCCTATGGGTTATCGGTCATCCGCGTAAATCTCGCCAAATGTAAAAATCTTAAACAGGCATTGAATGAAATTAAGAAAAAAGCCGCTAATCTAAAGCGCGATGAGTGGCTCCTGGGCAGGGGGTGGGATAAGAACTATTGGGGGCTGAAAGATTTTCCAAATAAGAAGGACCTTGACTCCGTATGTAAAAATCCCTGCGCGTTCAGCGGGCATGACGGTCACTCCCTGTGGGTAAACAGCGCGGCATTGAAAATCGCCGGCATAACCGGGAAAACTCCCGACCCTCGTTCAGGCGTTATTACCAGGGATGCTGACGGAAATCCCGCCGGGGTCCTGCTTGAGAACGCTGTTGAACTAATGACCAAGCGCATCCCCGATGTTGACCTCGAATATAAATTAAAGGCTATCCAGGCCGCTCAGAAAGCGGCATTGAAAGTTGGCGTAACCGGTGTACATGATTTTGAAGAAGATGATGATAAATACCTTATGCTTCAAACCGCGCTCCACCGGGGTATATTAAAGATTAAAGTTCACGCGGCCATAAGAAGAGTTGATTTTGATAAGTTTAATGAACTCTCGCTGTTGTCCGGAATTGGGAATCCGCGTTTGAGCATCGGTCCGTTGAAACTGTATTCGGACGGCGCCCTCGGTTCCCAGACCGCTTATATGTTCAAACCCTACGAGAACTCCAAAAGCAAGGGAGTACCATTACTTGATTCACGGCAGTTGTATGATTACATCCGCAGGGCGGAATCCAGCGGGTACTCATGCGCGATTCACGCGATAGGGGATAAGGCCAATAAAATGGTGATAGATGCCTATAACAGGATGAAAAAGAAATATAAGCCGGTTTTAAACAGGCGCATTGAGCATGTCCAGATAATCAGGCCAGAGGATTTACCGGCGCTGAAAGCATCGAAGGCTATTGCTTCATTGCAACCATCGCATATTCTCGCCGACAGGGATACATCTGAAAAATCCTGGGGTAAAAGGTCAAAGAACGCCTACATCTTCCGCTCTATGTTGAAACATAAAATCCCGGTTTGCTTCGGTTCTGACGCGCCGATCGAAACCCTGGATCCGTTGATTGGCATTTACGCCGCCGTCAACAGGCATCACCCCGATGATAATCGCGGCCCGTGGTTTCCGCAGGAGAAACTTTCAGTGCAACAGGCAGTCGCCGGTTTCACTACCGGCGCGGCTTTCGCATCAAATACCGCCAACGTCACCGGAAGATTGATGCCCGGGTATTTCGCGGATATGGTAGTGCTGTCGGATGATATATTCCGCATGAGTAAAAACAAGATTTATAACTCGAAAGTAGTTGCCACCATTTGTTCCGGGTCTATTGAATTCGGAAGTAAAAACCTTCAATAAAAAAAAGGACAGCGCGACGCTGTCCTTTTTTGAGTTAGTATTCTAATTAAAACCCTATTTGGATTCCTTGCTTTCCTCGGATTCGGATGATTCCGTTTCCTCGGCAGATTCCTCGGATTCCGCTTTGGGCTCATCGGGTTTTTCCTCTTCACCGGCGGTTTCCTCAGGCTTTTCTTCCGGAGGGGCTTCAGCCTGTTGATCCTGTTCTGAATTAGCTTCAGCTGTTTCGGAAGAAGGCTGTTCCTGCGGCGCTTCCTCCGCGGGTTCGCCTTCATCTTCCTCGGGCTTTATTATCTCATTTAAATCACCGACTACATCGGCAACTTTTGTTGAACGGGTCGGATGTTTGGACAGGTAATCATCCATCTCCGACTTCTCTTTATCACGGTAGTAAGCACTTACCGAGAGCACGATTTTACGGTTATGCTGGTCGAATTCGATTATCTTCAACGGTATCTCTTCACCGGCATTGAAGGCATCCGATGGTTTGCTTATATCCGGTTTGGCAAGCTGATTTATCGGAACGAATCCCTCGACTTCATCTTCGAGTTCGACCACAATACCCCTGTCCAGAAGGCGGGTGATGGTTCCGCTGGTTTCCACTCCCGGAGCGTACTTAACCGCCAGCGCCGGCCAGGGATCGCCTTCCATCTGCTTTCTGCCCAGAGATACCCTGCGGTTCTCCTTGTCGATATTGAGAACCACGACCTCTATGGTCTCGCCTTTTTTCATTATCTCCGAGGGATGCTGGATTCTCTTGGTCCAGGACATGTCGGAAATATGAACTAATCCGTCGATTCCTTCTTCTATCTCAACGAAAGCTCCGAAGGTTGTCAGGTTACGCACTTTCCCGGTTACCCTGGTCCCCGGAGGGAATTTGTCTTCGAGGGTTTCCCACGGATCGGTATTGAGCTGTTTTATTCCCAGCGAGATTTTCTCGTTTTCTTTATCCACCGAGAGAACAACGGCTTCGACTTCACTGCCGACGGTCAATAGTTTCGATGGATGTTTTATGTGCTGAGTCCAGGACATCTCCGATATGTGGATCAATCCTTCTACGCCCTTTTCGAGTTCCACGAACGCGCCATAATCAGTAATGGAAACAACTTTGCCCTTGGCTATAGAACCGATGGGGTATTTCTCCTCGATGTTCTCCCATGGATAGGGGGTAAGCTGTTTCAATCCCAACGATATTCGGCTTGTGTCTTTGTCGAAATCGAGGATTTTTACCTGGATTGAATCTCCAAGAGAGACCATTTCCGATGGATGCGAGATGCGTCCCCACGACATATCGGTGATATGCAGGAGCCCGTCCACGCCTCCAAGGTCGATAAACACGCCAAAATCGGTGATATTTTTTACAATACCTTCCCTGACCTGTTCGGTTTCTATCTCGGAAATGACCTTTTCACGCATAGCTTCGCGTTCTTCCTCAAGGACTACTCTGCGGGAAACCACAATATTCCGGCGCGCCTTGTTCAATTTAATAATTCGGAAATCCATTGCCGTTCCGATTAACTCATCGAAATCGGGGATCTGGCGCAATGCTATCTGGGAACCCGGCAGGAACGCGTCCACGCCAAAAAGGTCCACCACAATGCCGCCCTTGATGCGGCGAACGAGTTTTCCGCGAACCAGTTCGTTCTTATCATGAGCATCCTTAATCTTATCCCAGACTTTCATGAAATCTGCTTTTTGTTTGGATAAGACCAACTGCCCATCCTGGTCCTCTATGGCGTCAAGGAAAACATCGATGGTTAAGCCCTTGACGATTTCCTCTTTCTCGGGGAATTCTTCCATGGGTATAAGACCTTCGGATTTGAAGCCTACGTCAACGATAACGTCATCGCGGGTTCTTCCGACAATCTTGCCCTGGATAACCTCGCCTTCCTTAATATCGTGGATGGTCTCCTCGTACTCGGCGAGCATCTTTGCGAATTCTTCGGAAGAATATTCTTCTTCCTCGATATCCTGTAAGGTCAGTTCTTCAGGTATAGGATCCGGTTCAATTTTTTTGCGTACTCGCGGCGCCTTTTTTCTCGTGGTCTTTTTAATTTCCACTACTTCTTCATCTTCAGATCCTTCTTCCGTGGTCGTCGTCTTTTTTCCTGTTCTCCTTACTGCTGAAGCCTTACCACCTCCTTTCTTGGTTCTCTTTGCGGCTCTCTTTTTAGCCGCCGACTTCCTCTTATCTGCCATTAAAAAAATCCTCCTTTGGGTTTAACATACTAACTCAAGGTTTAAGGTTTACGGTTTATTTGTTTGTTTCTATGGTTTTCTTTATTATCGGAAGAATAAGGTCAAATTCTATACATTAATATTATTAACTATATTCCTTCTCTTCCATTAACTTTCTTTCCATTTCTCCAGTGTTAACGCTATTATCTATATTTTCCTTCAAAAGCTTAATTCTTCGCTCCAGCTCAGCCGCTACCATGCGGTAACCGTCTTTGCCCGGAGGTAAATCTTTATAATAGTCCGGCTTTATCGGTTTTGCGAATGTAACAATTACTCGCTTTCCAGTCAACCTGTTTTTAAATGGTTTTTCAGAATTTTTTATATATGCCGGGACCACCGCCGCCCCCGAGCGTACCGCTATCATTCCTATTCCCGATTTCACCTTGCCCAGCTTACCGTCCCTGCTCCTCGTTCCCTCGGGAAACATTACCAACCCCTCGTTTTTCTTCAATACACTGAGTACTGTTTTGATAGATTCAATATCCGCCGCCTGCCTGTTTACCGGAATCGCGTTCACATTTCTCAAAATCCAGCCTATTTTTTTGTTGGTAAACAACTCCTTTTTTGCCATGAAATGGCATGCTCTCGGCGATGCCGTTCCTACCAGGTTCGGGTCGTAATAAGAGACATGATTGGATGCGATTATAAACGGCCCATTGTCGGGCACATACTCCGGATTAAGCACTTCGTACCCGAAAAACAACTTCGCTGTTATATATGTCAAATATTTCCCGCCGTAATACAGCAGTGGCGTACCGCGCATAATTTCTAAACTACCGTCTTCTGTTTTACAATATCCACAATTTTTTCGACCTGTTCCTCGAATCGCAATTTCGTTGTATCTATCTCTATCGCGTCCTCCGCCTTTTTCAGGGGGGAATGTTCCCTGGTGGAATCAATCCGGTCTCTTTTTTTTATCGAATCCAATACTCCCTCAACATCAACAACCGCTCCTTTTTGCCGGAGTTCCTTCATTCTCCTCCGGGCACGCTCATCCTCGGAGGCGACAAGGAAAACCTTCACTTCCGCGTCGGGAAAAACTACCGTACCCAGGTCCCTGCCCTCAGCCACTATATCTCGTCCCTCCGCGAAAATCCTTTGCTGGGGTACCAGAAACTCGCGCACCGCTGGTACTTCCGACACTTCAGATACTATGGCGTTAATCTCCTGGGTGCGGATTTTATCGGTGATATCTTCACCATTGAGAGTAACCTTAAGACCGCTGTTATTCCGGGAAAGCTCGATTTTAGTTCCATTTAGTAATGTCTTAACGGACTCGATGTTCCGTAAATCAACATTTTCGCGCAGAATGCTCAATGCCACCGCGCGGTACATCGCCCCCGTATCCAAGAACATCATTCCCAGTTTGTCCGCTACCGCTTTCGCTGTTGTACTTTTTCCCGAACCAGCAGGTCCGTCAATGGCCACTATCATTAATTGTGCTCTATCACCTCCAATTCATAAACTTCTATAATAATAAAATTTTATTATTTGGCAAGTAAAATATTATGCTAAGTTCGTAATTTTCTTTAACTTCCCGATTTCCTCCTGTGTCAATTCCCGGAATGTTCCCGGTTCCAGATCACCCAGATTAATCCCCGCTACCGATACCCTTGCAAGCCGGCGTACTTTCCTCTGGAAATACTCAAACACGCGTCTGAGAATTCTTTTACGCCCCTCCGATATTACGATTCGATAAACGGCGGTTTCTCCCCGTCCTTCCTCAACATTGAACGAAACCGGCTTGATAAAACCATCATCAAGTTTAACTCCTCTCTGCGCTTCAGCCAGTTCGGAAGCCGAAAGGGGAGAGTCGATTTCCACAAGGTATTCTTTTTCAATTCTATAGCGGGGGTGCTGAATCCGGTGCGCCAACTCGCCGTCATCTGTCAATATCAGCAATCCTTCCGAGTAATAATCGAGGCGGCCCACGGGGTATAAACGCTTGCCGGTTTGCCTTATATAATAGTTCACTGTTCTGCGCCCCTGCGGGTCCTTGATAGTGGTTACCACTTCCCGCGGTTTATTGAGAATATAGTACGAATTTCCTCCCGGCAGGCTGATCTGTTTTTCGTCCACGGAAACTCTATCCCTCTTGGGATCGACCTTCACGCCCAATTCGGATACTGTTTTGCCATTTACGCTAACCCGGCCATCCGATATTATTGTATCTGCTTCCCGCCGACTGCAAATTCCGCACTTCGCTATATAACTGTTCAATCTGATTTTATCTGCCATAATTAAAAAACCACCTTCGCAGGCGGTTTGGTTTAAATTTGAAGTATCGCCGTTACTACCTATTCGGTTCTTACCGTTTCCTCTTCTATCTCCGCTAAATTCTCATCTTCCCGCTCAATATCATCATCTTTTCCCGGGGATTCCGTTTCAACTCTCGCTTCATGCTCCGATGTTTTATCATATGTGGTTATATCGTTCTGCACAGCTCCATTTTCCTGCTCATCACCGGTCTCCTCGGTGGTCTGAGCTTCTTCACCCTCTCTTTTCATGGTGATTTTCGCCGTCGGAGTTGATTTCGGCCTGCCCAGCAACAACTCTATTTCTTTTTCGCCGGGGAGTTCGGATATGTCATCCAAACCGAAATATTCAAGGAATTTATCAGTGGTTGAATAAAGCAATGGTTTACCGGGACCTGAAGCCCTTCCGGTTATCGTTACCAGTTTTTTATCCAGCAGATTCCTGATTACTCCGTCCGCGGCAACTCCCCGAATACGTTCGACCTCCGATTTGACCACCGGCTGGCGATACGCGATTACAGCCAGTGTTTCCAGCGCCGGCTTGGATAGCCTTTGCTGTTTTATCGGATGAAGGTATTTCCTGATTGCCGGCTCGAATTCCGGTCTGGTTTTATGCTGGTAACCGCCGGCAACTTTCTCTATCCGGAAGGCATTGTGAAACCGCTCGTAAACCGTGTTGATTTTCATCACTATATTACCGAGTTCAGACTCAACTTCGATCGCGCCCTTCTTGCTTCCCTCGAAACGGTAATCTCTAACCACTTCCAGAAGTAATTTCTCCTCAACCGGTTTATCTGACGCGGCTATCAGCGCTTCTATAGTCCTTTCGGTTTCATCGAGTTCCCAGTTGCTGTTGTCTATCTCCGGTAAATCCATATCTCTCCATAATTCATGTTTTGCCTTATTGAAATGTAATGCAAACGGGTCAGCTCAAGAAGGGCGATAAATGTTACCACCATGATTATCTTGGTATCCCTGGGATCGAATAACTCCTTGAAGTTGATTCCTTCCTCGGTGATAATACTTTTGAGATATTCCATACGGTCTTCCACCG
>WJIJ01000021.1 GCA_014730345.1 Candidatus Zixiibacteriota bacterium | reverse complement strand
TCCCCTAAAACCTTGACTATACCGGCGTTTTAAGCTAACTTTAGAGCAACTGTTACATGGCATAAGGGATATAACGTTCATAGATAAAGGAATTATCAGATGCAGGCATGGCATATCTGGGTGATTATCGGAATACTGCTTATTATTGTCGAAATCTTCACCGCCGGATTCCTAATTATAAATTTCGGCATCGGCGCTATCGGCGCCGGTATCGCGGCTATGCTCGGACTGGGAATCAAAACCCAGATCGCGGTTTTTGCGGTAGTGTCGCTGGTCTTGTTCATCGTCTCCCGCAAGCTCGCTTCCCGCTATCTGAGCAAGGACCGCCCCGGATCTAAAACCAATGTCGATGCCCTCGTGGGCAAAATCGGCGTCGTTACCGTTATGATAAGGGGCACCACCACCCGTGGAGGAGTTAAGGTCAGCGGCGAGGATTGGTCTGCTATCGGCGAACTCGAAGAAGATATCAAAGTCGGGGATCGGGTGGTTGTAACCGGAATCGACGGGAATAAATTAATCGTTAAGAAAACGGAGTAAGCAATGGAAGCTTTTCTCATCATAATTATATTCGTTGCCCTGATGGTTATCGCCATTGTCACCAAGGGATTGATGATAGTCCAGCAGGCCGAAGTTGTGGTCATAGAGCGTATGGGTAAATTCCACAGCGTTCTTCAATCCGGCGTTAATATTATATGGCCGTTTATCGACCGGCCACGTCCGGTGGTATGGCGCTATGTACGGGTCGAACCTGACGGTGAAAAGGTAATAATCGAAAAAACCGTCAACCGTATTGACCTGCGGGAAACCGTCTACGATTTCCCCAGCCAGTCGGTTATCACCCGTGACAATGTTACCATCGACATAGACGCCCTCCTTTATTTCCAGGTTACTGATCCCAAGAAGGTCGTCTATGAAATCGCCAACCTGCCCAACGCCATCGAAAAATTAACCCAGACAACCCTGCGTAATGTTGTTGGCGAACTCGATCTGGATGATACCCTGACCAGCCGCGATGTCATCAACTCCAAGCTGAAGATTATCCTTGACGAAGCCACCGACAAGTGGGGCGTGAAAATCAACCGGGTAGAGTTGCAGGATATAACCCCGCCGGAGGATGTCCGCACCGCCATGGAGAAACAGATGCGCGCGGAGCGTGATAAACGCGCGGCGATACTCCAGGCCGAAGGCGAACGCCAGGCGCAGATAACCCGCGCCGAGGGTATAAAAAAATCCCAGATACTGCAAGCCGAGGGTGAAGCGCAGGCGCGCATAAACGTTGCCGAAGCCGAAGCCGAGGCTATCCGGGTAGTAATTGAATCGGTTAAAGAAAAAGGTGATCCGGTTAACTACCTTGTGGCCGTGCGCTATCTCGATACCCTGAAAAACATGGTCGACGGGCAAAACGAGAAAACCATCTTCCTCCCTTACGAAGCGACAGGGATACTGTCTTCTCTCGGAGGAATAAAAGAAATGTTGACATCGGTCGGGAAAAGGAACTCCGGGACCTGAGCATAATCTATTTTCGCACCTATGGAGGTTTCATGACTTTCTGGAAATACGCACCATTGGCTTTAATAACTATTATTTTGGCGGCATCGTTTTCGGGATGCGCCGAGGATAACACAATCACCGGCTCTCCCAACAATCCCCCTAATACAATCACGATGATTGCCCCCGCCACAGGAGATACGGTCAACGCCAGTTTCGCAACCCTGCGATGGAGTTGTTCAGACGATGACGGCGATACGCTGACATACAATGTTTATGTAGACACAACCATCAATCCAGGTTTCGTTGGCAACAGCGACCTCGATACTTTTTTCGTACTGACAACCCTTGAAGCGAATCATCAATATTACTGGAAGGTTGTGGCGTTGGATGGAATCGATTCAACCATAAGCGGCCTCAGCAGTTTTTACTTTACCGGCAACTCCGCGCCATCAACCCCATCGGATCCGGTTCCCGCTGACGGGGATACTGTATATACCGCTACAACTACTTTGCGCTGGACATCGACAGATCCTGACCCGGGAGATTCGCTTATATATAATATTTATTTCGGTACTGCTTCTAACCCTCCGCTGGTATATGAAGGCTGGCACACTAATTCCTATCCAACCGATTCTCTCGAATTCAATCAGGATTATTACTGGAAAATCATCGCCATCGATACCGAGGGTGATTCCGCCAGGGGACCGGAGTGGAGTTTCGCCACCGCTGAAAATATCCGTCCCGAAATCAATTTCCCGCAGGACTTCATAGATGATTACATGTCTGCTGAATTCTACAGTTTCGACCATTGCACTTTCGGCTGGGAACTATATGATTCAAACGGAACGGGAACCATCGCCAGCGTTGAATATTATGTTGGCACCGATGCTATACCCCTCGATTCAGCATCGCTGGACACCTTGACCTGGCTGGAAATGTTTAGCGTTACCGATGAGATAACGCTTTATAACATTTCCCCGGGAAATAAACGCTTTTTCCTGAAGACTACCGATGAAGCCGGGGGAGTCAGCGATATAATTTACTACCCGGATACGCTCGGGCGGTGGACGGTAACCGCTCCAACCGGCGATGTTCTCTATGTAGATGATAATCCCGCCACTACCGGTAGTGAAAACAGCTACGAGATAGTTCTGGATTCCCTTTATGGACCTTCGGATTATTCCACCTGGATTATCGAAGACCTTACATATTATTATGAATCTGACATCGTCCAGGCCATTTCGTCATTTGATGTCATAATCTGGAACAGCGGGAATATCTCCCATTTCGGCGAATCGAACGCGGCCCTGAAAAAGCATGTTCAGGAAGGCGGGAAACTACTGCTGATAACCAATTACGCTAACTGGAATGAAAACATCTATGGCTTCATGCCCGCCGATTCAATTACCGGAAAGTTCATCTCCGATGAGATACGTGATTTTCGCGCGCTGGCAAGCGGTTATCCGGACCTGGATGTAACAACTTCGGTCGCGCCTCTATTCTCCTTTGCTCCCGGAGCCCCCGAGTATCTGGCGGATGATTCCACGGCGGCGATTTATGATGTTCCGGTTATCGCCGACAGCAATATCTTCGGAGCCCGTTATCCGGCAACGGGTACGGCCCAGGTTATAATGCTTTCCTTCCATGCTCATAATTGCTGGCCCAATGGCGGATTCGGGCAGATGATGCAGTTTATCCTGTGGGATGAATTCGACCACACCATTAAATAATCGGCAACCTTTATATATGATTTCCCAAAAAAAGCCGCCGGGCATTGAAACCGGCGGCTTTAATCATTGTAAGTATGATTAATCTTCCTTGGGATACAGCGTGCCCTTTTCCTTGCGTATTTTGAGGTTCTTGAGCATATCCTCGGTCATGGCATCGAGATTCCATTGCGGTTTCCATCCCCACTCTTCCCTCGCCGGGGTATCATCAATGGAGTTCGGCCAGCTGTCGGCGATATCCTGACGGTAATCAGGTTCATAAGAAACCTCGAAATCGGGCATAACCTTCTTTATCGATTCGGCAAGTTCGCCGGCGCTGAAACTCATTGCCGCGTGATTGAAATCTGAATGGTGTATCAACTTGGAGAAATCGGCTTCCGCGAGCTGTATGGTGCCTTCGATGGCATCGGGCATATACATCATCGGCAAACGGGTATCCTCGCGAACAAAGCAGGTATATTTGCCCTTGTCAACCGCTTCGTAGTAAATCTCTACAGCGTAGTCAGTCGTCCCGCCGCCGGGCAGGGTCATGTGGGAGATAATTCCCGGGTAACGCAAACCGCGTACATCAAGACCGAATTTCTGGACATAGTAATCGCATATCAACTCGCCGCAAACCTTGGTCACGCCGTACATGGTTGTCGGCTTGAGCACCGTTTCCTGGGGCGTATTATCGAGGGGGATACCCTTACCAAATACCGCGATTGACGAGGGCACGATTACCCGGGCCATATCGTATTTCAATCCGAGTTCAAGGATATTGATGGTGCCGTTCATGTTGACATCCCAGCAGAGCTGGGGGTTTTTCTCGCCGACCGCGGACAGGATAGCCGCCATGTGGACGATAGAGTCGATGTTATACTTTTTTATAATCTCTTCAACTGATTCGGTGTCGTTGACATTGATGAAATGGAACGGGCCGGATTCTTCCAACTCTTTAGATGGTTTTGTCTTACGCCCAGTGGCAATGACGTTTTCCGCGCCATAGCGTTTGCGCATTTCCATGGTCAACTCCGAGCCGATCTGACCGACCGCGCCGGTTATCAATATCCTCTTCATCTCTTTTGCCATAAATTAACTCTCACTTTTTAAGTTTAACCTTTATTTCCTCAACAGATTGGGCGTAATGTATAAAACTCTGGTTATTAAGGCAACATTAAATGCCCGTTAAATTGCTGCGATTGGCGATTTATCTCTAAGCGCAGTACAAGTGCTTTAAATCCGATATTTTTCGTGAACATTCTTTTAATTCAATGCGTTGAATACTAAAACAATAAACATGGATACTGGATCAATTTTCGGGTAGACAAATGAAGAATTTTAAAGACATAAAGACCCTGGGCGAATTGAAAAAATCGGGCTGGAAAATCCGCTCGGTTAAGGAAGAACTGCGGGATAATCTTATCAGGCGTTTCGAAAACGGCAAACCGACATTCGATGGGATAATCGGATTTGACAAAACGGTTGTTCCCCAGATTGAAAACGCACTGCTTTCCCGACACAATTTTATCCTTCTCGGTCTCCGCGGTCAGGCTAAGAGCAGGATAATACGGCAATTGTACACATTGTTGGATGATTATGCCCCGGTCATTCCGGGAACTCTCTTAAATGAGGACCCCCTGAATCCCATATCCCCTATGGGGGAGCGAATGGTAGCCGAAATGGGCGATGATATGCCCATAGAATGGATAACGCCGGAACAGCGTTTCCATGAAAAACTGGCAACCCCGGATGTCTCCATCGCCGATCTTATCGGCGATATCGACCCGATCAAGGCGGCGCGGGAGAAGCTGGATATCTCCAACGAGGAGGTAATCCACTGGGGAATCATCCCCCGCACCAACAGGGGTATTTTCGCCATCAACGAACTTCCCGACCTCCAGCCCCGAATCCAGGTAGGGCTGTTGAATATCCTCGAGGAAAATGATATCCAGGTTCGCGGGTTCCCGTTGAGAGTTCCCCTGGACATGCTTTTGGTTTTCACCGCTAATCCCGAAGATTATACAAACAGGGGAAACATAATCACCCCCTTAAAAGATAGAATAGATTCGCAGATACTTACTCACTATCCGAAAACTATCGATGATGCCAAGAAAATTACTATACAGGAAATCAACCGTTCAATCGATGGTATAACTATCCCCGATTTCGTTCATGACATAATCGAGGAGATTTCTTTCGAAGCCCGCGGAAGCGAATATGTCGACCAATCCTCGGGCGTCTCGGCGAGAGTTTCCATTTCTGCCTATGAAAATTTCATCTCCAATATCGAAAGGCGGGCGGCGCGCAACCGGGACAAGGATTATTTCCCCCGCATTACAGACCTTTACTCGCTTATCCCGGCTGTCAGCGGCAAGATAGAGCTGGTCTATGAGGGAGAACAGGAAGGACCGTTTATCGTGGCCCATAAACTTATCGGCGCGGCTATCAATAAAACATTCCTGAAATATTTCCCCAAACCGTCCAAAGAACGTCCTGATCCAGATGGACCCCCGGTAAATAATCCCTACGAAGCGGTTATTGATTATTTCTCCTCCGGCAAAAAACTGGAGTTGTCAGACGAATTATCCTTCGATGAATACCGAAAACGTCTGGAATCAATAGCCGGGCTGAAGGATATCGTTGTTGAGTATTTCAACGCCAACGATGAGCGGGAAATGCTCCTGCGGATGGAATTCGTGCTGGAGGCCCTCCACCAGAACAACCTGGTGGCCCGGGAGATGTATGACACCGCGTTTGAATACAGCGACATTTTTTCCGATATGCTCAAAGGGATGGGTGATATCCGATGAGATTTTCATATTCCAAATGGGATGAATCACTCTTTGAATATCTGAAAGGTTTAGCCGACCTTATGGCTATCTTCCAGTACCTGCTTATGCGCTTGAACGGCGATGTGGATGCCACCCTTGAGCTGATGAAACAACTTCAGGCAAGGGGTTATCTCGACTCGAAATATGACATAGACGAGTTCGCCCAAAAGTTGAAAGACTCCAAATTTGTCAAACAGGCCGGCAGCGGATTGAAACTTTCGGCAAAAGGCGAACGGAGTCTGCGCCGGGATGCCTTTGAATTGATATTCGAGAGGATGAAATCCGCCGGCAAAGGCGAACACCCACTGCCCTACGAGGGCGGGACTTCCGAAGAGCTTCTGCCCGAGAAACGTCCCTATTCCTTCGGCGATAATTTCCGGGCCATTGATTACGGCTCCTCTATGTTCAACTCTATAAGCCGTACCGGTGACCTGGGATTGAATCTTTCCGAAGATGACCTCGAGGTGCATGAAGCCGAAAAAACGACCTCCTGCGCTACAGTACTGATGATTGATGTTTCCCACTCCATGGTTCTCTATGGCGAGGACCGTATCACTCCCGCAAAACAGGTAGCCATGGCATTCACCGAATTGATTATGACCAAGTACCCCCGCGACCACCTTTCGGTGGTGCTCTTCGGGGATAAGGCATGGGAGGTTAAAATCGCCGATTTGCCATACATCGGCGCGGGTCCTTACCATACTAACACCCAGGCGGGACTGCGGATGGCGCGTAATATCCTCATGGGAAAAAAACATGTCAATAAACAGATATTCATGATAACCGACGGCAAGCCGTCAATGATAACCAGAAAAAACGGACAATTATTCAAAGACCCGGTGGGGCTGAACCCGATAATCGTTAACCGCACTCTCGATGAAGCATTAATCTGCAGGAAGAAAAAGATACCCATCACCACCTTCATGATTACCGATGACCCCTATCTACGCAGTTTTGTGGAGAAGTTGACCGAGCTCAACCACGGGAGGGCTTATTTTTCATCGGTCAACAACTTAGGCAACTATGTCATCTGGGATTTTGTCAGCAACCGCAAGAAAAAGGGACGGTAAGCGCACCCTCTTTATTTCCATCCACACCAAATAATTCTTGACATACTGAATAATTTCATTATTTTGGGGTTGGCTTTCGAAGGAAGCCTCCCCGGTCTGCGGAAAGAACATAGTTCACCTTCACGATTGAACACATAACAACTGCTTTCAGCCTGTTGTTGCAGACCCGGCGACCTGCGAAAGGAGTTGTAATGGTACTAAAACTTCCCAACCGTCCCAATCTTAATCATCTCAAAAATCAGGCAAAAAATATCCTGAAAGCACATCGCCGCAAAGATGCGGGTTGCTGCCGTTTTTTGAAAGTTCTCGACCGTCGTATCCGGGGAACTAATCCGGGCAAGCCCCTTACAAATAAAGAAATCCTTGAATACGACCTGAAACTTACCGAAGCCCAGTACGCGCTGGCATTGAACTATGGTTATAAAAGCTGGGATGCGTTGAAAAAATCAATTCAATCTCAAAGAGGAGAAAATATCGTGGCGGAGATAAAAAAGAAAAACGGAAAAGTATGGATAGAGAATATCCCTTTACTCGGGTGGGGCAAAACAGGCGAAAACACATTCGCCGGAGGCTTGTCCTCCGCGCTGTCGGTAACCGAACATCCATACAAATATTCCCAGCTTATGGGATACTCGGGCTTGGCGTTCAGACTGCGCTGGTATCGTAGAACCGATGAACCCGATTGGTGCCCATCAAGCCCTGTAGGTGAATTCCCCGATGAAATAAGGGCGGTTGAGGAACTCACCGGATGGAAGTTCTTCGAAGAGGCCCGCATGGGGAAGGAACACAGCACCATGGAAGACCTCGCTGATAAAATGACCGCCACTATCGACAATGGCTTGCCGGCATTAGGAATGGCCAAGGGGAATCTTGATACATGTGTTCTGCATGGCTACGAAAAAACAGGTGACGGGATTAAACTCCTCTGGGACAGCTACTGGTGGGACAAACCCGCCCCCGTAGCCCCGGAAGAGGTGGGACCCTGGCTGTTGATCCTGAACGATTACAAACAACCGGTTGATGAACGGCAGAAATTCCTTCAAGCCCTCAATTCCAATAACTGGCGGAGAAAAGAGATGACCGCCTGGGGCGATGGTATGGGCAAGGAATGCAAATATCACTATGGCGATACGGCGTTTGAAATCTGGATAAATGATATCCGCGACGCAGGCAAATTTACCGGGGAACAACAACAGAAACTTTTCTTCGTCAACTGGTGGGTTTTCGATTGCCTCTGGGACGCCCGCAACCAGGCCGCCAATTATCTGAGCGATAATTCCGCGATACTGGGAGAAGATGTTGAGCCGATGTTGAAAAAAGCCGCGGATTACTACCGCAACGCCACCGGCCTGATGAACAGCGCCATGGAAAAGAAGGAATCCTTCTACGGCCCATGGACCGGGAAAAAGTTCGAAGACTGGGATGCGGAAACGCGGGAGAAAGAAGCCGGCCTGCTGACAAAGGTATGGGAACTCGATAAGAAAGCAGTAAGAGAAATAGATAAGGCCCTCAAGGAATTCGAAAGCCGGGCAGTGTAAAAAAGCTGTATGGTGTCGGGTTGGAAACTAACCCGACACCCAAATAACGCTTACTTTAACAAGGTCATCCGCCTTGTAAACACTTTATCCCCGGCGCTTAGCCTGTAAAAATAAACTCCGCTGGAATACCCGGAAGCATCCCAGTAGATTGCGTGTTCGCCCGCCGGAAACATTCTATCAACAACAGTTTCCACACGCTGTCCGGCAATATTATAAATTTCGATCCTTGCTTCGCTTTCAACCGGCGTATCAAAAGCTATTTCCGTAGTACTGTTGAACGGATTGGGGTAATTCTGATATAGCTTGAATTCTTTGGGCAGGCTCTCTTCAAATCCTTCCGGCGAAACTCCCCAGCCGTAGCATTCCCAGCTGTTGTAATCGAAATGCCTTCCCGGGAGAACCGTAAAATCGAAGTATGTTGAATCCATAATATCCGGGTAATCCTCACTGCAATAAGCAATATAGCCGTAGGTACCCGGACGCGCCTGGGAATCGACATACTGGCGTATACCGGGGTAGTTCAAGCCATCGGGACGGACATAGATATCCCCGATTTTAAATAGCGGGCCGTAAATCACTCCCCTGATACGGACATTGACCCAGACGGTTATCGGATTCGGATAATGGAAGGGGCCTCCCACGTTGTTATTAAGAACACCGGTGTAAGTAAAATAGCTTCCGGGTTCAACATATATGGGCGGATTAAAGGGAATCATTTCGATAGTAACAGGTATCGGGGGATTAACAGTTATTTGCACTGGTATTGTATCCGCGTCAAGACCATAGCAATCGGTTTCGAAGGCGATAAATGTATAATACGTCTCATTGAAGTCCAACCCCGACGCGTCGAAGGTAACCTCCACCGCCGATGTATCCTCCGGGCTTATAATCACAGAGTCGGGTTCGAACGTGGTTCTCGATTCGAAAACGCTGTCGGTATGGCACTTAACATAACCGCTCTCGGTAACCGAAATAATCTGGAATGTTGCCGTCGCGGTTGAATCGCCGGTAATCTCTATCACGAAATCCAATGAATCATACATCAGCTCCAGTGGAACATGCGGTATAACGGTCATCTCCACCGGTATAGTTGTATTCTCCAATCCCACCAGGTCGGATAAAAAGCGGATCTCGGTCTGATATGTCTGGTTGGTATCCAAACCCGAGGGATCGAATACCGCTTCCACTTCAACCGTATCCCACGCGTTCATGATTGCCGAATCCGGATCAAACGATGCCCAGTTGGCATCGGACAATGACTTAACATAACCGCCGTTATCGGAGCTTATCAACTGAAAATACCTGGTTACGAATGTATCATCCGCCGTCTGGAAAATAAAATCATCCGGTTCATATATCAGTCCCACACCGTAGAAAAACTCAAGCGCGCCCATGTCTATCCTGTTTCCCCCGAATGGCGGAACCGGGTATGACGGGTCTCCGGAATCAACACATGGCGAGTCCCATTCTAATGAATAATCGTCATTGTCGGGGTCCGCGAATAGAGGGTCCGATGAAATATTCCCGGCGCCGGGCATAGTCGAATCCTGAACATCGCTGTAAGTAAACACCGGTGTTCCAATAACATTATACATGCCCGGGGAATTGGGGGCGGTATTATCCCAGATTATATCATTAACATGGGTGGGATTGGAATTTACATAGTAAACCCCGCCGCCATAGTTGGTTGCTGAATTCCCCGCCACTGTATTATTCTCGAATGTTGGATTGGAGCTGTATAGGTAAAACGCCCCGCCCTTGCTTAAACAGCTGTTGCCGAAAAATAAATTTTCTTTAACCGACGCGTTTGAATAAGTAAAATAGACAGCTCCCCCGCGGTCATTGGCGCTATTATAACGGATTGTATTGTAGCTTATCTCCGGATCGCAGTCGGCGCAATAGACAGCGCCGCCATAGGCATCGTTGCCGGGGCCGTTAGCGTTTCCATACTCGATACGGCTGTAGGTTATCTTTGAGCTGTCGCTGGCCTGCACCAACCGTATCCCATGCCATCCATCAGGATATGATGTGGTATCGCAGGTAAAAATAATCGAATCTGTTTCGGTGCCTTCCGCGCTCAGCACCGCGTTGGCCTCCACATTGAACTTATAATGTCCCCGGAAGGTAATGTAGCATCCGGGCATTATGATAAGCGTTTCATCGGACGGAACACGAAGGTTGCCCACAACTTCGTAGGGATTATTCGACGGATACCATGTCCCGCTGACATCACCGCTAACCTGAACAGCGTGCGCGCCGGACGCGCATAACAGCGCCAGGACCGCTAATGATAACATTCTTTTCATACCACACCTCGCTTTAAATTTTTCATCATCCATACATCCAAAGGGGATAATCATTTCATTAAATCCAGCAAGTTAGATGAACATCGATCCCTGAGAAGAAAAAATCGAGGCAACGCCTTAAATCCGTCCGTGGAATGCAACTGCCGGTTGTCTGTCAATAATATTAATCGGAAATACCCCGGATTTTCTGCAGTGGAATTCTCTCTTTCTTCCTCATGTCATTCCCGCGAGACAGGCATGTTCAGTTGCGGAGCGAAGCGCGGCAAATGAGCCCGCCCCGGCGGACAAACATTCCCCTATCCGAATAAGAAGAAAACCTTCCGCGGGAACTTTCTCGAAATATGTTTTGAAAATTCCCAATCAAAAATATAGTTTAGTCCTCTATGGATAAACGTGATTACAAAGAACAACTCAATCCGAAACAATACGAAGCCGTGGTCCAGCCGCCGGGTCCCCTGCTGATTTTCGCCGGCGCGGGTTCGGGCAAAACCCGGGTGTTGACCTATCGTATCGCCTATATGATCGAACATCTCGGCATTAGCCCTTTCAATATCCTTGCGGTTACCTTTACCAACAAAGCGGCGCGGGAGATGCGCGAACGTCTTGAAAATCTGCTCGGCACCGAATATCTTCCCCTGCTGGTTTCCACCTTTCATTCATTCGGGGCGCGTATCCTCCGCGAACATTATACGGCAATCGGGTACAAACAGAATTTCAGTATTTACGATGACAGCGAATCCCTTACGGTGATCAAAAACATCTGCAAGGATTTCCATTTGTGCGAAGGCGACCTTACCCCGAAAAGTGTGCAGAACGCCATCGGCAGGGCCAAGGATGATATGATATCCCCGGAGGAATTCGAGAGCAGGGCGGGAACTCCGCGGATGATAGACGCCGCCAAAATCTACCATGAATACCAGAAACGCCTGCGTTCGTTAAACGCCTTCGATTTCGATGACCTAATCTACTGGCCGGTGAAAATTTTCGATAACAATTCCGATATTCTCGAAAAATACAGACAGCGATTTCTGCACCTGCTCATCGATGAGTACCAGGACACCAGCAGGAACCAATACCTGCTGGTTAGACATCTCGGCGAAGAACATAAAAGCGTAACCGTGGTCGGCGATGACGACCAGTCAATCTACAGCTGGCGGGGAGCGGACATCAGCAACATCTTGAATTTCGAGAAAGATTTCCCCGGGGCAAAAACCGTAAAACTTGAGCAGAACTACCGCTCCACCCAGAACATCCTTTCGGCGGCATCGGGTGTAATAGCTTGCAACCGCGGCCGAAAGGAGAAAAAGCTGTGGACATCCTCGGGCGAAGGCGACAAGCTCAAAATATCGGCATGCTCCAACGAGGAATCCGAATCGCTGACCATCGTCGATTTCATAACCAAACTCCGCAAGGAGGAAGGTTTGCGCTTCACCGATTTTTCCCTCCTTTACCGCACCAACGCCCAGTCGCGCGCCCTCGAAGAAGGCCTGCGAACATCCGGTATCCCATACGTCATTATCGGCGGAATCCGTTTCTACGAACGCGCCGAGATTAAAGATATGCTCGCTTACTTGAAAACGCTGGTAAATCCCGATGACAACGTTGCCGCGCGCAGAATAATCAACACTCCCAAGCGCGGTATCGGCGATGTTACCATCGACCGTATAGCCGAATTCTCACAAGCCGGGAACATAAACCTGCTCGATGCGTGTTTCAATGCCGCCGAAGGCAAATACGACGGCATCCCCGCCAGGAAGATAAAAGCGTTCACCGATATCATTGCGAAACTACGCGAGTTAAAAAATGAGGAGTGTTCGCTTACCGAACTTATCGAACAGATTTACAAGCTCTCCGGCTATGAACAAACGCTCGAGGATGAGAACACTCCCGAATCAGAAACACGTATCGACAATATCAAGGAGCTAATCTCCGGCGCGCGCATATTCGAGGAAAACTACCCCGAGGCGACCCCGGAGATGTTCCTCGAGGAGGTCTCCCTGTTGACCGACATCGACCGATACGATCCTGACGCTGACGCGGTTAAACTGATGACCCTGCACTCGGCGAAAGGTCTCGAATTCCCCGTAGTCTTTCTCACCGGCCTCGAAGAAGGGCTTTTCCCGCTCATGCGTTCGCTGGAGAGCCGCGAGGACTTAGAAGAGGAACGGCGGTTGATGTACGTGGGCATGACCCGCGCGAAACGACGCCTGTTTATCACCTATTGCTACTCCCGGCGCAGGTATAACGGTATGCCCGGAACACGTCCATCGCGTTTCCTGGACGAAATCCCCTTAGAAACCATTGAGGAAAAACCCGATATTTTCAAACCGACCATCCCCAAACCAGCGCCGAAAAAGCGTGAAGGGCGCTACGGCAAGGAACATATTCACAAGGGCACTTTCCCCCTTGGTTCGGATGTCGTGCATAAAAAATTCGGTGAGGGAGTTGTTGTGGGCATCGAAGGAAGCGGTGAATCGGAGATAGTAACGGTCAGCTTCTACAAAGCGGGACGTAAAAAACTGATGGTAAAATTCGCGGGGCTGATGCCGGGGTAATTGGTTATTTATGAATACCATAATAGGCAATATGATCATCTATATAAATTCGGATTTCATAATTACTAATTTTCCTACTCAATGTTAAATTAATAGCATCCTTAGGTACGAAATAATTATCCTTTTGAATAATTGAATCCTTCCCGGTTTCCAAGTTCAAAAAATCATACCGTATATTGAACGGCCCTGCACTATTAGTATCTGGATTAAATTTCATTTTAATAGAATCATCAAATAAATCCACATCTTGTATAAAGGTCCATTCCCCAAAAAACAAATTGTTACTATTTCGCAATTCGCTTTCGAATTGACGGTTTAATAAATTTAATAGCGTCTCTTTTTCTGCTCGAGTACGACATACTATATGTTTAAGCGAATCAATTGGCATCGATTCCTCTATCAGTATTTCCGCGTGCCTTCTAAATATAATCTCGCGCTTCTCTTCATCCCTTAACCACATATTATGATATATTTCTTCGAACGGCAGATTTTCGAGAAAATTATAATCACTACCAATATCCGCTTGTCCATCTCTCGCTAAGGAACCATCAGAAAATAGACAATTCGAGTATGTTAGGATTTCTTTAGAATCAAATAAAAAATAAATTGGGAAAGGGCAATGGGCGTCTCTTTCAATATCTCTTTTTGCGCGAAAACCTTCATTACGATATTGGGTTGGGGTGAGAGGACGAAAATATAGGCGCACATATTTTTTGTATTCACTATCTGTTTGCCCGATTATTTCAGGGGAAGCATTTTCATGGGGCATTTCATCAGTACCTTCTAAGTAATCTCTGCTCCATAATACTTTTTCTTCTAATATTTTTACAGCATTCATTATATCCGTAAAATGAAATACATACTTAGGCCACCACCTTCTATTTATACCCAACCAGGATTCATTGCATAATTGGTCGATAAAAGCCCGAATCTGTTCACTATCGGGTTTATACTCCATCTCCACGTTTAAAACTTAAAATTTGAGGAGTTCAAACTGGCGTGGTTTCTGGGGACGAGCCAGATACAAAAGGGCTGGAGATTGAGGGCTAATTGATAGATCCCTTTTAGTAGCCTTCTTAACAGGTTCAATATACGGCAAGCTTTCTAACAAAGGATATAGATATGTGTATTCCCTATCCAACTCCCAGGGCATTGATTCTATGGTAATTATCCCTCGCGAACGTAATTCTTGCCATACTGATAGCATTTCATCCTTGGGTACAAATATTCCTTCATTGCCCGGAAATATTTTCAGTCCCTCGGGATCCTGTATATATTCAATTGTATATCGTTCGCCAGAGTCCGTATAGAAATATTCGTTGTCCGTAATTATTTCCAGCATATCTTGCCAAACCTCGCTAAATGCTAAGGATTCGGGATATGATTTTAGCCATTCCCTCATTTGTTTCCGATTAAGATGTTCTGGTATATAATCAGCATTGGTAATATGTATGTAAACATCAAGCGAAAGTCGACTTAAGTACTTCTCCATCTGAGGTCTCACAGTACTTTCCCAATCCAACTCGCCATTACCGCATCCTAATAACGGAAAAGATATACTGGAGATGCGCCAATCAATGTAATGCCTTTTAAATTCTCTTAAACCAGCTTCAATATATTCGATCTTCGATGGTTTACGCCAATGTTCTTTCGTCGGAAAATTTAAAACCCATTTGTTTTGGGTTTTAAACAGATAAAGTTTCCCTACTTTTAGCTCTCCCGCTTCACATTTCGCTTGATACTCCTTAAACATTTCGGGAAAAAGTTGTTTAAATGCTTTCGCTATACCTTTTCCCATGACACCCACAGTGTTAACCGTGTTAACTAATACTTTGGCGGGCGATTGAAAAATATTTGTATCAAGGTAAGTTATCATCAGTTCAATTTAACATCCCTTCGCTTCTTTGTCAACAATCATTCCCCATCTTTTCCCTTGCTAAAAACTTCGTTTTTCCATAATATTATTTTTTGTTTTCAGGTGGGCTTGCCCGCCTCAGGTGGGCTTGCCCGCCT
>WJIJ01000142.1 GCA_014730345.1 Candidatus Zixiibacteriota bacterium | reverse complement strand
CGATGAACAGCTTTCGGTTATCGGACAGTACGCGTTAAATTTCTCCGCCGATGTTTCCGGGTTATGTTATGATGTGTCAAACAACTGCCTGTGGATTGTCAGCGATCAATCCCGATTATTGGCTAAATGCCGCAGGGATGGCCAATTGATAAAATCGTATCCCCTCCAGATTGAAAAAGCGGAGGGAGTCGCGTTTAACAGTGCGAATTCCGTTATTTACATAGTCAGTGATGAGGAGGAAAAATTATTCGTCTATTCAATAGGGTAAAGGCGGCCGATTGTTAGAATTTTGTTAAATCGTCCCAAACAGATAAGGAGGCTATTGCCAGCAGGTCGGTTTGGATGTATAATTCAATCTGTTTATTATTGATGTCAATCCTATCATTTTTTTATGGAGGTTTATTTGATTAGAACAATTGTTACAGCTTTATTTTTAGTTGTCGCGGTAGCCGCAGTGGGCAATGCACAGCCGTATTTACTGTATATCAATGAGTTCATGGCTGACAATGATTCGGTCATCGTCGATCCCGGCGGCGACTATGATGACTGGCTCGAGATCTACAACGGCGGAAGTCAGGCGCTGAATCTTGAAGGTATGTACCTGACCGATGATTTTGGCGAGCCGACCCAGTGGGAATTCCCAGATGTTACTATCGAACCGGGAGGTTTCCTATTGGTCTGGTGCGATGAGGATCAAGGCGATCCGGGTATTCATACCAATTTTAAACTCAGCAGGGACGGTGAGGAAATAGGTTTTTACGACACAGATGGTTCCACAATCATCGACACCATAACTTTCGGCTCCCAGCAAACCGATATAAGCTATGGCCGTGAGACCGACGGTTCGCCTGCCTGGATATTTTTCAGCGAATCGACCCCCGGCTACTCCAATGGCCAGCAGACAGATCCGCCGCCGCTTTACCTGAATGAGTTTATGGCCAGCAATGAGAGCATTGTTACAGACCCCCAGGGGGAGTACGAGGACTGGATCGAGATCTACAATTCCGCCGACAGCGCCATAAACCTCGAGGGTATGCATCTCACCGATGATTTCGGCGAACCCCTGCAGTGGACCTTCCCGGATGTTACTATTGATCCCTATGGCTACTTAATGGTCTGGTGCGACAATGACGAGGGTGATGAGGGTATTCATACTAATTTTAAATTGTCCGACGACGGCGAGGAAATCGGATTTTATGGTGCAGCGGGCGGTATTATCGACACCATAACTTTCGGAACCCAGGGTACGGATGTCTCTTACGGCAGGGAACATGATGGCCAGTTCCCCTGGATATTTTTCGAGGACCCAACACCCGGGGGCCCCAATTCGCCCACCGGGGTTGACGAAAACGCCGATGGATTGCCATCAGAATTCAAACTGGGAGACAACTACCCGAATCCATTTAACGCGGCTACTACCATTTCCTTTGATTTGCCCTATGAATGCTATGTAAATCTTACCGTTTTCAATATACTCGGGCAGGAGATAGCGGTACTGGAGGATGGTTATCATGATGCCGGTTTCTTTAAAACAACCTGGAATGCTGATGATTCCCCCAGCGGGGTTTATTTCTACAGGTTGAAAACCGATGGTTTCGATGATATCCGCAAGATGATCCTGTTGAAGTAGCAATGCCTTAATGCGGGTTGAGTTAATGCCCGCGAGATTAGAATACAAAACGGCCGGTCTTTCCGGCCGCTTTTATTTTCTCCTTTATTTCTATCCCCCCAAAATTACATAAAATTTTGTTTTAATTTGCCTATAAATATAATATATCCTATACTCAAAGGTTTAATTTTATAGAGGCTTGAGGTTTATGAAGAGCGTAGAAGAACAACTGGAGATTATTAAACGCGGCACTGTCGAGATTATCCAGGAAGATGAACTGGTCAATAAGCTCGAGAAAAGCGTAAAAACCGGCGAACCTTTAATTGTGAAGCAGGGTTTCGATCCAACCGCTCCCGATATCCATCTGGGTCATACGGTTACATTGCGCAAGTTGCGGCAGTTCCAGGAGCTGGGGCATAAGGTGGTCTTCCTTATCGGAGATTTTACCGGTATGATAGGCGATCCGTCCGGCAAATCGGAGATGCGCAAGCGCATGACCAAGGAGGATGTTCTCGAAAACGCTGAGACGTACAAAAAACAGGTTTTCAAGATCCTCGATCCGGTAGAGACCATGGTCGATTTCAATTCCCGCTGGTGTTCGGGTATGGTTTTCGAGGAAGTCTTGGCATTGACTTCACATTACACGGTTGCCCGGATGCTCGAACGCGATGATTTCGAGAAGCGTTATAAGGCTAACCGGCCTATAAGTATTCTCGAGTTTATGTATCCCCTGGTGCAGGGTTACGATTCGGTGGCGCTGAAGGCGGATATTGAGCTGGGAGGAACCGACCAGAAGTTCAATCTTCTCGTAGGCCGCGATTTGCAAAGGGAATATGGCCAGGAACCGCAGGTTATTATGACCATGCCCCTGCTGGTGGGAACCGATGGGACCGACAAGATGTCCAAATCTCTCGGTAATTATATCGGCATCAACGAATCTCCCCGGGAGATATTCGGAAAGCTAATGTCAATTCCCGACGCTCTGTTATACGATTATTTAATCCTGCTTACTGATTTACCCGAGGATGAACTTAATTCCATTAAACGGGAGTTGGATGAAGGCAAAATCAACCCGATGATACACAAAAAACGGCTGGCGCGGGAAATTATTGCCATGTATTATTCCCCTGATGATGCCGTTAACGCCCAGGAAGAGTTTGAAAGGGTATTCTCGCAAAAAGGATTGCCCGATGATATACCGGAGATGAAGTTCTCAGCGGATAACGGCAATTTATGGATAGTTAAACTGTTGACCGATTCGGGCCTGTGCTCATCCGGGGGCGAAGCCCGCAGGATGATAAAGCAGGGCGCGGTTTCTGTCGATGGCGATAAAATCCAGTCGATAGATGATAATGTGGATATTACTTCGGAAAGACTGGTGAAAGTAGGAAAGCGTAAATTCATGAAGGTGCGGTCGGAATAGTCCGATTCAAGTAGATTTTATGGCGATACAAAAACTTAGCGACATTAATTTCGATGATTTAGAAGAGCGGCTCAACAGCCTACGGGGGTATCTTTGAGCTTGATAATATTTCCGATAAACTGACCCGGCTCGAAGAGAGAACTAAAAAGCAGGATTTCTGGGATGACCCCTCTGAAGCCCAGAAGGTACTAAAAAAGATTAAACGACTATCATCGGTAATCGCGAAATTCGAGGGTACTGCCCAGCGTTTCGAAGATTTAAAAGTACTCGCCCAGCTTGCCGACGAAGAGGACGATGAACAGACCGCGAATGAAGTAATGGAAAAATACGAAATCCTGTCAAGAGATCTGGATAAATTTGAAGTGGAGGCAATGCTTTCCGGGGAGAATGATCCCGGAAATGCCATCCTATCCATACATCCCGGCGCCGGCGGAACCGAGTCGCAGGATTGGGCGTCGATGCTTTACCGTATGTATATGCGCTGGTGCGAACTCAGGGGTTATAAAACCGAGGAATTCGATTACCAGCCGGGTGAGGAAGCGGGGCTTAAATCGGCGACGGTGCAGGTAAGCGGCGATTATGCATACGGTTATTTAAAGTCTGAAATGGGAGTTCACCGTCTCGTACGCATATCGCCGTTCGATGCCAACAACCGCCGGCATACATCGTTCGCCTCCGTGTCAGTTCTGCCCGAGGTCGAGGAATCAGAGGAAGTGGAGATTAAGGATGAGGATATCCGTATCGATACTTTCCGTGCCTCAGGAGCGGGAGGACAACATGTCAATAAAACCTCCTCGGCTGTGCGTATAACCCATTTTCCTACGGGAATAGTGGTTTCATGCCAGTCCGAACGCTCCCAGCACAAGAACAAGGATTCCGCTTTTAAGATTTTGAGGGCGAGGATGTACCAGCTTCAATTAGAGAAAGAGGCGGAGAAGATGGCTGAGATGGAAGCATCAAAGAAAAAGATTGAGTGGGGAAGCCAGATAAGGAGTTATGTATTCCATCCCTATAATTTGGTCAAAGACCACCGTACCAATCATGAAACATCGAATACTCAAGCTGTGATGGATGGCGGGATAGACGATTTTATTTATGCCTATTTATCCAGCGACCAAAATAAATAAATGAACCAATTTACCGGAGTGAACTGTGGAGATTATTAACAATATCAAAGAAAAAGCAAAAGCTCTTAACAAGCGGGTGGTTCTTCCCGAAGGTCCGGAGGAGCGCACTATCCTCGCGGCCGGGAAGATTATCGAAGAGGGAATATGCAAAGTAACCCTGCTTGGCGATGTCGAAAAGATCAAGCAGATGTGCGAGAAGGAATCGGTTCCTGTCGATAAAATCGAGATTATCGATCCCGTTGCTTCGGATAAACTCGATGACTACGCGCAAGAATTCTACGGCCTTCGGAAGCGTAAGGGGATTTCGGAGGCGGATGCCCGGGAAACCATGAAAAATGTGCTTTATTACGGCGCTATGATGGTTCGCAAGGGCGATGCGGACGGGTGCGTGGCCGGCGCACATAATACAACCGGCGATGTTATGCGCGCCGCCATCCAGACAATTGGAATGGCTGAAGGAATAAAAACGGTTTCCTCTTGCTTTATAATGGTCATACCCGAATTTCTCGATGAGAAGGATAAAATTTTAATATTCGGTGATTGCGCTGTCCTGCCTGATCCGAATGTTGAGCAACTCGCGTCAATAGCGGTTTCATCGGCGAAAACCATGAAATCCCTGGTGGGGGAAGAACCTAAGGTAGCGATGTTATCCTTCTCGACAATGGGTTCAGCATCGCATGAAATGGTTGATAAAGTTGTGCAGGCAATGCAGACCGCCCGCCAGATCGATCCGGACCTTAAAATCGACGGCGAATTGCAGGTTGATGCCGCGATAATACCCAATGTCGGCAAGCGAAAAGCCCCTGATTCGGTAATTGCCGGTCAGGCTAACGTGCTCGTTTTTCCAGATCTCAATGCCGGCAATATAGGATATAAGTTGGTCCAGAGATTGGCTGGCGCCGAAGCAATCGGACCTATCATCCAGGGACTGGCTAAACCTATGAATGACCTCTCCCGCGGGTGCAGTGTGGACGATATCGTTAATGTATCAGCCATCGCCATCCTATTAAGCTGAGGATTAACGCCGAGATAATCAAAGGAATTACTTCGTACAATAAAAAAAGCCGAAGCATTTTGCTTCGGCTTTTTTGATTTATGAATAAACCTATTTCAGCAGGTTCATCTTCTTGGTTATAACATTATCGCCGGTCTGGAGTTTATAGAAATAGACTCCGCTGGCGTAATTGGAGGCATCCCAGCTTATGCTGTGCTGACCCGCGTCCATTTTGCCATCGACCAGGGTTTCAACTTCCTGACCGGAAATATTATAAACCTTGAGGCTTACATTACCCGATTCGGGAATATCGAATTTAATCGTGGTCTGGGCATTGAACGGATTCGGGTAGTTATTGAACAGCGAAACCTCGGATGGCAATTCGCCTTCGGCGCCAATCCAATTGCTCAGTTTCCATTCGTCCGCCTCACCCATTAACTGGGAAGTTACCGTGAATTCGAACGAGGTGAAATGGTAGAACGAATATGGATAATCGCCTACGAGGGCGATATACTCATACGTTCCCGGGGGAGCGAAATAGGGAATATCCTGCCTGACCGAGAATTGAGTTATCTGCTGGTTCGGAGCAAGGGGGATATTCGGGAAATACGTTATCGGGCCGTAGTAAGATTGATCCGGTAGTTGGAGCATTACCCAAAGGTCAGTTACCTGGTTTTCATCGGTTTGATTGGTCAATGTGCCAATGAACCTGAAGAAACCGCCTGGCGGAACCATAACCGGTGGATTATAAGGAATCATACCAACCATGACCGGGGGTAAACTCATCTCGAAATCCAGTTCCACACTGCCGCCGGTGGGTACATAGACCAGGGCCGAGTCGGGCAGGTAGTTGGAATTGGGAACCTCGCATTTGATACCCCAGTACGCGTCATCGGGAACGGTCATCGAATAATCACCACTGCCGTTAGTTACCGCGAATATAGTGGGGGTACGGTTTACTATGAAAAGTTCCGCGTCGAGAGGCGCGCCGGTACGTGAGTCATGCACGTTTCCATATATCTCGCCAAGAGTGCCGGGATAGGGAGTCAGGTCGGTTACCATCACCTTATTGGCCTGAAGAATCTCTTTATTGTCGGCATCCTGAACTATGATATTCAGATAGGCGTTGTTCTCATTGATTCCGCTCATGAGATTAAAATCACGGGTGTAAAAACCCTCGGAATTGTCAACGAGCATTATAGACTGGCCTTGATGGTCGGGTACCATATCTCTCAATATCTGGTTTTCGTCATGACCGCCATAGGAAAGGCCATCCTCGGTAACCGCGATGTGCAATTTAAGATTATCACTATCGACAGTTCCGGTTACGACCACATTTATTACCAGGCTTACTTGTCTGGTATTGGAGTTGAAATCACCATAGATGTTAATATCCAGCGGGGAATCATCATTTAATTGAGATTGAACCCGGCTCATAAAGGAGCTATAACTGCAACTCGAACCGTCCACAAATCCAGCGGGTACACCGGATACGCCGTACCACTGGGTCCTGCCCCGGTTATCGGCAGTGTTGAATTGATAAAAGGGATCGGAACTCGAGGGCCACCATACATGAACCCTTATTCCGGCAACTTCATCAGGATAAGCTGCCATTACATCGTCCATGGCCGCGTCCGCGGTCGGGCAGTACGGTCAGGCCGTGTTAGTGAATAATTCGAGAACGGGCATACGCTGGGTCGCGTTAACGCCTATAGCGAATACCATGCAGAGAGCCAGCGTCAGAAATAATACCTTTTGCTTCATAACTGTTCTTCCTCCGGGCTGAGTTGTTTGATGTTAATAGGATAAAATTTAGTTTGGCATCTGCTCAATAGCAAAATTTGCTGTGATGTTGTTATGTAGAAAACAATAGAGATAGATTTTTACAATCTTTACTGACCATCGTAATAAAATAAATATATTATCGCTATTGTCAAGAATATTATTTTAAAAAAGTTAAATTTAAGTATATACTGTAATAAAAGAGGAATTAACGGGCAGGATTCCTGGAATATTTTTCTCAATTCTTTGGTTAATGAGATTCGGTCAATCGTTTTATTTTCTCCGATTGTATAAATAACAGAATCCCCCTGGCTTCATAAGCGATAAACAAGGCTAACAGGGTAAGGATTATTGATAACACACCCAGCACATATTGCTGTTCGCCGAAGAAACCAACCATCTGGTAAATAAGGGCGGCAATAGTTGTTACCAGCATAAAAATCGCTGGAATTACGGTATAAATCCGCGGCTTTCTTATACCCACAAGGTACGATGAAACAACTATCAAAGCCAATGCGGCAACCAGCTGATTAGTTGCCCCGAAAACCGGCCAAATCTGGCTGTATGAGCCTGAAGCCCCGAGATAGGCGGCCAGCAGGATAGTAATTATCGTAGCAGTCCATCGGTTGCCCAATCCCTTGAAACCGAATAGTTCGCCGATTAAAAATCTCGCCAGACGGGTTGATGTATCAAGGGTGGTTATCACGAAGGCATTGAGCATCAGCATCCCGATGAAAACTCCGGCAACCATGGTAAAACCAGGGATTGAGGATAAGAACTTACCGTAGCCGGTAGCAAAAGCGACTATGGGACCCCCGCCGGCGCCCATGAGATACTGATAACCAAATTCTGATTTAACCGCTGAAGGGTCCCAAATCAATGCTCCGGCGGCTATCGTAACCACAAGAATGGCTAAAACGGCTTCGGTTATCATGGCGCCGTAACCGATAATTTTCCCCTTGCGCTCCTTATCGAGCTGTTTGGAAGATGTTCCCCCGGAAACAAGGGAATGGAAACCTGAAACGGCTCCGCAGGCGATAATAACCATCAGCATCGGCCATAACGGATCGCCTTTTGCCGATGTAAAAGACACAAACGAAGGCGCGTTCATAACCGGACGGGTTAAAACCAGCCCTAAATAACCAAGCCCCAATCCTATAAACAACATCGAGGTCGAAAGATAGTCCCGCGGCTGGAGCAGGAACCACACCGGCAGGATAGATGCAAAGAGAGCGTAGATCATAAGAACCCAGAACCAGAAAATGGCGCTGCTCATCCCCAGAATTTTATCAGGGAGAATAACTGGGAATTTATTTCCAATATATAATAGCAAAGCCAGCATTCCGATTGCTACTATAGTACCAACTACGATATTAACACCCCTTTTATAAACCAATGTGCCGAAAACCATGGCAACAAAGATTAGACCGAAGGTCGGGATTACGATCTCCGGCTGGGAGACAAATGTTTTGGCGGTAACGATTCCGAAGATTGCTATGACCAGGAGCAATGTCAACCAAAGAAATACCGCGAAGATAGTTTTTGAGCGTTTGCCGAGAGTAAGCTGGGCGACATCGGCGATTGAACTTCCGCCGTTGCGCACCGAAACCATGAGTGAAAGGTAGTCGTGCACCGCGCCGATAAATACGCTTCCGATGGCGATCCAAAGGCTTGCCGCCAGCCATCCAAAGTACATAACTCCCAACAATGGACCAACGATGGGGCCTGCTCCGGCTATAGATGAAAAGTGGTGGCCGAATAACAGGGATGTTTTTGCCGGCGAGTAATCAACTCCGTCGTTTTTCGAATGGGCCGGGGTTTGTTTGTGGTCATCCGGTTCAACAAGACGTTGGTCGATGAACCTGCCGTAAATTTTATACCCCGATATCAACCATATAACTACTATAATTGCCCATAATAAAGCGTTCATTTCCAGACCTCAATATTCGTCTACTCGAGCTGTTGACCGCTTGATTTAACAGTTTATGATACCGCGTAATCCTTATACTGGCAGCCGGGGCAGTTGAACCTCTGCCGGCAGGTCCTGCATGCCGGGTATCTCATCAAAAGCCGGTGGTTTACATATAATATTACTATATATATCCCTACTATAATCGCTGTCTCCTGGTTTCTTACTCTCGCGAGCGTTATAGCCGCTCCGGCCAGGGGAAGCGCCCATACCGGGTAAAGAAGAATTCTCCACGGAAATGTTTTGGCGAAATTTCCCGTATTCCCGCGGGAATGAATCCTGGAAACGACCTTGCCCCAAGCATTGTGGCATTTGGAACCGAAATAATAACAATTAACGCACGATGCCAGCGGTAGTATAACGCCGCCCGACACCGCTACGTAAGCGAGATAAATTATCGCCGCGAAAAGATGGTAATCATAAAGAATATAAGCTCCACCGCCGTATTCGATTATCCCTAATATCCATTTGAAGGCGATAAAGAATGTTGAATATTTCTCTTTTCCGGAAACGTGTTCAGTTTCATTCATTGGTTATTCCCGCGTCCACGTGGTTGAGGAGAGTCTTATTTCGCTTGACTCCAATGTCAAAATATGTAACAATGTAGTTGAAGCTTTCGTAAAAATCAATAGAATTAAGATAGAGGATAAGATGATGAATATAAAAACCGCTTGCAAAACTGTCCTAACGGTTTTGATTTTCGCAAGTCTGCTATTTATCGGCAACGCTTATGCCACTCAATTCGTGTCCACGGGAGCTTATAATTTCCAGAAAGGCGAAGTGCTCGATGATGACCTGATTATGACCGGTGAGAGCGCTAAAATCGCCGGAGATATTCAAGGCAACCTTATCGCCGCCAGCAGGTCGGTCGTTATTAACGGCAACATCCTTGGTTCCCTGTTCAGCGCGAGTCAGTTTGTGAAGGTATTCGGAAATCTCAATGGATCTATGACGTCGTTTTGCCAACAGGCGCAACTAAACGGCCAGGTACAGAGAAATATTCTGGTATTCGGTGAGTCATTTAACTTCGGTCCGGAAGGGCGCGTTGGCTATGATATCAATTTTTATGGAAGCGAGGCAATTATTGAAGGGCGGGTAGGAGGTAACCTCGATATAACCGCCAATGAAATTATTATCTCGGGGACAATAGACAGCGATGTCAATTTAAAGTCCGAGAATATAACCCTGAGACCAAGCGCGGTAATCAAGGGCAATTTCAACTACGAGGCTAACCGCCCGGCGAAAATAGAAGAAGGGGCAACAGTAATCGGCGCGACCAACTGGACCCAGATTGACCATGCCGAAGATAAAGAAAAAGATAGCATAAAGTGGGTTGGATCCATTACCACAATTTCGGTGATCACCCTCATCATTGCCATGGTGATCCAGTTTTTCGGTCTGCTTATCGCCGCGTTTACCGGAAGCGGATTTTTAGGGACTATACTTTTCGGTTGTTCGGTTATTATTGCCATGCTCCTGCTTATACTCGTTTCCAAAAAGGAAGCTGTTGATATCACCCGGTTGATTTTTAAATCGCCCCTTTTATCTGTGCTAATGGGGCTTTTAATATTCGTGGTGATACCCGTCGCCGCCGTATTTTTCGCCATAACTATAATAGGACTGCCCATCGCTTTGCTTCTAACATTCCTCTTCGGTCTGTTAACGATCGCCGGATGGCTCTATTGCACCCTGGCAGTTGGGGAATTGGTCGTTCGTAAAGTATTCTCCAAAAAGGAATCATCACTCTTTCTTTCGATGCTTATCGGGACGGTTATAATGATAGTCCTCGCGGGTATTCCATATCTCGGAGGATTGATCGCATTTGTAACTACCTTTGCCGGTATCGGGGCGCTGGTTTTACGGCATTCCAAGTTTAAAAACGAAACATTGGAGTAATCAAATCATCAAATCAATATCAGCATAGGTCATTATGGGGTTGGAGTAAGTCCCATATTTCTAATCTCTCCGTTGAGATTTAGTGATACGGTAATAAAATGATGCTATTGAATGAACTGGAAATATTAACGCGTGAAAAATGTAATTTTCAGGATATTACTCTGGAGGACTACTAAGGTATTGTTTAGAATAGGTTTTTTATCTTGTCGTCTATTTCCTTAATAGTCTGGTTGAATTTTTTCTGCAATTCTTCGTCGGACTCATCATCACCTACAGGAACGCTCTCCTGTGTCTCCGATTTCGATGCTCCGGCAACATCTGAAGTATGGGCTTTGCCAAAGATTTTATCGGATGCTCGCCTCGCGGGTGAAACTGTTTTCATAAGGCGAGACCGAAGCTCAATGACCTCACATGGGCAATCGCCCCAATCATCCTGCCAGCAAATGAGAATGTCACTGCCGTTTAAGTACCCATCACCACGGGCTTCCGAACTGTTAAAAGCAAACGCTAATTCAGTTTTCTCCAGCCCTTCCTTAATTTGCCTCCGTGCAACTACCCTCGGCATGTTCGGCACGATTTCCTCGATCACAAATCCCATTTCATCGAGGAGCCGGGCGAACAGAAACATGACGCCGTACTTCTCAGCTGGTGCGTAAACCATACCACGGGTGTTGATAACCGGGCCTACTATGGATTTCGCCATTGCCAGCTCCTTCCTTGTTTTGGTGGTAACTGTATATCCGGAAAGTCTTTAGCTACGATCCGAATGCCTGTATTTTGCTTATATCATAAATTTCTTAAGATGTCCAGTATTTTTTAGAATTATTTTTGATATTTATGCAATTCAATTTTAAAAGGCTATCAAGAAGATGTCTTTAAGTAAATACTGTAATAAGTCGGTAGAATGGTTTTGTTGGTGTCCCAAAAAGCCCGGTTGATTACTTGACATCGGAATTAATATAAGTTATATTTCAACGCTCATTTGAGAGGGTTTTCCGCGCCTCATTGCCGTACTTAATCTAATCAGGGAAATCACTTTTTTGAAAACCGATTGTTATATTTTTCATCGCGTCAATGTCGCTTATCTATTCTTTATTCGAGTAATCCCATCCTTTTCCAATATTTTAAAAAGGAGAGTTGCATGAAACTCTTAAAGCTTTTGCTTATGATTTGCGGGGCGTTTCTATTAACTGCTGTTAGTTTCGCGGGTGTGAATAATTATACACATACCGAGGTTAATCAGCAATTCGGTGTGAGTTCATCGAGTATTCAAACTTTGATTATTCATGAAGGCGTCAGCAGAAACCTGTCAACGACGGTCGAAATCGATGGAGAGGAATTGATCCTTGACCTGTATCCTCATTCAATACGTTCAGACAGGTTCGAAGTCCTGGTTCAATATGATTCACAGGGCGGCCTGGTGCCTGTAAAACTTCCGCAAAGTAAAACATACCGGGGAGTTATCCGGGGGGAAAATGGTACGCTGGTAAGCGGTTCGTATAAAGAGGGTTCTTTATCAGCCGCCGTATTTATGGATGGTCGTGAATATACAATTCAGCCGTTGGCGGAGGGCGGTTTTGAGAATAGCGAAGGGGAGTATATAGTTTATTCCGCGGAGGATGTTATTATCACCGGTGAATACACCTGCGGCACCACCGAGGACATGCGTGTAACCCATACCCCCGATGAGCCGGTAATTATGGATACCGGGCGGAAGATAGCCGAAGTTGCCTGTGACGCCGATTATAATTTTTATCAGCTGAACGGCTATAGCGTGGAAAACACCGTGGATGATATAGAAAATGTTATGAACAATGTCGAAGCCAAGTATGAAGTCAGCGGTATTATGATAACCTTTGAGATAACCACTATAGTAGTGCGGACATCTACTGTATATACTTCCACGGATCCCAACAATTTACTTTGCCAGTTCCGCGACCGCTGGAATTCAGCTCCGGAATCCTATATCCAGAGGGATCATGCCCATCTGTTCACCGGCAAGAATATAAATGGCGGCGTAATAGGCATAGCCTGGTTGGGGGTTGTATGCAATCGTAATGGAAACGACTGCGGTTCCTATGGCAATCTCGCTTACGGCTTATCCCAGTCGAGATTTTCGGGCAATTTGGCATACCGCGTGGCATTAAGCGCGCATGAAATGGGGCATAACTGGGATGCCACTCACTGTGACGGCGACACCGACTGCGGTATCATGTGCTCGGTAATCGGCGGTTGTTCCGGCCCGGTTACAGCTTTCGGTTCCCAGGCCCGCGGTGAAATTTACGGTTATCGCAATTCCGCCAGTTGCCTGGTAAATGAACCGGATCCCTTGTCATATCCCCTGCTGGAAGAATTCCCGACATCCAATCTCAATACCGATATATGGGTCTATAATGATGGCGGAATGATTAGCACATACGCGAGCAATGAACCGAGCCCACCATATTCATTGAATCTTGATTCACAGGGTTCCCAGGATTACCGCGATAACGAGGTACGCACCGGTTTTATTGACCTCTACGGATTAGCCAATATTGAACTTAGATATTTCACTCAGCATACCGGCGTGGAATCGGGCAAGGAACTCATTGTCGAATTCTGGGGCAATGATGAGATGTGGCATGAGATCAACACCATAGTTTCCGATGGCAACGACCAGACCGAGTTTGAAGAGTGGATACATGTACTACCGTCGAGCGCGTATCATAATGAGTTCAGGGTGCGATTCGCGACCGATGGAACTTCCTCCGATGATGACTGGTATATCGACAATGTTTTCGTAACCCAGGGAGAACCGGTTGTAGTGGAAGTTACCATGATTCCCCATAATCCGCCGATCCAGGTTGTCCAGGGAGGTTACTTCACCTTTACCGGCATACTTGAAAACCAGACCGATGAATCGCAGGTAACAGATTTATGGGTAATGGTAGGCCTGCCCGGTGGAAATGAATACGGACCGATAGTCAACTACTGGAATATTAATCTGGCGCCTAATCAGCAGATATCGGTATGGAATGTCCGGCAGGATATCCCGAGCTACGCGCCCCTTGGCGACTATGACTATAATGCCTATACCGGCGATTATCCTGATGTTGTCGACGATACGGCAAGTTTCCCGTTCAGCGTTATTTCGGGCATCGCCGGCAGTTCCGGTCAATGGTCATTAAGCGGCTGGTTCGATGATAAAGCCGGCGAGATTCCTACCAGTTATCGATTGCTGGACAATTATCCCAATCCTTTCAATGCCCGTACCAGTATAACATTCGAGATTCCCCGGACCGAATATGTCAGCCTGGATGTTTATAATATTTTCGGTCAGCGGGTAGAGACACTGCTTGCCGGAAATGTAAACGCAGGCACGCATACCGTAAACTGGGACGCGGCGGCTTATGCCAGCGGTGTTTATTTCTACAGACTTGAAGCGGGGGATGTTGTGCGGACGAAGAAGATGAACCTTTTGAAATAAGGTGATAGTAATGGTAACCGGAACTGTATGTTCCGGTTACCATATTAATTAATACTGGCGCTACTGGAAGCAAATATATGAATGAAATTG
>WJIJ01000141.1 GCA_014730345.1 Candidatus Zixiibacteriota bacterium | reverse complement strand
TCTGCACTTTTCCATCGAATAATGGATCCGGACGGCCGTCTTTCAAATTTTTATAGTATGGAAACCTGTTGCATATCAAATAATGGTACCCGATATCATCGAAGCCCCGCGTCCGGTGCCATCGCCGTATCTCCTCGACCTCGCCCCACGCCGAATCGGTGCAGTGAACCACAATCATATTTATCCCGCGCATCACCATCTAAACTCCCAGCTTGATGAATCCGGCACCATAATTTCCTTGCGGGCGACAGTTCCCGATGAATAATAGATTGTAAACAGATACGATGTCCCCTCCGGCGTTAATGAATCATTGGGCAGTAAATCGAGATACCAGTAGCCGCTGGTATCGGTCTCGGTTATTTTTTCATAGGGGGAGATGATAACATTTCCTAAACGCACCGGAGACTGCTTGAGCCTGGCCTGCACGGTAACCCCGGTCAATGAATCATACCCGGCGCCCAATATCCAGCCGTAAACCCGGCATAATGACGCCGACGGCGGGCTTCCGGGATGGAAGGAAGACGCCCATATCGTATCGGTCAAAGATGAATCATTAATCTCGATTTCATACGGAAGCTCAGGGAATGAATAACCGGATTTGAAGGGTATCACATTATAATTCCCGTTCATAAGCGAAAAAGAAGCAACGCCTCTGGCCGAAGTATACCACAGCCCTTCTACCGCGTTGTCATCGGCATTGTAAATCTTGATATCGCATTTAGAAACGGCGGAGCTGTCCGCGGAATTGAGTAAAACCAGCTCACAAATATGGGGGCCTCTGCCGGCGAAATTTCGCATCACCGATTCACCGCCGTAAATACTTCCGGTGGGTGACCAGTGAGTACCCGAGTTTTCTATTTCACGCAAAGCGGATAATGCTTTCTCGCAATCATCGACATTTTCGGATGCTACACGGTAGATATATTCGCCGCGGGTCTGCTTGGAAGCGCTGATTCTGAGCATCCAGCGTATCATGTAGACCCCCGCCTTACCCGCGAAATCAGCCCTGTTGCAGTAGAAGTAATAGCCGCTCTGCTGACCGGAGGGGGTGGAGAGCGATTTCACCGGGAAGTTAATTGTCCTTATGGAATCCTTGTCCGCGACATAAGTACGGATAAGCTTGTAATCATCGGGGGATGACAATGTATCCCAATGGGCGTAATGCCACCCGACAGCAATAACCGAGTCGGGGAAAGTAGCCGCGTTTTTCAGGGTGTCCCCGCTACTCCAGGTATCGCCGGAAACTATGGGAAAGAAGACCGAGTCTCCGATTTCATAGAAATCGAGAGCGAATCCATTCCCGCATAGAAACAGCATTATAAATAGGGCGCTAATAAATCTCCGCATAATAGCCCTCCTCGTCTTTGTTTACAATAATAGTCATATCGTAGTTGCCGTTAAACGGGGGAATGTTTATGGGCAGTTCCGCCCTAAAACCACCCTCGCCGCAGTACAACATCAATTCGGTCGGAGCATAAGTGGAACCGGCCAGCGCTATCTCGAAAACATTGCCCTCCCGTGTGTAACCGACAATATCATAACGGTTCAGGTTATCCACCATTTCGAATGCCCGGTTAGCACCTATCCAATTCGCGTTCATTTTCGCCGCCCAATCATGAATCATCCCCATCAGCGAATCCCATCGCATCGAAGTCCAGTAGACCGAATCGGCGGGATTGAATGAAAAACACGTATCCGCCCGCGGTTGGCATGTCCGCAGGATATGATAAGCGTGGGTGGTAACATACGCCGGCACCCCGCCCTGGAAAGCGGTACACGCCAGCCGCTTGAAATTATGAAGCGCGGCATCGAGATTGCCGCATGAATCAGGCGTTCCCGACGACGGCGCGAACACTTCCTTCTGCCAGTTCCATTTGGCGTGGTCGGAAGCATCGAGGTCCCTTGCTGAATAACCGAACATGCTGTTGAAAAGGGTATCGGTAAAATCCTGGAACCAGTAGTTGCTTCCGAAAGGCGCCGGGTACCATCCGGCTTTCCAGCACGGCAATGAATCCTGTATCTGCGCCTTGGTCTTTACCAATGCCGAATCGCCGGTGAAATCCCACAGGGAATAGTTCAACGGGTGGTCGATACATGCAGTCCGGTTCAATCCCCTTTGCTTTAACCACCTGTAGACCGGGAAACTGTCGGCTGGAGAACCGTAATCATAGATGTTGTAATGCGCGGAAAAGGTGTTATCGAATTCAATGCCCGTTCTTGCCTCGAATGCCGCGATTGAGTCCGCCTGCTGTTTGAATGTGCTGTCGGTATGCACCGTGAAACTGTCATACGGGGAACCGTTATGGCTGGTCAGCCTGTTCACCCAGTACAATCCCCCGGCGGTATCATGGGCGCACTGGAGAAGGAATGAACACCCGTGTTCATTCTGAAGACCCCGCAGATATTCCAGGGAATTAACATCATAGGCAACGGTCTTGGGGTCGGTGAATATCTTAAAGGTCAATGGTATTCCCCTGTTAACGACAGATTCAACCATCTGGTATTTAACAAATTCCCCATGAAGACTGTCGTAAACCGTGTGCGGCGGCGCGTCGTTGAACGTTAGGGCGATATACCTGCTCACAGCTTTGATCGCCAAACCTCCGCGGGCTGTATATGCCAATCCTCTCCACAGGATATCGCTCATGGTACCGTGCCGCGACCATCCATTGGCGGCGCTGTCGGCTGCCGAAGACCACCAATCAGGCGGGCAGGTCAATGTCCAGACCCTGCCGTTGCCCGATGGGCTGTACCCGGCATATATCAATGGATACTCGGTGGCCGTGTCCCTGATCAGCAAGGGTTTCAAACGGGGATGGTTGAATTTGCCATACTTCGACGATTCCACCGAATCGACCATGAAGAACCTCTCGAAATGAGGGGTCAATCCTCCGCCGATAACCAGGGAGTCTACAGTTGGGAAAAAGGCGCGGAGTTTTTCGTTTTCATAACCGAATTCGTTAATCCAGTGAACGGGTTGATAATTCTCTGCACGGTTTTCGCGGATATATTTTACATTGGGGAACGGAATCGTATCCGCGCCTGATATATATGGATTAACAAAAAGCGAATCGTTTCCGGAAACATCTTTTTTGTAGTACACGGGAATTAAATCAAACAGGCTCGAATGCAAGCTGTCAATATAGGGGTCACAGTTTATCAATCCCACGCCGTTGATATCCACGACTTCGGCAATCATCTGCTGGACCGAATCTGGTATAAGCACCGAGGTAAACGGGGCGATTATAATTCCGTCAAATTCATTGAAATAAGCGTTATCGACTTCGTCATAACTTGAGAGGTCGAGTTCATGATAAAAGTTTAACCAATGGTCCAATGCCGGACGGATGGTGTTCTGGGCGTAGGTATAACAGGTATCGGTATCGGTCGCGCCGTAAGTTTTACCGCTATGGCATATATAAAGGAAACCCTTTCCGGCATGGGCGATACCTATCGGAGCAAAAAAGTAAATCGCGATAATCAACGAGATTATCCGCGATGTAAAAACACGGGCTTTCATCTGGCCTCCAGGTATTATTGATATTAATGGACTTGCTTATGATTTTACGGATAAAAAAATACCCGGGAAACCGGGTATAAAAATATGGGAGTGGCGGAGGGGGGATGCCCCGAATTTTTAAAATCGATCGGGGAGGCTGGTTGGTGGTCCAGCTAACACCACTCCCATTTTACAACTCACAAAACCTCTTCGGCAGGCTTTGTCTACATGAATACATTGCAAATATCATGCCGGTTTTATGGTATTGACTGCTATTTTTATGCTGTTGAATTGTTTCACCGGGAAATCGCTTCCAAATTTTTCCGCCGCTTTCCATAACAGCTTAGGTTATTAAACAATCAACTATCATTTAATTATGATACTCTTCAGCGTGATACAGTATTTTTGAATTTTGATGCCGGGTATTATGCATTAGTGGTCATCTATTGTGCAAATATTTTACAGCTATTTACGGGATGTCAGCCTCGGCGGGGACAGAAATATCCTCTTTGGGGTGAATTTTTCCAGCATCTTAAGTCCTTCCTGTGTATAGGAATCCCTCAGTTTCAGCCAGAAATCGCCGCTGTAACCCGCCGAATAATAGTCCGGCCTTCCCGCCGCTTCTATGGCTTTGATGCGGCATATCACCGCGATAGTCAGATAGGTCTCCGCGGTTGTCAATGCCTGGTGGGTTTCGCTTTCATAAGAGGGATCGATAATCGCCAGCACTTTACCGGATGCTTCCACTATGGCGTTTTTGATCGACTCCTCGGTAATATTGCCGTACTGGGATATGTAATCGATATAAAGGCTCTGCCCCGCTTCGATATTACCGGAAGAAATCCGACCAATTTTTCCGGCGACATAATCGATAGAATAATCGATGCCTTTCGTATAGAGACGGTAGTTCCGGTACCAAACTGCAACTTCGGATTCCCCGGGTATATCCCCGGAGACAATTCGGGTCAAAACCCCGCCGCTGTAGTCGACGGTGAAATCGATGTTTTCGATATAGATTTTACCGAGGGAGGTGTTATTGGCGGCAACCACGCTGTCGGGTACCAATTCCTCGTTTGAAAGGTTAAGGGTATCATCGCCGGTGAAATTGGAAATCTCCCGTACCGGTTTGATCGATTCCATTGCTTTGACCCTTTCGCTTCCGGCTTCGATGTTCGAATATTGCAGGTTTACATAACCGGAACCGGTTAATAACAGCGGTTCGTTTTCGATACGTTTTGTTCCCAGCCGGTAATCGGTCAGATGTTTCCTTACTGTTTCAATAGTTGTAAAAGGCATATTATTCCATCTCCATTATTAGCAAATCAACCAATCCGGTTTTTCCGGGATTATGTTTGGCGATTTTAAAACCTGATTCATTCTCCGAGCCGACGAGGAAACATTGCACCTCGTTTTTGGGCATAATAATCACCTTCGGCGATGTCAGCGTTTCGGGGAGCTGGTTGCCGCGGTAATCGTATAGCTGGTTAAAATCCACCGCCTGTTCATCTTCGGAGAGGTAGCTATGGCTGAACATCACCCGCGCGTTCCCCGGCAAAGCCTCGGTATACAAAGCTCCTCCCTCCGCGGCGGTGTAATCGCCGTAGACGGCAAAATCCTTTACCAGGAATTTGCGGTTGCTACGCAGGTAATCAAGGGTAGTATTCATCACCGTCATCCTCGTTTAAAGTTTGATGTTAATTTGCGGATAAAACTTTAAGTTACAGGTTCGCTATCATGCAGGGACTTTTGCATTCCGGCACCGAGGTCAACTGGCTTCCCACGGGAGCGGTGGTAAATGCGGTGGTTACCTCGATTTTAATCCAGAATTTAGTATTCTCCTCGATGCTGTTCTTCTGCCAGTCAACGGGGACCGTATCCATGTCATCCCAGAGAACGATATCGCCGGAGGTACTGTCGAAATTGTAAGCGCCGGAGAAGGGGATAAACATATCCCATTCGGTTCCATTCCAGTAAGAGTATGTTACGATCCCTCCGATACCCGCTGTCGAGAGGACGGCATGGATAAAGTAAAAGGGCTTATCCATCCCCAGGTAAAGAACATCGCCATTGTCTTTGATCATCGCCCCCGATGACGGGTGGTAGACATCGGCGGTGGACCCGGAGTTGCCTGCTTCGATGGTGCGCTGGTAATATTTTGGCGAACCGTCATCGTCGTATAGATATACTTTGTCGAACAGGTTCGTTCCTCCAATCAAGTTTTTCGGGTTAACGAAGGACTGCCCTGAAAGGTAGGAGTATTTGATAAGCTCCTGGTTATTGCCCACTCCCTCGGTAAAAACTATATACGGTATATTGTCGATGTATCGAAGCTGTGGATAGCTTTGTTCACCGAAGAGACCGGGGTAGATACCGCTCCATGCGGCGCCGTTGTACTCTTTATATTTGATCCCCGGGTAGCCGCTGACCCCGTAAAAGGCTACTCCGAGCCGCCCGTCGGAAGAACCCGCCGCGCTGAAATGGAATTCAAGGCTATTGGTGTACCATATCACCTCCGCGTCGGTCCACGTTCCTCCCCCAAGGGGATATTTCCTGAAGTTAAGGCTGGTTCTCGATGACCAGTAAACGGCGTTCAGGTAACCGCCGGTGATAACCAGCGCGGCATAACCGACATAGGAGGAAGCGATAGAGAGCCCGGCGCCGATATCCCCCGGACCTGTTCCCCAGGTCGCGCCGTCATCATCGGAATCCTTAACCCGAATGGTATAATACATAGAGGATGTATCAAGGTGGCACCAGCCGACCCAGAGTTTGCCGCTGTCTTCTTTTACCAGTGACGGATAGTAGTTCTCGCCGTCATTGCAGACGGTGTACTCCGTTCCCATCATCCAGTTTCCGGCGATGAATGGACGCTTGATAAATCTCAATTCCATGGAGGAATCCGTATATACGAAATAGAGGTTTCCTTCATCATCCATGAATGCGGTGCATGGCTGGTTCGCCGCGGAGGCGGTCAATGAAGCCGGCGTCGACCATGTGGAATACGGTGGATCGGAATAGCTGAACATAATTGTGCCCGGTGATTCGGGGTAGACCGCCAGCAAGCGGTTGGCATAGGAACCGGATTTGACCTTGAACAGCTTTTGCTGAGGGGGAATACCGGTTCCGTAAAATGCGGTAGTGGTATCGATATGTTTGTGCATCAGATTCCCTTGTTGGTTGATGTTTGAAGATAAATAGTCAAGAATCCAAAGTGCTCAATAGTACCCGGCAGGTCTCCTGACCTGCCGGGAACCAAAGGCGTATAACTCGTGCGGTAATTTACATGCTTATTTTTCCTCGATAAATCGAGGAAAACTAAGCATGCCACCCACCGGAGGAAAACTAAAGATGCCACGCCTGCATCCTCCGCGGTTAACAAGCGGACCTGCCGGCAATGTTGCCGTATTAACCGGCCCAATCAATGTCGAGAACCTGTGATGCCGATTCCACTATTTTAGCATAAGCCACCGACTCGGAGATAACCGCTTCCTCTATTTTCTGGTCGATTATCTTGTCATATTCGACCAGCAGGGGCTGGCTGATAACTTCCTCGATGGCGAAACGGTTGTCCAGGCCCAGAACATAATCGGCGGGAACTTCATCACAGCGCACCAGCCTCGCGCCCAAAGGCGATATCATATCCCCCTTATCGTGGAACTGGAATCCTGCCATGGGGTCTTTGAATTCGTCCAGGGTCAGTATAGTCCGTATGGTGTTCTTATGGGCGATAAGCGCGTTCATCTCGAAAGGATAAAGCTCATTGTAGAACTTTATCAAATCATCGTAATCGAGGGTGCCGGTGACATCGGTGTTGGTAACCGCAGCCGGATTGGAATTGCCATCGCCGTTGATGATCGTGTCCACCAGTATTCCATTCTTGTCCACCTGCAGGCGGTAACCGAGGTACCACAGCAGGACCTTGAACTGGGCGGTGGAACGGTGGCGCAGTGATTTGTATGTTGCTTTCAGGGAAACACCGTAATCGGGGACGGTGATAGTATGTTTCTGTTCGTTTACCAATACCGATGGTATCTCCGCGCCGTCGCCGACGGGGCGCATGGACCATCCTGTATCGCCGGGGGTGGTATCGATGTAGAACGGGGTGTAGCGGTTGCTGTTGATGACCGACGATGATGCCACCAGTTTGTTCAGGTCAGGATGCAGGGACATTCCCTTGCGGATTTCCCTCATGATGAATTCGGGCATCAATGCCGGCGCGCCCCGGTAGAACAACTCCACGGTGGATGAGTTTCCGCCGTTGATTTTTATGCCCGCGGCTGCCAACTGCCTTTCGAAAGCATCGAGGGCCGAACCAACCGGAGAGGGGTCATAGTCGCGGGTTTCCAGTAATTCCGACAGCGTAAGCCCTTTTTCCTGCGCTTCAAGGTAGGTATCGCGGGTAATTTTGATATCCTTAGCCCTGCTCAAATCAACCGGTTTTTGTTTCTTTTCTTTTAAATCTTCGCCGGCGGAAATGAGTTTGCCGTAGCTTTCGGAAAACTTTTCGAATTCCATATATACTCCTTACAAGATAATAATTGTGGATTCAGGTTTGATTAATTGAGGATGAGGGTGGCGCTGGATGTTCCATTGACGGCGATAACCGTTCCCCGCCCGACATTGCCGCCGGCGGGATCATTGCCCCCCAGCGCGGGAGCCTGCTTGATACTTCCGCTACCATCAACCACAACCCGGTTGCCTCCGGTGGGATTGGTTTCAACCATGGGTAATGTCATAATCCCGGCAACCTGCACGGTCGCTTTCCTTTCACCATTGCCGCCGTTCGTCGGCGAGATTGCCACCAGCTTGCCTAAGAGGACACCGCCATCGCTTCCGAATCCGCATTCGTAGCTTCCGGTCATAGTAACCGCTTTGCCGATGTCGTCATCATCGAGTTCGTCGAGGCCGACATTCTGGTAGATGTCGAAGGTGGCGTAAACCGCCCCTACCGCGTCGAGGTTTTGTGTTCTAACGCTCATTTCGTCTCCTTGAATAATGTTTTATAAATGAAATTCGTGATATAATAATATCAGCACTTGAACTGGCTGTAATCCATTCCCGGATTCCTGTCCCGCTTCGCCTGCGGATATTCGGTTAATTCGAAAGCCATGTTGAACCGGCGGTCGACATGTTCCCGCAGGCGGACAAGTTTCCCGAAATCATCTTTACTGCTTTCGAGGGCATCTTCCACGAACGGCGCGGTGTCCTTTTCCTTCTTTAACATATCGATTGCCTTTGCCCGGGAGAGGAGTCTTTCGCGGAAATCATCCTTGAATTTTTTCCCGAATTCGGCTTCGCGCGCGAGTTCATCGGTCATCTTTTTTAGTTCGGATAACAACGCCCTGCTGTTTTTGATTTCCATTGTTCCCGCATTCCCGGCTGATAGCTGTTCATCGATTCTGCCGATAAGTTCATCAATCGTTTCATTTTTTTCTTCCATCGATTTCTCCTTCAACAAGATTTTCAAGCTTAAATTCGATTTTCAATAAACGGTAGTTGACCTCCTCGCTGAACCGGTGGAAATCATCGCGGGTGATAAAATTCTGCTCCACGCAATTCTCCACGGAGTTAAGCCGCCGCTCCAGCATGGAGATTTCCGTCCTGTCCGCCTTGGAAGCGATGGCTACCTTGAGCGAGGATACGGTTGAATAATAAGCCGCGATAACAGCGGCGACAGAGAGAAGAATGGTCGCCACCGATTTGATGATACCATTTCGAGGGGAACCATTTTCTTCGCCGAAATCATTTATTCCCATTGTTATCCTCCCTGCTTATGTAAAGGCGGTGTTTGCCGCCTATTTTAATTTTCGAGAAACGATAAAATCCGCGGGCGTAGTTTTCTTCAATGAACAGCGTTTGAGGCAAGCCATCGCCGATGCTCAAATATCCATAACAATCGGGCAATGCCGAATTATCCCCCCTGTTAAGACCCAGGCAACGATGGGACCGATGCTTGTCAACCAGCGAGGCCTTATCGCACTGTATTGTAATATCGAACATGCCGTGCCTGGAGCGCGCCCGGATAATAGTATGACCATTCAGGGAACCCGGTCTGTCCGTTAACCCGGTAATTTTCGTTCCGGGATTGGCGCCCCTGAAAACCAGAGATATCTCCAGTACTTTGGATACGCCCCGGTAATAGTAAAAAGCGGTTGTTTCATCGCCGTCGGGTCCGGGGTAAGTCTGCAGGGGAATATGCGGACAACGGCGCATATCTTCTCCGCAAATCGAGCATTCCGGATAAGTATAGGAGAAACAGAGAGAGCAGTCCCGGTAAACGCCGGAGTCGATGTTAAGTTTCAACGTCCCGGCGCCCCGTGCTTCTCTCATCCAGTAGAAGTAAGCCCGAACCCACCTGCGTCCGTTTTCATCGGAATGCATATCGGATTTGAAACTGCGTGCCAATGGAAGCCTGTCGCGCCGATGACCAGCCATAACCGGCGCGCCGGGTATAAGGGAGGTCAGCTTGCGCAATTCTTCTTCGGGGAATCTACCGCCATAGGCATTGATGCTATCGCTTGCCAGGTACATTATCCGCATGTGAACATCGTCAGGATTGACCTGTTTTTCCGGTTTTATAGTATTATTGATATCCTTGGTCAAATTCGTTTCATTTTCGTTAAGCGGATTTTTTTCGCTTAAATCGATACGAGTTTTCAAAGAGCCGTTTAACTGCTCCATAAATCACCCCGTTTCCTTCAAAAATCAGCAACAGTTTGCATGCCATAGGCGAACGCCATATTATGACGCATCTAAGCCTATGTTTAACAGGTAGATAAAAATTTAATAAAAATTTGCGCTATGGAATATGGCTTGCGCTAAAGGAGAGCGGTTCTGACATCTCACTCCCTCCTGCGCTAAAATGCCGTCACCTTACTTCCCCCGGGTGGCGGCGCTTTTTATTGTTTAGAAAAATGTTACAGATAATCCGAAAGAAGGCATTAAGGGCATTTCGTAGATTGCCTCACGCTCGGAGTATATGTCGTGATAGCTGTAATAGTGTACGTTTTTACGGTTGTAGGCGTTGAGAGCTTCCGCGTAAATTGTCCACGGCAGGGAGAACCATTCGAAATTATAACCTAAGCGGACATCGAGACGGTGGTATGCCGGGTACCTGCTGGAATTAGTGGCTCCGTAAATCGGTGTAGCGTAAGGTATTCTCAAACCTGTAACGGCATCTTTGCGGTAAATAATATCGGCTCCCACAATCGGGGTATAGGGCATGCCCGAGCCGAAATGCCAGTTGAGGCCGAGATCGACGCCGCCGCCGAGGCGTATATCGGCTAATATATTGATAGTGTGCCGCTGGTCGTTAATGGGATAATAAGCGTCCCAGGGCGTCTTTTTCCATGCCTTGCCCAGGGTATATGAAATCCAGCCGGAGATTTTTGATTCCTCCAGTTTCCGTTTCTCGATGTATATCTCAATTCCCTCGCTGTATCCTCTACCGGCATTAACCGGGATTCCATCGGGATTATCGACAACCAGGTCGTCAAGGTGCTTGTAGTAAAAATCGAGCCCGAACACGAGATTTATGTCATGCAGGTATTCCCACCCGGCGAGATAATGGATAGCTTTCTCCGCTTTGATATCGCTGTTCCGCCATAACTCGGGATAGTATCCGCGTTCGGCGAGTTGTTCATAGTTGGGATGCTGGTAGTAATAGCCCCAGGCGAATTTGAATGTATGCTGGGGATCGAGGCGGTAATTAAGGGAAAGCCTCGGGGAGAAGTTGGTTTCGCCGACCATCTCCGAGGAATCCATCCTTATGCCAATCGTCGGTTTGAATTTATTCCATTTCAGATAATCGAATGAGAGATAAGCGCCTCCGAAAAGGTTGCGCCCATTGTAATCGAACTGGTATTGGCTGGGCATGAACGGTTTTTCATCGCCGGGGCGGAGTTGCTTTCGAAGGGTGTCGTCGGCGACCCAGTCCCAGCCGAAATCGTAGTAGCCATGATGGTGCTCCCAGCCCATGGAAACGCGATAATCCTTGCTGTCAGGTTTGTATACGGCATCCTGTTTAACCGACACTCTCCAGGCGTCGATGTTGACATCGACATCGAAAGTGCCATGGGCGCGGTATTTATCCCATCGGTAGATATGGGCGATTTGAGAGCGTATATTCAAATTATCCGACGGTTTATAGCCAAGGGTGAACGACAACAGGCCGTCGCGGTTCTGGTCATTCTGGTGGAGGTCAACAATATCGCGGTCATCGTACCCCTGCTCGGTTTTTAATTTAAAACCGCCGGTGGAAGCGTTCAGATGGATTTCGCCGTAAACTTCATCCGAGAAATCATAGTCGAGTTTTGACTGCAAATCATAGAAGTACGGATAGGCGACTTTCTCGGTGGAGAAAGCATTGAGCGCCAGGTCATAATGGGTTCTCCTGACCGATGCTATGAAACCGCCTTTTTTATCGAACAAGGGTCCTTCGGCAAGGAGCGATGTGGTTATCAATGAAGCGTTGGTCGATAAGCTGTAGCGGTCGCGGCGTCCATTGCGGTATTTGATATACAGTACCGATGAGAGCCGGTCGCCGTAATTCACCGGGAATCCCCCGGGCAACAGCTCCACGTCGCTGACCAGGTATGGATTAAAGCATGATATATAAGTTCCCAGCCGGTATGGATTAGCCAGCATAATACCATCGACGAGGACCAAATTCTGGTCTGGTCCGCCGCCGCGCACATAGAGTTGGGATGTGAAATCCGAACGTGTTACCACGCCGGGCATGTAGCTCAGGGAGCGGAGCAAATCTTCGTTGGCGCCGGTCATCATAGTAATCTTACGGCCGTCAATATCCCGAACCGAGGGTGTTGAACTGCGGCGCAGTTCCCCGGGACGGCGGTTGTCGGTGGCAACCGAGCCCTGCAGGGTGATGGGGACGGTTTTCACTTCTATTATATACGCGCCTTCTGTTGACTTGATTTTATCGGTATCCACACTAACCGGGGCGATGCCGATACGGGTTACGGAGATTTGTTTTATTTTCCGCTCCCCGACATCGATTGAGAAATAACCGTCTTCATTGGTGCCGAGTTTCTCGCCGCCGGGATGAATCTCAACGATCGCTCCGACAACAGGTTTGCCATTCTCCGCAATAACCCTGCCGTTCAGGGTTGCCGATGCTGATAATTCATAGAGGAATAGCCCCAAAAGCAACCCCAATGCGATTTTAAGAATACTGCGTTTCATAGTACATTTTATCGAGAAATATAAAATTGACATAAGCGTTTAAACCGTTTACAAGCGGATTGCGCTAATTTTGCTCAAAAGCGGCGGGGCGATTGTGCCATCGACACGCGCTGACCATAAAGCCAGCGCCAATGCCATCGCCGCGTCATACTGATTATTATCCTCCCACCCCAGTTCTCTCAATTCCCTTTCCAATGTCCATTCGCCGCCCGACGAATCGGGTAAACGCACATCGGGCAGGAGAATACG
>WJIJ01000020.1 GCA_014730345.1 Candidatus Zixiibacteriota bacterium | reverse complement strand
CGGGCAGGAAATATGGCTTGTGGGTGGTTCGAACCCCGATGTCGATTATTCCTGTATCAGCGGTTATTTTCCCGGTCCGCATAACATATACGACGACCCCCTCTTCCGCGACGCAAACAACGGCGATTACCATCTGCAGTCATTAACCAATCCCAACTGCGGCGGCCCCGGCGATTCGCCGTGTATCGATGCCGGCGACCCGACCATTCTCGACGCGTCTCTCAGTTGCGATTGGGGATTGGGAACCAGAACGAGCGATATGGGCGCTTACGGCGGAGGAGATCGTACTCCGGTTATCAGCAACATGACCCGAGTTCCGGAATTTCCCATAGAGGGCGAGACCTGTCAAATTTCGGCGATAATCACCGATGAGACTGGATATATCGATGAAGCCCGTCTCCACGGGAGTATCGGCGGCCCATTTTATTCTATGTTGATGGATAATGTTGCTGACTCATTTTTCGCTACCGCCCCGGCATTGCCCAGAGATGTAACAGCATCGTACTATATTGTCGCCTATGATGAAATCGGCGATTCCACGGTGAGCGATACCCTCTCTTACACAGTTCTTGCCGCGCCCTGTTGTGATGTGGATATGGAGACCGATGAGTATCCGGTCAATGTTCCTCCGGGAGGCTCATTCGGGCTGACTGGTTTTGTGGGCAATCCGGCTCTCGATCCCATTCTTACCGACGTATGGGTCGGGGTGAGAAAGGCGGGCGCGTTTATGCAACTCTACAACTTCCAGAATATCCCTATCGCCCCCGGTATAACCCTATCTTCCCACCTTGTACAATCAGTGCCGGTCACGGCGCAACCGGGTGTTTACGAGTATGTCGCCTTCTGCGGCGATTTTAATAGCTGGGCCGTATGCGATTCGGCATCGTTTGAGTTTACCGTCACCGGTGCCCCCCTTGCCAATGGGGCCATTGGATGGTTGCTGGATGGACAATGGGGCGAAGGGACTAATATGCCGGATGATTATAACCTTCTCGCCAATTACCCGAATCCTTTCAATGCCACGACAACGATTGCCTTCGAGTTGCCGGAAGCATGCGATGTAAATCTTAATATCTACAACTTAGCCGGAAGGAAGGTGGCGACATTAATCGATGGTTTCAAAGATTCGGGATTTCATAATATCAGCTGGGACGCCTCCCAATATTCATCGGGGATATATTTCTACAAACTTTCAACTGGTAACAAAATATTTACCAAAAGGATGACTTTACTTAAATAGTGGGGAGGTGTATCATCAGGCGCAAACGGGAGGCGGCAACGCCTCCCGTTTGCTTTTCATCCATCGTATCCGGCAATAAGGGCATCTGCCTCACACAGAAATGTGGTGTCCGGCAGGTCTCCCGAGGTTGCGGCCTGCCGGGAATTTTCTTTTTTATCCCTACTTCATCAGCACAATCTTCTTGGTAGCCGTCCTGTCTCCCGCAGTCAACCTCGCGAAATATATCCCGGATGGCATTGCACCGCCATCCCAGGTAACGCTGTGCATCCCCGCGCTTACAAATCCCTCCACCGCGATATCAACTAACTGCCCGTTAACGTTATAAATAGCGAGCTTGATTTCACCATCGGCAGGCGCGTAGTAATCGAGCGTTGTCTGCGGATTGAATGGGTTAGGATACGCCCTGGCAATAAGGTAATTGCCCGGGAGGGATATATCAATATTCCGCGTATCGGTGATGCCCGTTTGTTGCCAATCAATAACTGTAACATAGTCCGGACCGGGCATAGCCACCGCGACAATCCCTCCTGAAGAGGTGTAATCGAAATAGGTAGGTGTTGCCGGAAGCCCGATGACCTCCGACCCGCGATGTAAATGCCCCGGTGTTGAACCATCGGACATTGTTAAAATCATCGGTTCGCCCTCCTCGTCGAAATCGACCTGGAGCAATGAACCATACTGGGTATAATAATCCCTGCTGATTATATCTCCTGTTTGCGGATCTACATTGACCAAGACCTTATCGCTGTACAACCCAACCCCGAACTCATCGGTAACTTCATTATATGCCACCCTCAACGGCGCGTCGCCAACCGGGAAATTGCCGACAACCCATGAGTTGCCGCCGTCTATTCCCATCAGGGTGAAGCTGTCATCGAAATAATTTGTGGCGATCGCATATTGCCCGTCGGCGTTAAACGCCAACTGAATCGGGAAATCTCCTGTCGGAAGCGACGCCACTATCTCCATATCATCGGTGTCGATAACATGCACCACATCATCAAACGACGCCGCCACCAGCGCGTACCCACCATCAGGGGAACATTCCACATCGCTGGAAACGCCCATACCGGCCCAGACCACGCCGATCACGCCGCATGATATCTCATTAATCTCACTGCTGTTCTCACCGTCAAGTTCGATAATCGAAACGGTATTAGCGGAGATATTGCCAACATAGGCGTAACGGTCATCCGGCGTAATTGAAACCACTCCGGCTCGTGCTCCGGCGGGGACATCTGCGACTATTTCATTGATGTTCAGGTCTATCACCGGTACCGAGTTAGAGTTAAACCCGCAGACAACGGCGTAGCGGGAATCGGAGGTTATCTGCACATTCTGCACCCGGTCACCGACAGGAAGTATTGCTTCAATCTCATAGGTGTCCAGGTTCAAAATGGTAACATTATCCGACAGCACGTTGGAAACCACGGCTTTGCTCCCATCGGGCGCTACTGCCACCCTGCGGGGGGCATCGCCTTCAGGGGAAAGCCCCGCCTCGGTAGTGCCCAAATAATCCGGGAAACCGTCGGTGTAGTCATAGAAATACAAACCCTCATGCCTGTGCGGGTCGGCGCCTGCCGCGTAAGTACCTACCGGTGAAACCGCTCCCAAATTCTGGGAATTCCCGAAATACTGCCCTATTATACTCTCGGTCTCAAAATCGATAATGGAAAAACGGTACTGCCCGCTGATTGCCATGCTGTGGTCAGGGGAAACACCTATCCAGAACGCGGTATAGGTATCGGTGAAGATTATAAAATCGGATGTATCGAAACGCAGTATAGCGCTGGTGTTGTTGCTGGTCCCCACGTATGCCTTCGAGCCGTCCTGGTTAACCGCCAGCCCGTTGCGCCCAAGACCATATCCGGTTACTTCCACTGTGCCGGTTACCTCATAGGTCATCAAATCAATTTGATACGCTTTCATCGGGGTGCCATAGCAGGCAACAACCGCTTTAGCACCGTCGCCCGACAAAGCAACCGCCCGCCCGTCGATAATATCAGGTATCGTTTCAACGACATCTCCGGTGAATATATCTATAATCAGCACATTGGTTTCGCCATCGGTTACGATTATATGTTGATTGTCCGGCAGTACTTCGAATCCCGAGAACTCGAAACCGTTACGGCCGTTTTCGCTGTTGAACGACCAGCTCATAAGCCAGACAGGGAAATTCTGAATAGTGCCCTCATGGGTCAATGTGTTCAGGTTTATTACCTCGCATACATCGTCTATATCACAGGAAACGAGGGCGTAGTTTTCATCGGGAGTTATCCTCGCTACCCATGGCTGTTCGCCGGTTTCAAACCCGGCCGCGATTGAATAATCATCGAGGTCAATAATATATACCGAATCGGCAAACGCGCAGGTAACCACCGCCTTATCATTTGTGGCGGCTATTCCCGCGGGATAGTAGCCGACATGGAAATTGGTCAGCACTTCCATGGTCTCCGCGTCCATCACCGTAACATTTTCCGTCATTCGGTTGGTAACCAGCACCCTCTGGCCGTCAGGCGTAAATGTCATCCATCCTGTATAATCGCCTTCCGGGGCAATTCCGGGATCGATATCATATTGCTCAAAATCCAGGGCCATTCCGGGAACGATATCCTCCACGGTCAGCCCTTTTTCCACCTGATGATATTGTATCTCGTTTTCCCCATCAGGACTTACTAAAACATCTGCAGAAACGCCATTAGCAAAAAGCGTGCACAGCACAAGCAGTATCGCACGTTTCATCATTATACACCTCGTTTTAAGTTCCGGTATTATTGGAGGCAATATAATAAAAAATCGGATTTTTACAAGCGGGAATGTATAAGGCTATGAATGTCCGTTAATTAGGATTCCCTTCAAGCCCTCCGCTCCTGGCGTATTATGCTATTTATTTCACGGTAGCGCATCTCGGCCTCGGCAAGTTTCTTAAGACTGGTTATATGCCTGAGGGCGATTTGCCGGGAAAGAAGGGAAAAGAATTTAAAAGATACTCGGGCGATAAAACTGCCATCGACAACCCTGATTGAGTAAACGAGTTTTGTTCCGCTTCCATTGGAATGCAAGCGAAGTTCAATCTGTAATTTAATATAAGAGTTGTTTACAATAAATTTGTAGTAATTTGGTTTATGATAACCGGTTACTTCTCCTTTGTAGACCACTTCCCTGTTGAATTCGCGGACTTTCTGCACAAAACGCGATCCAATGGGATTATAACAATTATATCCCTCAGGATATGATGTCTCCAACAACCCCCTCATCCAGCGTTTTGTTTTGCGATGGTCTTCAATGAATTCAAAAATTGCCTCCGCGGGCGCTTTAATCTCGGTAGTGCAAATGATGTTCATATAGCCTGCTCCCCATGACAATGCTTAAGTAAAAACCGGGTAATTTAGCAATTAACTTCTTTTCCATACAATCCTCTAAATACGGTGATTTGTAAACGTAAATATTCATAGAATGTTCCATAATTCATTTAAAAATAATTCACTAATGCACAAATACTACACCCCAAAAACCCTTGATTTATACATATTTTCAAGCCTAAACCGAAATCAAATATCATCCTCCAATAAAGTTCGGGCGAAAATTATCCGATTTTAATTTAAAAGATAATGCCGGAAGATAATTCCCAAATTTTACACAGGTCTGGAGATGAATTATGAAAATTCGTAAATGGACTATCTTAATAGTATTAATCTGGTCTTTCATTATTGCCGGATGCGGCAGTAATGAAAGTGAACCCGATATTGAAAGATACCCGACAGCAAAACAATCCTCCCAGGGTTATACTGACTCTAACGGAGAAATCGAGTTCGACATGACATCCCATGATGTGGATGTTACCGTTACCGCCAAAGACGGCACCGCCTTGCCGGGTATTTTTGTCAAAGCCTGTCTATTGCAAAATTACCTTTATGTTTATGCCTGCGATACATCATCGACTCCCGAATATTATTCGAACTGTATTTACATCCCTTATGAGATAATGGAGACAGGTATAGGCGGCAGTTGGCTGGGCAAAGCTCCGGGAATCAAAGAGCCGGTGCCCATGGCTAAAGCTAACCCGAATGTCGGGCTGAAACTTACCCCTATAACGCATTACATGTACTCCTATGGCAGTGAATCGCCGCTTTATCTCGATGCCATTTACAGCGATGCCTGGACATCGGCGGTTACGGTACAGGGTAAACTCGATTCGGTTTACAGCCTCTGCCAGAATGTAAACCAGTACGGCGATGTCTTCGTTCACCTCTCCGATACAGTAGCCGGTTCGGCTCATTCCGAGAGCAAGCTGGCGACATTTCCCATGGACAAAATTTCCAGCTACACCGAGTTCGCTACCTTGTTGGGGTTATCTTTCCATATATACAGCAACGATACGCTTGATATTAGCTATATCACCTATGAAGACTCTCTACTCCCGGTCGTGTACCTGAACAACATAAAACTTTCCGAGGGCGATTTCTGGGCTCAATTTACACTGACCTGGGGCAAGGATCCCGAAGACCTCGATTCCCATCTGTGGACCCCGGAAATATCCGGCACGGATTACCATATTTACTATGTCGACCGCGGAGACACTACCAGCGCCCCCTACGCGGAACTCGATCTCGATGACGTTACCAGCTACGGACCTGAGCATATTACCATAACCCGAAATTTCAGCGGAACTTACCAGTACGCGGTTTACCATTTCAGCGGCGAAGGCGACCTGACCACCTCCGGAGCGAGGGTAACCCTGGTTAAACCTGACCGCGAGGTACTAACTTTCACTCCTCCCAACGATAATTGCGAGGAATACTGGTACTGGCATGTCTGCAACATCAACGGCACCAGCGGAGCGGTTAGCGTTATCAACACCCTTTCAGCCGATCCGCCGGTCGATTATACGGGAGCTGTCAACAGGATAGAGAAAACTTTTAAATAACCTCCCCGGAAACCTGTTTTGACGCCCCGGTTCAACCCGGGGCTTTTTTATGTATTAAACCAACCAACTTTATCGGATATTTACCGGATAACGCCTGATTAATTAAATTTAAAACCACCGTAAAATTTCTCCAAAAAGACTTGCCTTTCCTTTGCGATTTTGTATAATGCGCCGATGGCAGGCGGATGTCTGCCCGGGAAATAGACACTCAATTAGGAGGATAGATCATGAAAGTTAAAGTAGACCGCGAGCTTTGCAGTAGCGATGGTATTTGCGCAGAACTTTGTCCGGAAGTTTTCGAGATGGACGATGAAGATATCGCCAAAGTTATTGTTGACGAAGTTCCTCCCGATGCCGAAGACGCCTGTCGCGATGCCGTGGACAGCTGCCCTGAAGGCTGCATAGAAATTATAGAAGAATAAATCTATAACTTTTATTCATGGCGCAAGCCTTAATAAGTATGCCGAACCCGCTCCGGGTTCGGCTTTTTTATGGCTTTAATTTATAACTGTTTGACTTATTCCCCGTATTTAACTATTGTGTTATTCCGTTCGCGGGTAAAAGGTAAGGACAACTATTAACATTTCGATAAACTGGAGTTATTATGGCTGAATCAGCTGAACAAGCATATCAGGAATTATTAAAAACGGTTCGTGAGATTAGCCTTATTTATTCCTGCTTGGCCCTTTTAGATTGGGATCACAAAACCCACATGCCCGGCGGCGGCGCGGAGATACGCTCGCAACAGGTATCTATGCTTGCCGGTATGGGACATCAAAAGTTCACCTCTCCGCGTATTGGTGAGTTACTTGACAAGGTAGAACAGGCAGGACTCAATAAGGAAAAATTCTCCGATACCGAAACCAATATACGCGAATTACGCAGGGAATACGACAAATCGGCAAAAGTCCCCACCGATCTGGTTATGGAGATAAGCAAAACTTCTTCCCTGGCGGATTCGGCATGGGTCGAAGCGAGGAAAAAATCCGACTTCAACCATTTTAAACCATGGCTGGAGAAAATGATCGACCTTAAAAGACAATATGCCGAAGCCGTCGGTTACGAAAAAGAACCCTACGACGCCCTTCTTGATGATTACGAACCCGGCGGCACCTACGAAACCATAGGTAAGGTTCTCAATGATTTCCGCGAGGAGTTAGTCCCCTTCGTACAGAAAGTTCTCGGCTCAGAGAAAAAACCGGATATCTCCATCGTGGAGCAGGAATATCCCGTTGACAAGCAGGAACTCATCGGCAAGATGGCTTCCATGATGATCGGTTTCGATTTCAAAAAGGGCCGGATGGATACTACCACCCACCCATTCTGCACCGGCATCGGCCCCGGAGACACCCGTATAACCACAAGGTATAACCCTAATCACTTCAACGATGCCTTTTTTGGGATTCTTCACGAATCCGGTCACGGCATCTATGACCAGGGTCTGCCCGATGAACACTACGGCTCCCCGCGCGGCGAATCTATCTCGCTGGGAATCCATGAATCCCAGTCGCGCATGTGGGAAAACATGGTAGGCAGAAGCCGCCCGTTCTGGGTCTACTTTTTCCCTATCGTGCAAAAGATGTTTTTCGATACGCTCAAAGATGTATCTCTCGATGATTTCTTCTTCGCCGTCAACGATGTCCGTCCCTCGTTCATACGAGTGGAGGCTGACGAAGTAACTTACAACTTGCACATACTCGTGCGCTTCGAGCTGGAACACGCTTTCTTCAAAGGAGATTTGAAGGTCGAGGATATTCCCGGGGTATGGAACGAAAAATTCGAGCATTACCTTGGAATAAAGCCCGGGAACGACGCCCTCGGTTGTTTGCAGGATGTTCACTGGAGCAACGGCCTTATTGGTTATTTCCCGACTTATACCCTCGGCAACCTCTACGCCGCCCAGTTTTTTGCCAAAGCGCAGGAAGATATTCCGGCGTTGGGGGACCAGTTCCGCATCGGGCATTTCGCCGAATTGAAAAAATGGCTGAATGACAATATTCATTCACACGGCAAGAAATACCGCGCCGAAAAACTGGTCGAAGTAGTTACCGGCGAAAAACTTTCGCATAAACCATTTATGGATTACATGAAGGGCAAATTCGGACCGTTGTACGGGATTAGCTAAATAGCAAATTAGCATTAAAATGCGGCAAGCGGGGAGTAAAACTCCTCGCTTGAATTCTCTATCCGCATTGCATCAGCAAAGTTAACCCATATACGCCCTTTAGCTTAAAGAACCGATGTACCTTGTCCAGATCCAGAAAATGCGCAATGACGCGCTTGCTATATTCGACTATGCCCTAAAAGCTGTTGAACCGGGGAAACTGGTTAAAAATGTCCTTAATCTCGAAGGCGGCATTCTCACTGTCGAGAATAAGCAGTATAATCTGTCCAGATATGAACGCATCATCGTTGTGGGCGCTGGAAAAGCAGGCGCGCCTATGGCTTCCGCCCTGGTGGATATGCTCGGCGACCGGATTACCGACGGTTTCATCAATGTAAAATACGGCTACAGCGAACCATGCCGGATAATTCAAATCAACGAAGCGGGACATCCAATACCCGACGAGCAGAGCGTTTACGGTACAACGCGGATCCTGGATATACTCTCCGGTACCGGCGAAAATGACCTGGTGATATGCCTTATCTCCGGCGGCGGTTCGGCATTGCTCTGCGCCCCCGCCGAGGGGCTTACCCTGGAGGATAAGCAGGAGACCACCTCTGTAATGCTCAAGGCCGGAGCTGATATACGAGCCATGAACACAATTCGCAAGCATCTTTCTTCAGTCAAGGGAGGACGGCTGGCTATGGCCGCGCATCCGTCGGAAGTGCTGACGTTGATTCTTTCCGATGTGATTGGCGACCCGGTAGATTCTATCGCTTCCGGCCCCACGGCTCCCGACCGGACCACGTTCGATGATTGCCACCGGGTTACCGCCAATTACTACCTTAAGGACCGCTACCCCGAAAACGTACAAAATTACCTATACAAAGGATTCGCCCGCCAGATTCCCGATACTCCCAAGCCGGGGGAAGCGGTATTTCAGAAGGTGCAGAACGTTATTATCGGCAACAACCGTCTCGCCATAGAAGCCGCCCGCAGGAAAGCCGAAGAACTGGGATATAACGTCCATCTTGAGCAACAACCGGTGGAGGGCGAAGCCAAACATGCCGCCCGCGACCTCACCGCCAGGGCAAAGGCTATCCTCAACTACAGCAATCCGGTCAAGACCCCGGCATGCCTTATTGCCGGAGGAGAGACCACCGTAACGGTTTACGGCGACGGACTCGGCGGCCGTAACACCGAGTTTGCCCTTGCCGCCGCGCTGGATATCGACAACTATGAAAATATCGTGGTATTGAGCGGGGGTACCGACGGCACCGACGGCCCCACCGACGCCGCCGGGGCAATCGCCGATAATACCACTTGTAAACAGGCAGGACGCGAAGGTACCAACCCCCATGATTACCTTGACAACAACGACAGCTACCATTTCTTTAAGCAGATGGGAGATTTACTCCTTACCGGGCCGACGAAAACCAATGTTATGGATATCCACCTGATGCTTATTGATAAATAACCGTGTCCCTTGCGGATCCAAACCGAGGCGCTGGTGCGGAATAAAAACCATCAAAAGATATTTCAAGGAAAGATAGTTTTTATCCTGATGATTTTCATTTTTTTAGCCGGCTCCTTTTTAACCGGGCAAAGGTTATGGGGCATAAATTATCTTGCGTATTACGATGTTCCGGTACGTCTAATCCTCGGCGCCATCGCTGTTATCCTTTGCCTGCTTAACCTCCCTGAATCGTTTATCTCGAAATCCTCCCCGGTTTCAACTCCGGCAAAATGGATCGCGGGTCTTTTAGCGGGAATCTCAGCGGCAATTGTGTTTTATTACTTCCGCAGTTCCACTTTACTTACCGGCGACGGCCAACTATGGATGAATTCGTACCTCTTGGATACCCTGTTCCTGCCGTACCGTTTCGACCATAACTACCTGTCGCGCTTTATTTACGAACAGGGAGGAAGAGGTATTGCCGGTTTGTTCGATGTCGGCCCCTTTCAAGCCATGGCTTGGGTTTCCATTATATCCGGCGGATTGTTTATCGCTTTCCTGGTAAGGTTCGTTGCCAACCATTTCTCCGCTTTCGGCGGTCAGTTATTCGCCGGATTAGTTATAATCGGAACCAATGCCACCATGCTTTTTTTCGGGTATATCGAATCATATACTCCCGTTTACCTTGCCGTTTCCCTCTACATCCTTTTCAGCCTTGACTACATCTTTCTTCGTAAATCGATAATCTTTCCGGCCATCTTCCTGCTTTTAGCCATCGGGACGCATCTGCAGGCGGTATGTCTCCTTCCCTCATTCATAACCATGCTAATCGCCCGCTACCGACAACCATTGCTATTAAGTGGAAGGATAAAAAGATTTTTTATATTCGCCCCGGCACTAACCGCGGTATTGGCCTGCACAGCGGTTTCCCTGTTCTGGAGCAATGATTTCCTTTTGCGTATTATACCATCCGGGGCCAGCAACTATGTTCTTTTCAGCCTTAAACATACAATTGATATAGTCAACGAGTTAATGGTGCTGGCGCCGGTTGCCATAACATTATTGATTATCTTTGCCTTATCGAACTCACGGCTCTCTAATAGAGATATATCATCAACCGCTGTGCTTTTTATTGCCAATGCCCTGATCTATCCCCTTATCTTCCTGGTTTTTATCGACCCTAAACTGGGTATGGCCTGGGATTGGGACCTGTTTTCGTTCGTAGCTGTGCCCCTAACGGTATTGCCCGTTGTCATTTACAAAATTTACAAACCCTCTCCATTCAAACTGAACAGCCTTATTCTCCCTATTTGCGGCCTGCTGTTAGTGTCGGTTATACCGGCGGCGGGCGTTCTAAACAATACCGAAAAATCTGCTTCCCGCTTTGAAGATATAATCGATTTTTGCCCTGACACCAAGGCATACGCTTACGAAGTCCTCGCCAAGCATCACGAAGACCGGCGGGAACTCGAAGAAGCTCTCGATGCTTACCGCGAAGCATCCGAGCATTCCCCGGACAATCCCCGTTACCTGGGTAGCATAGGTTTTATCTATTCTCAAATGAATATGTACCGGGAGGCGTATATTGCTTACAGGGCCGCCGTGGAAATAAATCCCGATTCCCGTTCGAGCCTTTACAACCTGAGCTTGATCACGGCGACCATGGGAAAGCTCGAGGAATCCCGGCGCTGGTTGAACAGGCTTATTAAATTATATCCAACCGATATAGAATCGGTAACATTGTTAGCTTTCGTTCAGGAGAACCTGGGGAATTACCGGGAGATGCTGGTCGCCGCCGAACATGCCCACTCGCTGGACCCGGAAAACGGCACCGCGTTGTACTATCTCGGTAAGGCTAATTATTACAATGGAATGAAGGAAATGGGGCTGGATTATGTAAGAGAAGCATTAAAACACCTGCCCGTTAATTCGAGGGAAGCGCGGGAGGTACGCCGTTTCCTCGCTAATCCGGAAATTAGTGATAAATAATGGAACGTGACAGGGGGTTGATACGTTAAATCATTAATAATTGACGGGAACATAGTTAAATAAAGCTCGTATTCATTTAAAAATAATACTTGACATCGGGTTAATATGTTGTTAAATTGCAGGGTTTTTCCAAATAATTTACAGACAGGAGCAAGCCGTGAGTAAAGAATATAATTTCAGAAAAGGTTTTCTCATATATAGTCTTTCCTCGCTTCTCTTTATATTAGTGGGAATTTTAATCGCCTCCGGGCTTTCATTGCCCGATAGCCTGACCGCTTTTCAGCCGGCGGAGAACAAAGAGGCGGATGTTATAAAAGCGGATTACCAGTTTCCGTTAAATGAACAAGGCGAAAGTCCATTTGTGGCGGTAGCCAGCAGGGTTAAAGACGCGGTGGTGAATATCTCCGCCGAATCAATAAAGGAAGGTGGATTCGACCATAGTTTTCTTGATGATGATTTTTTCCGCCGATTTTTCGGTATGCCCGAGAATGGGGACCGGGAACCGGTGAGAAGGCGAAGCGAGTCATTGGGCTCCGGTTTCATAATAAGTGCAGACGGTTACATAGTTACCAACAATCACGTCGTCCGCGAGGCCGATAAAATCCGAGTCCGGCTCTCAAATACTGCCGAATATTCGGCTGATTTAGTCGGTACTGATCCAGAAACCGATATAGCATTATTGAAAATTAATCCAAGCTCTTCATTAACATCTATCAAGCTTGGCGACTCGGATGCCATCAGGGTTGGAGATTGGGCTATCGCAATAGGTAACCCATTTCCCCAGTTGGGATTAGACAGAACTGTCACCGTAGGGGTTATATCTGCCAAAGGGCGTGAGGGATTAACTTTCGGGGGTGATATAGTAAGTTACCAGGACTATATTCAGACCGATGCTTCCATTAACCGGGGTAACTCGGGCGGACCGTTAGTAAATATACGTGGAGAGGTTATCGGCATAAATTCCGCCATTGCTTCCACAACTGGCGGCAGTGTTGGCATAGGATTTGCAATTCCAGTAAATTTAGCAAAAACTGTTATTGAGGCCTTGAAAGAAAGCGGCGAGGTGGCTCGCGGCTGGCTTGGAGTAAGCCCCCAGGCCATTGACAGGGATCTGGCCGAAGCTATGGATTTGCCCGGCACCGAAGGAGTTATTATCGGTCAGGTTATACCGGATTCACCCGCCGAAGAAGCCGGGTTTGAAACCGGCGATGTAATTGTAGAATTTGACGGTACTAAGATTACCGACTTGAAACAGTTCCGTTTCAGGGTTGCGGAAACGCCGCCCAATAGAGAAGTCGAGGTTAAAATCATCCGCAATGGCGACCGGAAAACATTGCGGGTTGAGCTCGGTAACCGCGCTGAAGCGCTCGATATGGCTCAATCGGGAACAAGCCGTGAGAGCGACAGGGATAGAAGATGGTTGGGCATAAAGGCGGAAACATTTACCGAGGAGGCGGCTTCTCAGCTTAGACTTGACTTCCAGCCGGGAGTCATTATTACAGATTTGGAAGTTGGCAGCCCTGCCGAAGTGCAGGGATTGGAAAAATTCGATCTTATCCTTGAGGTGGACGGAGAGCGCGTACGCGACGAGAGAGAATTCTATGAAGTGGCAGACAAGCTTTCTAATCGGGATAAGGCAATTCCGTTTTTCATAAAACGCCGCGGCGCAACGCGGTATATTGCAGTAAAACCATAATCCAGGGAACCCTGGAACCACGGATTTGGTAATTAATTAGGTAGGTTCTGGAATTGTATCGATTTCGGAATTATTTGGATACATATACCCTTATAAACCCCTTACCCTTAGAAGGAGCGTGTTAATAGTTGTCGAGACAGATACGCAGATACCGTGATGAGGAACGTTCGTTAGACCTGTATCTCCGGGAAATCGGAGAAACCCCTTTGATAACCCCGGACGAAGAAGTGGAGTTGGCAAAACGTATACGCAAGGGCGACCACAGGGCCCTTGAAAAATTAACCAAAGCCAATCTCCGTTTTGTAGTCTCGGTCGCAAAACAGTATCAAAATCAGGGTTTGTCGTTGGCCGACCTCATCAATGAGGGGAACATCGGGTTAATCAAAGCGGCAAAACGTTTTGATGAAACCCGTGGATTCAAATTCATCTCTTATGCCGTTTGGTGGATACGCCAGGCGATTCTGCAAGCATTGGCCGAACAATCGCGCATCGTCCGCCTCCCCTTAAACCGGGTGGGCACATTGCACAAGATCGGCAAAATTAGTTCTTCGCTGGAGCAGACGTATGGACGTGAACCTTCACCGGATGAAATTGCCAAGGAACTGGAGTTGACCGAACTTGAGGTTTCCGATACCTTGAAAATCTCCAACACCCATCTTTCGCTGGACGCGCCTTTCTCCGTCTCCGAGGATAACAGCCTTATTGATATCCTCGAAGATGATATGCAAGCGCCGCCCGATGAAACACTGATGGATGATTCCCTGAAAATCGAGATTGGAAAGGCGTTGAATTCGCTCTCCCCCAGGGAAGCGGAAGTCATTAACCTCTATTTCGGATTGAACCATGAGAAAGCTTTGACCCTCGAGGAGATAGGCGCGCGTTTCGGGCTAACCCGCGAGCGCGTTCGTCAAATCAAGGAAAAGGCTATCAAGCGCTTACGGCATACCTCGCGAAGTAAATCGCTGAGGGCATATTTGAATTGAAAGGAATAAATATATAATTAAATGACGGGTTCCGGGAACGGAACCCGTTTTTTATTGTTATAGCCTACATAAATAGCGCAATAATACATAATTACAAAAATATTGGAGCCTTTATATGGACCCTTTAACATTCGTTAAAACCAATGGAGAGAAATCAAACCTGACAAATGATGATATTCAAAGTTTAATGATGAACTTTCGCGGCGAAATCCACATGCCCGCCGATGAACATTATGAACTCCACCGCTCGGTATGGAATGGTATGATTGACAGAAAGCCCTGCATAATAGCCCGTTGCAGTGGAACCGCCGATGTAATTTCCGCGGTTAAGTTCGCCCGGAGCCACAATCTTCTAATCAGTATCCGAGCCGGCGGACACCATGTGGCCGGAAGAGCCGTCTGCGACGATGGCATGGTAATCGATTTATCGGGTATGAACGGTGTTCATGTTGATCCGGTAAAAAAGACCGCCAGGGTCCAGGGCGGAGCCACACTGGGAGATGTTGACCACGAAACATCCGCCTTCGGTTTGGCCGCTCCTCTCGGTGTAGTATCCAAAACCGGCGTGGCCGGGCTGTCCCTTCACGGAGGTTATGGCTGGTTGACAAGAAAACATGGTTTATCCCTGGATAATATAATTTCCGCGGAAGTGGTAACCGCTGACGGCGGACTTGTACGCGCCAGCGCCGATGAAAATTCCGACCTTTATTGGGCAATAAGAGGCGGCGGCGGCAATTTTGGAATTATCACCTCCTTCGAATTCAAGCTTCATCCAATAGACCCCAAAGTCTGGCTTTTGTTGACCTTCTATCCGTTATCCAAAGCAAAAGAAGGTTTCGAATTAATACGCGACGCGTTTCCCGATGCTCCCGAAGAATTAGGATTGATCGGCGTTTTATGGAATGCCCCCCTTGAAGACTTTATACCGGAGCAGTACCGGGGCAAGCCGGTTTTCGTCTTTATCGGAAGCTACACCGGTAATTTAAAAGATGGCGAAAAGGTTCTTGAACCTTTCCGCAACCTGGGAGAACCCATTGCCGATTTAAGCGAACCTCTTCCGTTCAAGTTCGTTCAGCAGGTTCTCGATCCCGATTTTCCGGATGGCCGCAAATACTACTGGAAATCGGCGTATGTCAATGAACTTGATGACAGGCTAATCGACCTGGTGATAAAGCACGCCGAAAACCGTCCTTCGCCTTTAACCTCTATAGATATCTGGATGCTGGGCGGTAAGGCGAACAGGATCAATTCGGAGAGTACGGCATTTTACCAGCGAAATTCACCTTTCCTGGTTAATATTGAATCAAACTGGGATGATCCCTCGGAGACCGACAGGAATGTTGATTGGACCCGCAAAGCATTCGATGAAATCGTCAAACTGGAGGATGTGGGCACTTACATGAACTTCCCGGGATTCGGCGAAGGCGGCAAAGAATTTTTCTCCCGTTCACTGGGATCGAATTATAACCGTCTTCAGGAAGTAAAAGCCAGGTACGACCCTGATAACTTTTTCCAGGGATTTATTAATCTATCATAATTTCAGTATTCTCAAGCACAATCCTCTGTATGCGAAACTCCCTTTCAGCAATTGAAAGGGAGTTTCTCTTAAATCCAAATTCAACTTGACGTAAATCGATATCAATGTATATATTTCCCCTTAATTTAAGGAGGAAAAAGAACTTTTTAAGATTTGAAAATTAAAAAATTTATTACAAAGGATTTTAAATGCCAGGAGGAATAATGAAAAAGCTAATAGCGCTTATCTGCATATTTGCCTTGGTACTCGCCTGCGGCGGGAGGAAGGTCAAACGGTTAGATGTTGAAGAGCAGGTCGATTTAAGCGGAAGGTGGAATGATACCGATTCAAGGCTCGTTTCCGAGGAAATGGTTTCCGATTGCCTGGACCGTAACTGGCTTACCAATTTCCTCGAAGCGGAGGGACGTAAACCGGTTGTTACCGTGGGACCCATCCGCAACCGCAGTACCGAACACATCGACACCGAAACCTTCACTACCGATATCGAGAGAGAGCTTATTAATTCCGGCAAGGTCAAATTCGTGGCCAGCAGGGACCAGCGTCCGGAGCTTCGCGGGGAACGTCTTGAACAGCAGGATTTCGCCTCGCCGGAGAGCAGAAAACGACTGCGGCAGGAATTGGGTGCGGATTATCTTATGCTTGGCTCAGTAAAGACAATAGTTGACCAGGTGGAGGGCAAAGCGGTCGTTTTTTATCAAACCGATATGGAGCTTATAGATATTGAAACCAACGAAAAGGTCTGGATAGGCTCTAAGAAAATCAAGAAATTCGTCGAGCAGGACAACCTAAAATGGTAGCATAACCAAACGATACTAATTTCAAAGGAAGCGTTAAGTAAATAATTAAAAAGGGAACCATGTATATAAAGGACTACGCCAGGGTTCGGGGGGCTAAAACTCTAAAGTATCTTGTTGGTGTTCTCGTTGTATCGGCTGTTCTTTTCGCGTGCGGGAGCGTTGCCACTCGGAATAAGTTCTACCAGCCCGTCCGTGATTTTATAAAGAATCAAAACTACGATGCCGCCGCCCAATTACTCGATGAAGAACGGAATCGTTTCGGCAAAAAGGACCGGCTGCTGTTCTACCTGGACAGCGGTTTCGCTCATCATTATGCCGCCAACCTGGATACCAGCAACGCGCGGCTGACACTGGCTGAAAACACCGCGGAGGAACTTTTCACCAAAAGCGTTACCAGGGGAGCGGCATCGATGGTACTCAATGATAACACCCTCGAATATGCCGGCGAGGATTATGAAGTCCTGTACTCGAATTTATTCAAGGCGATTAATTATTCATGGAAAGACAAGTTCGACGATGTCTATGTTGAAATCCGGCGGGCTCTTCTAAAGCTCGAGCTTCTGGAGCAAAAATATGCCCGGGCAAACCAAAGCTTCCACGAGAATAAAGATGAGGATGATATAGATATCGATTACGAGGTGGAGAAAGTACGTTTCAACAATGACGCATTCGCCCGTTATTTAAGCATGCATGTTTTCGCCGCCGACGGCCGCTGGGACGACGCCCGTATTGCCAGGGATTACCTCGATGATGCTTTCAAATCCCAGCCCCACATCTATTATTTCGATCAGCCCGATGTGAAATACTATTCAGAGGATAAGGCTGTTTTGAGCGTTGTCGCCATGGCGGGGCCCTCGCCGGTAAAGGAAGCATTAAGCCTCAGGCTCCGCACCGATGACGAACTTGATTTAATACAGGTACTCTATGACAGCGGACCGAACAAAGATGCCGAATACGGGCATATACCGTTCCCGGTCAAGGAGAGCTTTTATGTAAAATTCTCCCTGCCGAAGATAGTCCAGAGACCATCGGAAATACATTCTATCAGCTTGAAAATTGGCGAATACAGTTACGGCGAGCTT
>WJIJ01000140.1 GCA_014730345.1 Candidatus Zixiibacteriota bacterium | reverse complement strand
TGGATATATGAACTATTTCCTGTCCGACAGCAGTGGAATATTGCCATCAAACAGCATTATCGATATGCGCTATGACGGCGCCGCTCTCTGGATAGGCGCATCGGGAGGCGTAGCCCGCACAACTGATGGGGGCGCGACCTGGGTTAAGTTCAGCACCGCCGATGGCTTGAAATCGAATTCAGTTTCCGGCTTGGCGGTTACCCCCGATGTCATCTGGGCGGCAACATCCCGCTCGGAAGTGCGCGAAGGAGAACTAATCCCGATCGGCACCGGGCTTAATAAGTCGACTGATATGGGAACAAACTGGGAGACCTTTGAGCCTCAACAGGCGAGTTTCTTCGGCCAGTTGGCATACGACCTCGTCGTTACCGACAGCACCCTTTGGGCGGCATGTTTCTACGGCGGTTTGATACGTTCCCATCCCGCCGACACAACTTTCTTTAACGTATTCCCCGATTCGGCGTCGAGACACGATTTCGAGAACGAATTGTATACACTGCTCAGAAACAGGTTCTTTTCGGTTACTGCTGATACTACCAATGCCGATTCAACTATTATCTATGGCGGTTCGGCGGCGGGAGTTGCTCGATTCGCATTCTATACATCCGATTCTATTCCCGATACGGTAGTGCAGGTCTCGCATTCAGACAACTTACCGGATGATTGGCGTTTGCCTGGAGATTTCGTTATAACCCTCGAAACCCAGTACACTCCCGACCCGGTAATCTGGGCTTCCTGCAAACCGGTAAGTTCGGGGCAATCGATAGCTATCAGCAGGAGCACCGATCACGGAAGAACCTGGAATACACCATTTGGTTCGGAAGGATTCGAATGCTGGAATTTCGCTTTTGATGATACGATAGTATATGCCGCAACTACCCAGGGTTTGGTGCGCAGTTACGATAACGGCGAAAGCTGGGAGCAGTTCAGCGGATTCGTTGACTACGATAACGGCAATGTCTACTTATCGACAACTTTCTATGCGGTTGAATTAGTGGGCGACACAATCTGGGCAGGCGGGCCCGATGGCGTTGTCCGCTCAACAGATGATGGTTTGTCATGGAAGGTTTATCGCTCATACCTGCCCGCTGGTTCCGCGGATGCCGGTGATTCATACGCCTATCCGGTACCGTTCTCTCCGGAGCGGGGCAGAGGCTCTGTAAGGATACATTACAAAGCGCCGTCAACTACAACCGCGACTATCAAGATTTATGACTTCGGTATGAACCTGGTTAAGATAATAGCCGAGGATAAACCGGTAGTCGCCGGGGTTGAATATGATAACGACCTCTGGTACGGTGCCAATATACGTGGAGATTTAGCCGCTAACGGGATTTATTTCTACCGGATCGAGATGGCCGATGGCACCGATTGGTGGGGTAAACTGGCGGTTTTAAAATAGAGGAACGGAGGAGTAAAGATGAAAACAAAATTGGTTATAATCTCGCTTTTAATAATTGCCTGGCTCGCCGTTCCATTTGCTTCGGCCGAAGATGAAGTGGGAGGCTATGCCGGCAACTTCCTTAAATACGATATGTCGGCGCGCGCCCTGGGTATGGGCGGAGCGTTTACAGCCCTCGCTGACGGCGCAGGGGGGGTACGATATAACCCCGCGGGAATCTCGGGTATTAAAAATACGCAGGCTGGATTTACATACAGCAAACTGACCTGGGACAGGAAACTAAACTATGCCGAAGTTCTCTTCCCGCTTCCCAAACAGGCTGTAATCGGGCTTAGCTGGATAAACGCCGGTGTCAGCGATGTTAAGGAACGTAATTCCAACGGAGATGTCGTCGGCGATTTGAAGAACGACGAGAATTCATTCAACCTGACCTTCGGCAGGCGAATCGTTGAAAATATATCTATAGGCGCTAATATTCGTTATGTCCATTATAACTTTGCCGATATCGTAGTGGGAACAATGGGCATTGATCTCGGGGTTATAGGTTATCTATTGGATGATAACCTGACCGCCGGTTTTAAAGTAGGCAACCTCGGTTCCAAGTATTCCTGGGATACAGCCGACTATTATGAAACCAGCGGCACAACCTATGATGAGGAATTTCCCAAGATCTATCGGTTCGGACTGGCGTATAAATTTATGGAAAAAGCTTTTACCGTAGCCGCCGATTACGAAAAAGATGAGAAAACGAACGCGAAATTCAGGTTCGGCGCGGAATACTGGTATTACCAGGATGCCGTTGAGGAATACGTGGATGAGTATACCGATGAGATCAGGACCCGTCCGATCAAGCGTAAATTTATCTCCGGCCGCGTTGGATACAATGACGGACAGATTACTTTCGGCGCGGGAATCCGTCATAAGATATATAGCAACTTTTTCGGCAAACTCGATTATGGGTTTTCGACCGGCGCGCTCGACGGCCTTTCGCCGGACCACCTGATAACTCTTGGTATCGGATACTATTAACCATGAAATCGGATTGAATTATGAAAAGGACAATTATTTATTTTTTATCTATGGCGATCGCGCTTGGCGCTTTTTCCGGGGTTCATGCTTATAGCATACCTTCATCCGCGGGTGAAACAGGTTTGGCGTTCCTGAAAGTTGGAATAGGAAGCCGCAACTTAGCTATGGGCGATGCCGGCGTCGCGTCCGCCTATGATGCCACCGCTGTTTACTACAATCCCGCTCTTTTACCGAAAGTAGCTTCGCGCGGGCTGTTCTTTACATACCATAATTTTATCCAGGATATTAACCAGCAGTATATAGGCGGGAATTTCCAGTGGTTGGGAAGCAACTATTTCGGATTCGGCGTCAACCTTTTCACCATTCCCGATATTGAAAAACGCACCGGTCCAACCACAAATCCAATAAGCGAATTCGATTCACGGGATTTAGCCTTCAATTTCGCCTGGGGGCGTTCGATAACCTCAAGATTATCTTTGGGAATCGGTTTCAAATACCTTTATGAAAAAATCGATGTCGACGAACTCACCGGTTACGCTTTTGATTTCGGGGCGTCTTATGATGTCATACCGATGTTGAGAATCGGCGCGTCTTATGCTAACGTCGGCCCCGAAGTTGAATTTATCTCCGAATCCTTTGAACTTCCAAAGATTTTCCGTTTCGGAGCCGCGCTTATGCCCCAGAAAGATATATATTCCGGGCGGATAACTGTGGCCGCCGAGGTTTCCAAGTATACCGACTCTGATATGCACGGGCATATCGGCCTCGAATATTCATATAAAAATATGATCTCGCCCCGCTTGGGGTATGCCCTGAACTTCAGCGATAAGGGATTTACCGGAGGACTTGGTATACGCTATTCCCTTTATTCCATTGATTACGCTTATGTTCCCTTCGATTCAGATTTGGGCGACTCGCATCGGCTCTCTTTGGGCGTATGGTTTAAATAATTCACGATTTTACAACTTAGTTCCCCTAAAACCCTTGCCAAATCCGGTCAAGGGTTTTATTATCATGGGATTTTAAAAACACTATTAAGACATACGGAGGAACCGACAGATGGCAAAATACAAAATTGCATGGCTTCCCGGCGATGGAGTAGGCGTTGATGTTATGGAAGCCGCCCGCATCGTGCTTGACAAAATCGGACTGGACGCGGAATACATCCATGGAGATATAGGATGGGAATTTTGGCGCAAAGAGGCGGACCCGCTTCCCCAGCGAACCATTAAACTGCTCAAAGAAACCGACTGCGCGCTGTTCGGCGCGATAACATCCAAACCTAAGGAAGAAGCCGAAGATGAGCTGATTCCCGAATTGCAGGGAAAAGGGCATGTTTATTCATCACCCATTGTCCGTTTGCGCCAGGAATTTAACCTGCGCACCAATCTGCGACCCTGCAAAGCGTACTCCGGAAATCCCCTTAACTATAAGGATGATATCGACCTGGTTGTTTTCAGGGAGAACACCGAGGACCTTTATGTGGGCGTGGAATTCCACCCGGTACCCGATTCGGTTCGCAACGCGTTAAACGACGCCCATCCCAAGATGAAACGTTTCGCGGATACTTCCAACGATGATATGGCTATCTCCTGCCGTATCAATACCCGAAGAGGATGCCAGAATATCATCCGCGATTCATTCGAATACGCGAAAAAATTCGGCTACAAGACCGTAACCGTGGTCGAAAAACCCAACGTCATCCGTGAAACCTCTGGATTGATGGTGCGTGAGGCCCGAAAGGTGGCCAAAGATTATCCGGGAATCGAACTCTGGGAAACCAATATCGATGCCATGTGCATGTGGCTGGTGAAAAATCCGCAGGATTATTCTGTGCTGGTAACATCAAACATGTTCGGTGATATTGTGTCCGATCTTTGCGCCCAGTTGGTCGGCGGCCTTGGGTTTGCCTGTTCGGGGAACATTGGCGATGATTACGCGGTCTTCGAACCAACTCATGGCTCCGCCCCCAAGTATGAAGGCAAGTACAAAGTGAACCCCACAGCGATGCTTTTAACTTCCAAGATGATGCTCGATTGGTTGGGTGAGACCGACAAGGGGCAGAAACTTGAAGATGCTATCGCGGCGGTAATCGCCGAAGGTGAAGCGCGTACCTATGATATGGGCGGCTCCGCTTCAACTCTCGATATCGCCAACGCGGTCGCCGAGAAGTTGTAAAGAACCAATTCGTGGGGAGTTATGCTTCTCTAAAAATTAAAATCCCTTGAACATCCGCGCCTGGGAATACCCGGGCGCTTTTATTTCCAGGTCGTTGAAATATCCAAAGGGTGTTTGGAAAGTTTCATAGTCCGCTTCCTTAAGTCTCTTTTCCGCGTTGTCAAAAAGACCTTGCGCGAACTCCGGCGATGAATCGCTATCCGACAGATGGGCGAAAGAATGCAGTACGATTTTATTCGTTTCATTCTTGCGCGCCGCCCACTTGAGGTTTTTCACCAGTTTGGTTTCGACCTTTTTGGCGTTTTCCTCATCTTCAGCTTCAACATGAATCATCCCTACCAATGCGTTCTCAAACTCGAGTTTTTCCTTTACTTCTTCAGCTGAGTCCAAAGTTTTGATATTCGGGTTGGTGCTGAAATAATCACAGTATATCATCAAAAGTTTCATTTTACCCCTTTCATTGACTGCTATATTATTTATCAAATCCATCCTTGAATATCAACAACTGTTTTCAAATCACGCCCGTTTGCGCTTCTTAAGTTTACCGCCGGGGAAAATGTATGGCTTGACCGAACCGGCCGTAAGCGCGAGATTACCGCCGTTTTTCTCGATCTTTCCGGATATATCCAGCAATTTATAGGTGAATGCCGTATCACCAAACGTCATATATGTATCCGGAAAAAGCACCGCCTCGAATGTGTCGAATTCATCTTCAAGGGTCAAAAACTGCATTATTTTGCCATCCCGGGTTTTTATTCGCTTGCGGTCGCTTAAATAACCGACCATGCGTACCGTCTTGTTCATGTTATCGGCCATCTCCGCCGAACTGACTGCGTCATAAGGACGAGGCGCGCATTCCATGGGATGCGCCGATGGCGACATTTCCAGCATCTCCATCTCGTATTCTATCTTTTTTTCCAATGGATAATCCGGCATTTCCGGTACCCGCGATACTGATGACGGCGGTTGCGATGCGAATAAATCATCGGTGCGGCTTTTAATCGCCGGTTCATATACGACTTCAAGTTCCCACATCAACGACGGCCCGCTTTTGCTGGTGAAGGCGAACGCCCCGCATTGGATAAGGTTAACGCAATCGTTCTTGGATGGTCTAACCCTCCGGATAAAGTCGTAGAGATTCTCAAAGCGGTGGTACCTCCGTTCGGTAATAATATTTTTCATTACGGAAGTTGAAAGGTTCTTGACCTGCGACAATCCCACCCTGATAGCGTTGTCTTCCACCATAAAATCAATTTCGCTTTTCAGAACATCCAATCCACGGATTTCGATTCCCAACCGCCGCGTTTCCTCAAGATAAACCGATGGCGCGTAGTAACCGAGACGGTTGTTAAGCACCGAACACATATACTCAAGCGGAAAATGCGTTTTTAAATACATCGCCTTGTAACTAACATGGGCGTAAGTTGCCGCGTGGGCTTTGCAGAAACCATATCCGGCGAATTTAGCCAGGCTCAGAAAAAGGTCGATAGAGGTTTTTTCGTCATAGCCATTTTCCATCGCTCCTTTTACAAAGCTGTCCCGGAGTTTACGCATGACATCAACCCCCCGTTCCTTGGTCATCGCCCTCCGCAATAGGTCCGCCTTGTTCAAATCAAATCCCGCCGCTATCTCCGCGATTCGCAGTACCTGCTCCTGGTAAATCACCGTACCCAGCGTTTCCCCCAGGACCGGTTTCAATGACGGGTGCGGGTATGCCGGCTTAATCTTCATCCGGTGACGGTCGAGGAAAACCTGCTTCATTCCCGAATCCGACGCGCCCGGGCGTATCAACGCCAGCGCCAGGGTAATGTCATTTTCTTCCTTTGGTTCGATATCCCTTAAAACCGCCCGCATCCCGGGGCTTTCGATCTGAAATACCCCCAGCGATCTGCCCTGCCGTAGTTTCCCATAGGTCAACTCATCATAATCCGGTATCTTTGGAAAACCACCCGTTTTATCCCGCACCATCTCGGAAGTCTCCTTTATCACCGTCAATGCCCTTTGCCCGAGAAGGTCTATTTTCACCAATCCGAGTTTATCGATACCATACATATCATACTGGGTAATGGCAATCCCCTTCGCGGACATCTCCAGCGGAACCAAATCGGTTATCTCCGTCGGGGATATAACAATTCCGCCGCAATGTATCGAGAGGTGCCGCGGAAAACCGTTAATATTAATAGCCGCGTCCATGATATCCCTGTACGGTTTATCATTCAAGGGCAGGTGCAGGCTCTCCGGGTAACGCCCGCTTCGTTCCTTCAATTCCGAAAGGGGACCATAGGGGAGACGTTTGGTGAACCGGGATATTTCATCTGATGGCAACCCGAACACTTTGCATATCTCCCGCACCGCCATCCTTGCCTGCATGGTTATATACGAACTTATCATCGCTACCCGGTTTGCGCCGTATTTCTTATAGACATATTCCAGGACCCTGTCCCGCGATTTCCAGCATAAATCGAGGTCCACATCCGGCGGATCGCTTCTTGCCTGGTTCAAAAACCTCTCGAAATACAGGTCGTTCTTTATAGGATCCACTTCGGTATAGCCCAGCAGATAACTTATCAATGAACCGGCCGCCGACCCGCGCCCTACTACCGGGATATGGTTTCGCCTGCAGTAACGGGTGATATCATGAACCACCAGGAAGTACTCGCAGAATCCCATCCTTCGCACCGTTTCCAGCTCGAACTCCAACCGCGATATCGCGGTCCCGTAGTTCTTCGGGTATTTCCGGTCCAATCCGCGAAGGCATGTATCCCTCAACTTCTCGTACGCGGTTTTCTTTCCTGTGTCAATACGGGGGAATTTCAATTCCCCGATCGGGAGCTGTAAATTGCATTTCTCTACCACCTCGCCGATGTTGCGAATCGCCCCGGGAAAATCGAGGAGCAGTTTTTTAGTATCCTCCTTTCCCCGGAAGTATGCCGATGCCGGAGCGCAATCATCACCTTCCAGATCCGAGAGCAGGCAGTTTTTGTCGATGGCCCGGAGTATCATGTGGGCCGGATAATCATTGTATGATTCGAACGCGACCCGGTTGGCCGCTACCGGTTTAATCCCGAAGCGGTTAGCCAGCATGATATTTACCTTCAACCGGAGTAGATTCTTTTCATAGGGGATATTCTCGAACTTCAGATAAAGGTCATCATTAAAAATATCCTTCAGCTCTCCAATGGATGATGATTCCATGATAACCGCCAGTACTCCATCGCGCATGAAATTCAGCGTTTCCCTGGTGATACTACTCCCATAAAGCCTTTTCTCGGTAACCAGCCGGCAGAGATTTCCGTAACCGTCGTAATTTTTCGCGTACAACAACAACCGCCCCAACTCGGTCTCCATCTCCACCCCGATAACCGGTTTTATGTCAGCGTCCACACACATCCTGTAAAACTCCACCGCTCCATAAAGCCCTTCGCGGTCGGCCAGACAAGCCGCGCCGAAGCCGTTTTGGAATGATAACTCGACCAGTCTTTCCAATGGAATCGTCCCGTATTTGAACGAATAGTTACTTTGTGAGTGAAGATGTGCGAAGCTCATATCCATACCGGCGTTTTTGATACATCCCTGACAGGGGTAAGGTTTTACCATTAACTACTGAATGATACCCGAAGCGCGCGCGGATGCTGTCCAGGCTCCGGGAAATCTCTGACAGCCGTTCCGATTCCCCGGCGAACATACTCATCTGCGCCAGGTCGGGCGTGAAACGGAAAAGTGTTGTGCCCACAAGACGCAGCGCCGCCCGCCGTTTGTGGAGTCTCCTGTACTGCGTCTTGAATTGTTCGTAAAGTTCGCTTTCCACGTTCGATGATTTCTCAAAAGCAAACGATTCTTCCTCGAATTCGAAATCCGAATATCTCAGTTTTATTTTGCCCGACAACGCCTTTAAATCCAACCGCCGCAACTCCGCGCATGCCCGTTCCAAAAGATAATAAATGTGCGCGTAAATCTCATCACGGTCGATTACATCCTCATGAAAACTGGTCTCCCGGGTGATAGTTTTCGGCTTTCCCCGAGCCTTGACCTTGCGTGGATCCCGCCCCTGGGCGCATTCGTAGAATTCCAGCCCGCGGACGCCGAATTTATCCTGCAGGAATTTGACCGGAATCTTCTCCAGGTCGCGTACTTTCTCCACGCCAAAATCGTTGAGCACCTTCACCGTCTTATGCCCGATTCCGGGGATATGCTTGACCGGAAGGGGAGAGAGAAACGATTTCTCATCTCCCGGTTCCACGATTACAAGCCCATTGGGCTTTTCGATATTCGATGCTATCTTGGCGATGGTTTTTGAAGTCCCCACGCCGATAGAGCAATTCAACCCGGTAACCCGCCATATCCGCGCCTTCATCGATTGCAAATAACCGCGGACATCCGTGTAGTCATCGATGCAACCGGTCAGATCGAGATAGGCTTCATCCATGGAAACCGGTTCGACCGCGGGCGTGTAATCATAGAAAACACGGCATACCTGGTCCCAGTAATCCTGGTATATGTGCCATTCGCCGCGGATAAAAGCGGCATCGGGGGCGAGTTTATGCGCTTCATTGAACATGGAGCCGAACTTGACCCCGCGGGCTCGCGCCGGATAATTGGCGCATATCACAATCCCCCGCTCTCCGGGATGCCCGCCGACTATCACCGGCCGGCCCTTGAGCAGGGGATTCATACTTTCCTCCACGGCGGCCAGGAAGGCATTCATATCCACAAGCGCGATAACAGGTTGTCTTTTTTCGTGTCTCATATATCCAATATACTGCACGAATGTGCCGTTGTCAAGTGTTTCGGCAGTTTTTTTTGATATTTGAAATTTTTTTGCAGTAAATCGATGGGGGATAGCTGTTATGGTATTGAGCGTGGGTTAGGTGAGTAGTGGGTATGTGAGATGACGGGATGGGAGCATAAGAGGCACAATGCCTCATATACACGCCGAGTCCAGCGGCCAATCAAAAACCCCTTTCGAGGGGTTTTTGATTTAGAATCCCGGTATATTATTAATTAAAATCAATTGCCCTATGATTATAATAATCTTATATTCTTGAAGCTTGCCCGGCACAATCATCTTGGCGATGTACAGTTACGGGTAAAAACTCACATGGCGAACGGGTCGATAACGGGCGGAATTAATCCGAAATTGTTATAAAGGAGACAGTAATGAGGATTATCGTAGGATTACTGATTGTAATCGGAGTACTTTTCCTTTCGTGCTCGGAGTGCGATACACCCACAAACAACACGGCTCCTTCGGTAAGTATTGTTACACCCGCTTCCGGGGATGTGCCAATTGGGGTAGTCGATGTTAAGGCTGTTATAACCGATGATGATAGTATTTCATCAACATCGCTTTATATTGACCAGGCAGAAATTGGATCCCACAGCAGTATTGTTTCCGATACTTTCTTTTTCTCCTGGGATGCTTCGAATGAACAACACGGCACCGAACGAATTCTTGAAGTATGCGCGACCGATGGCAACTCACATACCTCCAGCGACGCTGTAACGATAACTTTGGTATTAGGATCGGGGGATGGGACCATACACGATACGGATATCACATCGGATGAAACATGGTCCCTCGCCGGCAGCCCTCATATTATCAATTACTGGCTTGATATCGAAAACGGCGCTACGGTTACCATAGAACCGGGATGCGTGGTAAAGTTTAACGACGATTACGATTTAACATTTAATGTAGGAGCATTGATAGCAAACGGTACTTCCGCCGCGCCCATAACCTTCACATCATCGAGTAACAACCCCGCTTCCGGTGACTGGGAGGGTCTCGAATTTAAGGGGTATAACTCATCAGGGAGCTTCGAATATTGCACGATTGCTTATGGGGGCGGGATGGCATTGCCCGTTATTAAGGTAACAGATTCAGCTATAGTTAATATTAAGAATTCTACTATCCGCGATTGTGGCATGGGGATGATGGTTGAACACGACGCGCGCATCGGCCTTGATTTTAACAATAATACTTTTACCCGTATAAACTATTACCCGATTTTTATGAATGCCGATTATGTTCACCGAATTGGCAAAACGAATACTTTTAGTGATAATCTCAGAGATACGCTACTTGTTGATGGCGGCAATGTTGTAGGCACGGTAACATGGCAAAAGCTGGATATACCATATTTGATTTTCAGTCCTGTTTATTGCGGTACTTCCGAGCAGTCCGGAGTTTTAATTATCGAGCCGGGAGTCTCTTTTGCGATGTCAACTTATGGCCAGTTCGTTATCGGCGCTCAAAGCCGTGGGGGGTTCATCGCCGATGGAACCGGCGCGCAGATCTCTTTTAACGGTAATAACCCAATGCCCGGGCAGGGCGAATGGAATAATATATACTTTTATCCCAACGCCGATGACGACAGCTGTATTATCCGCAGTTGTAAAATCGAACGCGGGGGGATATATGGCGACGGGAACATCAAGATTAAAGATGCTATGCCCACAATTGTTGATGATTCGATCGGACACAGCGCCGGTTATGGAATCTATTTAGATGGAGAAACACCGGATCCGCAGATACTGGAAGATAACAACACCTTTTATAACAATTTTCTCGGACCCGTGAATGATCCGGATTCGTTGTAAATAAATCGATACATGAGGGCCCGGGAGAAATCCCGGTCCGTTTTCAAGTTGGGAATTTTAATTAGCACACGTAACTTATCTATTTATTAAGATACTGCTATTTACCTTGCGCTATTATTGATCATTGACAATGCCCCCCATTATCCTTGACTTCCGCAGGGCATTTTGTTAGTTTTCAATTTTATTTGCGGAACCGAAGAACCATTTTTCGGCGCATCCGGCGCCGGTATTACATATTAGCCAATAGCCTTAATCAGACCGAAGGCTGTCAACAGTCCCGGAGGGGAGATGGAGCTTAAAGATAAACTCGAAAAACTACAGAAGATGCGCGAACAGGCCGCCCTGGGCGGCGGCGAAAAACGCGTTGCCAAACAACATAACAAAGGGAAACTCACCGCCCGCGAACGTATAGACATGCTTTTAGACCGGGGCAGTTTCGAAGAATTCGATATGTTCGTTACGCATAGAAGCCACGATTTCGGCATGGAGAAAAATAAAATTTTAGGCGACGGCGTGGCGGTCGGCTACGGCACAATAAACGGCAGAACCGTTTTCGTCTTCAGCCAGGATTTCACCGTCTTTGGCGGTACGCTTTCCGAGGCATTCTCCGAAAAAATTTGCAAAATTATGGATATGGCCATGAAAGTCGGCGCGCCGGTTATCGGGCTGAACGACTCGGGCGGGGCGCGCATCCAGGAGGGCGTCGTCTCTCTCGGCGGCTACGCAGATATTTTCCTGCGTAATACCCTGGCATCGGGAGTTGTCCCTCAAATTTCGGTGGTCATGGGGCCATGCGCCGGCGGCGCCGTTTATTCCCCGGCTATTACCGATTTTATTTTTATGGTTGATACCACGTCATATATGTTCGTTACCGGCCCCAACGTGGTCAAGACCGTAACTCACGAGGATATTACCCAGGAAGAACTCGGCGGAGCATTAACTCACGCTTCAAAATCAGGCGTAGCCCATTTCCGTTCATCAAACGAGGCGGAAGCGTTGATGCAGGTTCGCCGGTTGATGGATTTTATCCCTTTGAATAATATGGAAGAACCTCCGGTAAAGGAATGCGCCGACCCTATCGAGCGTACCGAGGAACAGCTTAATGACATTATCCCCGATAATCCCAACAAACCATACGACATGACCGAGATAATCAATCTGGTCGTCGATGACGGCGATTTCATGGAAGTGCATAAAGATTACGCCCAGAACATGGTGGTGGGTTTTGCCCGTCTCGGCGGACAGCCGGTGGGTATAGTGGGCAACCAGCCGGCGGTTCTTGCGGGAGTCCTCGATATAGATTGCTCAATCAAGGGAGCGCGTTTTGTCCGTTTCTGCGATTGTTTCAATATCCCCATTATCACCTTCCAGGATGTCCCTGGATTTTTACCGGGAACGGGACAGGAACACGGCGGCATAATCAAACATGGCGCCAAGCTTCTTTACGCTTATTGCGAAGCGACCGTGCCTAAGTTGACGGTTATTACCCGTAAATCTTACGGCGGGGCTTATACTGTTATGTCCTCGAAGCATATCCGCGGGGATATTAACTATGCCTGGCCCTCGGCGGAAATCGCCGTGATGGGGCCCAAGGGAGCCGCGGAGATTATCTTCCGCAGGGATATAGCAGATTCTGAAAATCCCGAGGAAGAGCTGAAGCAAAAAGAAGAAGAATACCGGGCGAAGTTCGCCGATCCATTCGGGGCGGCGGAGCGTGGATATATAGATGATATTATCGAGCCGAAGAACACGCGCCCGCGATTGATAAAGGCATTGCGGATGACCAGCAGTAAGCGGGACACAAATCCGCCGAAGAAACACGGGAATATACCGCTTTAAAGCATGGCTGTGAGCGAATTTGAAATGAAGCTATCGTCGTGGTATCGTGTGCGCCGGCACAAAACTATATTCTCGCCAAGTTTAATAAATTCAGGCCGGGTTCCGACTCGACCCGGTGGGGAGAAACCCGGCACATCTCTAAATCGAAAATGAAAAAACTAAATTAACCATAAACTGCCTATGTTCAAAAAAATCTTAATAGCAAATAGAGGTGAAATCGCCGTACGGGTTATCCGCGCGTGCCGGGAGATGGGTATCAAAACCGTCGCCGTATACTCCGAAATCGACCGCGGCGCTTTGCATGTCCGTCTCGCCGATGAGGCCTGCCTTCTCGGACCGCCGCCATCGAATGAATCGTATCTCTCAGGAGAGAAAATCATTGATGTGGCTAAAAAGCGCGGCGCGGAAGCCATCCACCCCGGCTACGGCTTCCTCTCTGAAAACCCAAAATTCGCCAAAGATGTCGCCAATGCCGGGCTGACCTTTATCGGGCCTCCCGGCGAGGTTATCGAACTGCTGGGAGATAAAATGGCCGCCCGTAAAACTATGATAAATAGCGGCGTCCCGGTTGTCCCCGGAAGCGAGGGCGGCATTGAAAACCAAACCCAGGCCATGAAATATATCGGGGAAATCGGCTTGCCGGTTCTCATCAAAGCGGCCGCTGGAGGCGGCGGCAAGGGTATGCGTATCGTCAACTCCGAGGACGAGGTCGCCTCTGCGGTACGGGGAGCATCATCGGAAGCCCAATCGGCTTTCGGCGATGGACGTATCTACATAGAGAAATATCTCGCCAAACCACGCCATATCGAAATCCAGATTCTCTGCGACACTCACGGCAACTACTACTATTTTCCCGAACGCGAATGTTCAATCCAGCGAAGGCATCAAAAGGTAATCGAGGAATCGCCCTCGCCGATAGTTGATGAAACCATGCGCAAAAAAATGGGCGAAGCGGCGGTGGCCGCGGCTAAGGCATCGGGATATGTCAACGCGGGAACGGTTGAGTTCCTGGTTGACAAGGACAAGAATTTCTACTTCCTCGAGGTAAATACCCGCCTGCAGGTTGAGCATCCGATTACCGAGATGGTTACCGGTCTTGATTTGGTTAAAAAACAATTAATTGTCGCGTCCGGCGGAAAACTGGACCTGGTGCAGGAGGAGATAAAACCCCGCGGCAGTTCCATCGAATGCAGAATCTACGCCGAGGATCCGAAGAGCAATTTCATGCCCTCGGTAGGAAAACTCGAACTGTACCGCGAACCGGGCGGGCCTGGAGTACGTGTAGATTCCGGTGTTTATGAGGGATTCAGTATTCCCATCTATTACGATCCGCTTATTTCCAAGCTTATCACCTGGGCGGAAGACAGAACTTCGGCTATCGACCGTATGCTTCGCGCTTTGAACGAATACCGCATAGTCGGATGTGAATCGACCATTAGTTTTCATAAAATGGTTTTAAAAGAGGAACATTTCCGCAAGGGAGATATTTCTACTCATTATATTCAGGATGTTCTCGGCGGAGCAACATACGAGGAAAGCTCTTCTCCCGAAGATGATTTCGCCGCGGCTGTGGCATTAACCGTCAACAGGATGGAAGAGGATGGAAAGGTACGCGCCCAGGCAGTGGCGGGGAAGCAAAAGGTTAACAAATGGAAGATGGCATTTCCGCCGGGGATGAATAGACTATGATGACCTATTACGTGGAAATTGAAGGCAAAGAGCTGGCGATTAACGTAGCCAGAGAAGGCGACAAATACATTATTCAAAACGATGAACATGATACTTCGGTAGACCTCTTTAAAGTCGGTGATGGGTTTTATTCACTGATAATGGAAGGCAAGCAGTACGACCTGTATATTTCCAACAAGGACGGGTCGCCGTTGATTGATACCGGACAGCGGGCATTCTCCGCGAGAGTTATGAACGACCGCGAAAAAGCAATTACCAAATTCGCCGCCGAAGCCGCCGTGGGCGGGGCTTTACCCGATTTGAAAGCCCCCATGCCCGGCCTCGTTGTCAAAGTGTTGGTAGAAGCAGGGCGGGAGGTGAAAAAAGGTGATGGCCTGGTAATCGTGGAAGCAATGAAGATGGAAAATGAACTGAAATCCGCTGGCGAGGGAACAGTCAAAGAAATTAAGGTAAATGCCGGTCAGGCTGTCGACAAAGACGCCGTGCTGGTAACATTCGAGTAATGAGCCCGAGGCTTAAATGAGTGATAGTAATTCCAAAAAGAAAAGAACAACAACTTCCGGAATAGAGATTAAGAAGATTTATACCGGTGAAGATACTTCATCAATCGCCCGCAATTTGCCCGGTGAATATCCATTCACAAGGGGCGTTTATCCGACAATGTACCGCGGGCGTTTATGGACCATGCGCCAGTATGCTGGTTACGCAACCGCCGAAGAATCCAACCGCCGCTACCGGTACCTCCTTGAGAAGGGGCAAACCGGGCTTTCGGTGGCATTTGACCTGCCAACCCAGATAGGTTACAATTCCGACCACTCCATCGCCAAAGGCGAAGTAGGCAAAACCGGGGTAGCCATAGACAGCGTTGATGACATGATAAAATTATTCGACGGGATACCCCTTGACCAGGTTTCCACATCCATGACCATCAATTCCACCGCCGCGGTTCTGTTGGCGATGTATGTGGTAACCGGCGAGGAACAGGGAGTTGACCCGGAGAAGCTGGCTGGCACGGTGCAGAATGATATTCTCAAAGAGTATATTGCGAGGGGAACTTATATCTACCCCCCGAGACCATCGCTCAAACTTGTGGTCGATATTTTCGAGTACTGCCGGGATAACATCCCCAAGTATAATTCTATTTCCATTTCCGGATACCACATCCGCGAGGCTGGGTCCACCGCGGTTCAGGAGATTGCTTTCACTATTTCCGACGCGATATGTTACATACAGGCCGCCGTCGACCGTGGGATGGATATCGACAGCTTCGCTTCCCGTCTGTCATTCTTTTTTAATGCCCACAACAACCTTTTCGAGGAAGTTGCCAAGTTTCGGGCGGCGCGTAGAATCTACGCTAAGATTCTCAAAGAACGCTTTAAAGCGAAAAACGAAAAATCGATGATGCTTCGTTTCCATACCCAGACAGCCGGTTCAACATTAACCGCTCAACAACCCATGGTAAATATACCCCGGGTAACCTTGCAGGGGCTTTCGGCGGTTCTCGGCGGCACCCAGTCTCTGCATACGAATTCTTTCGACGAAGCCCTCGCCCTGCCATCGGAGCAGGCGGCTACGGTTGCCCTGCGCACCCAGCAGGTAATCGCCCATGAGAGCGGCGTTACCGATACGGTCGATCCCTTGGCAGGCTCTTATTTTGTGGAGCACCTAACCGATAAAATCGAAGAGCTTGCCCTTGAATATATAAATAAAATTGACGATATGGGCGGCGCTTTGAAAGCGATAGAAACCGGCTTCTACATGGACGAAATCCACCAGGCCGCCTATGACCATCAAAAACGCGTAGAGTCGGGCGAGACCAAAGTTGTGGGCGTGAACTGCTTTGAAACCGAAGACCCGCCATACACCGATATGTTATCGGTAGATGACGCTATCCGCGAAGGGCAGATAGAGAAACTAAACAAACTTTATCATTCCCGTGATAATGATAAATGTAAAGAAACTCTCGACAACCTTGCCGAATCAGCGAAGGGCGATAACAATTTAATGTATCCGATTATCGAGTGCGTACGCGCCCGGGCCACCATCGGCGAAATTTGTGATGTTCTCCGCAAAACATGGGGAGAATACCAGGGAGGAACCTTATGAAACCGAAAAAACTTACCCATATAGGAATTGCCGTCAATAACCTCGATGAAATACTGGAGATTTTCGAAAAGCAGTTTGGATTGAAATGCGATTCCCGCATCAAATCCGAACCGCACGGAGTTGAAGCGGCCACCGTACATATCGGCGATGCCCATTTCGAGTTCATGCAGCCGTTGAAAAAAGATTCCCCAATGCAGAGGTTCATCGACAAAAAAGGTCCTTCGATTCATCATCTTTCGATGGAAGTTGATGATGTAAATGAATGGATAGATAAATTGGAAGCGGGTGATGTGAGGATGGTTGACAAGCGCGCCCGCCCGGGAGTGCATGGCAACCCGATGGCATTCATCCATCCAAAATCCACCGGCGGCATCCTGGTGGAAATCGAACAGTTCGACGAGTAGCGACTGTTTAGGGTCTTAAATATTACTCTTTAAAGCAATCAAATAAACTTCGGTAGCCGAAGGTTTGCCTTTTGTCGTAATGTAATATGTGCCTCCGCGCACTTTTGCGCGCCGGCCGTAATAGCCGATACCCCCAACATTTCTCCCCCAAACTCAAAAAATCCTTTACATTTGACATTTCAATGCGTAACTATAGAAATTTGAATAGTAAATATGAACGGGAAATCTATGACCTATCATTCAACTACTATAATAGGACTTACCCATAAAGGCAAAACCGCCATGGGCGGCGATGGACAGGTGTCTATCGACGATACCATCGTCAAAAGCACCGCGGTCAAAATCCGCAGGCTCTACGATGATCAGGTCCTCGCTGGATTCGCCGGCGCGGCCGCCGACGCCTTTACATTGTTCGAGCGTTTCGAAGCCAAACTTTCCGAATATAACGGCAACCTTTCCCGGGCCGCGGTGGAGCTTGCAAAAGATTGGCGCACCGATAAATATCTCCGGAGGCTGGAAGCCTTATTGGTCTGCTCCGACGGTGAATCCAGCCTGATAATTTCAGGAAACGGCGATGTAATCGAACCCGATGACGGTATCATCGCCATCGGTTCCGGCGGAAACTACGCCCTCTCGGCGGCGCGCGCCCTTATGGCTCATTCAAAACTGTCCGCGAAGGATATTGTTCAAAAATCTTTGGAAATCGCTTCGGA
>WJIJ01000139.1 GCA_014730345.1 Candidatus Zixiibacteriota bacterium | reverse complement strand
GGACGTTCGTAAATATCCACCGGCTCATGCCCATAGCGTGTCTGGATAACCTCGGCCCCGTTTTTCTCAAGTATCTTGCGAAGCTTGTGGGATATCCACAGGTTGATATCTTTCTCCAGCAGTCCCGTGGGCCCTACCGCGCCGGTATCGGGGCAATGCCCCGGATCAATAACCACTCGCAGACCCTTAACCTCCGATTGCAGGAATCCGCCATAAGCAGGGCGCTTTTTAATCCCCAGGGTGAACGTATTGCCATCATAACCATGGGAATATCCCCATTGCCAATCATCTTTCAACTCCAGGCTTAAGGCGTAAACTCCATCCGCTTGTTGATACCAGCGAACAAGTTCTACCGCCCCGTCCATGGGGACATATTTTATCCAATCGGTATCCCCGATACCGCCATAGATGAATATATTCATCCGCGATGGATTCAACTCCTGCCGGATTTGATACGGCAGTGGTTCCCGCAGGGGGACGCGCAGTTCAGTATATTCCGGATGGTCCTCGGCGCGAAGGTAACGTATCCTGCTTGATGGTTTCCTGGTTCCCTCCGGCAGTATCACCACGCTGTCAGCAGGCACAAAACCGGTAAGATTTTCCGCCAGCTTTATCCGGGTATAACCGCCTTCGTAACCATCATAGACCGCACGCACTCCCGGAGGCTGATACAGGAGAACATACCCTGCCTGACGCGCGGAGCGCACTATCTCCGCTTTGCCAGTAAATTCAACTATCCTCAGCTCACTATCTATCAATGCAATCTTTTCGCGGGAGGAAACTACCAACTCGTTGCCATCGGAAGATTCGAGTTTGTATTTTATAAACGAAAGCGCAGTATCAGCCAAATCCCGGGCTTTCACATATCTCCGGTAATTGACCAAATCGGTCTCCCCTCCGGCTGATATCTCCCCGAAAACGGAACCGGTACTCAGCGAATCGTAAAATCCGTCATAAAGCGGATGCCACAATGTATCCAGCGCGGTGGAATAAAACGCCGTACATCCGGCAGAACCTTTAAAGCCGATTTCAATCAGTTCATCTGCAGGCACCGACATTTCATAAACCGGCAATTCACTGCCGGGATATATATATAATGAATCCGGCGGCACATTTACTTTAGCTGTTCCAATTATTACCGGTACTTCGACTATGGCAGTATCTACGCCATCTATGGCAGTAACTTCGAATATAAATTCGCCGTCGCTGACATCGACAAAACCTAAAAATCCGCCTCCTTCATGCACCGGTATCAAGCGCCCGTTTATCAATACCCTGCTTCCCGGTTCAGCGTTGCCGAATATGAAAGTCGAATCCACCGATGGCAGGTTGCTCTCCGGCCTTGGATAGATTATTTCCAGTTGAAGAGCATAAGATAAATTGAAACTACAGATTATAGTTACAGCTATAAGAAATACTACGCGTTTGCTCATTTAAGGGTTACCCCCAGCCCATTACCTTCGGGCAGGTTCAACAGGCCATTCTCGGTTATCACTCCTTTGTACGGGTCTTCGGCAACAAGCAAATTCCCATCGAGGTCGATATAGTCGGCAAGCGATGCCAGGTGCAAGGCCGCGGTTATCCCCACCGAGCTTTCCACCATACATCCCAACTGGACTTTCATTCCGACCTGCTTGGCGTATTGCATAATGCGTATGGTGTCGAAAATATTCCCGCACTTGGAAAGCTTTACGTTTATTCCATGCACTATCCCGTGGAGTTTAAGAACATCCTCGAAATTATTTATATCCTCATCAACAATAATCGGGATAAATGAAGTTGATGTTAACCTGTCCAATCCCTCATGTTCACCCACCGGCAACGGCTGTTCGATAAGTTCAAGGTTATATTGCTCCAATATCCGTATCTTTTCGAGAGCTTCATCGACCGTCCAGCCGCCGTTTACGTCCACCCGCAGTTCAACATCGGGTTTAACTTTACGGAACGCCTTCACCGTGTCAATATCATTTTCCGAACCGAGTTTTAGTTTGTATGCCTTAAAATCAGGGTAGTCATTTATTATCCCCTCAATATTATCCGGATTGGTTATCTCGATGGAGTATGATGTAACCACATCCTCCGGTTTCTCCAGACCGAGGGATTCATAAAACGGCACTCCTTTCCGCGCGGCAAGATATCCATATACCGCCTGGGTAACCGCGCATAATGACGCCGAGGGAAATCCGCGAACTTCCCGGGGCCACGGTTCGGTGTGCAATCTCTCAAAACCGTCGTCGGTACCCAGCATGTCCAACACATCCTGCGCCCCGGCAAGGACTTCTTCGAGTGTTTGACCGGCATAATAAACCGGCGCGCCTTCCCCCGGATGTCCGTTAATATCCACAATAACGTTGGTACGCTCCGATGTCGTACCCCGGCTCAATTTGAATGGTCTTTTAAAATGGAGCGTAACCGGATGTATCTTTATATTCATTATTTAACCGCCGTTTCAAGATATTCGAGTCTGCCCTTTGCTGTATCCATAGATACTCTAACGCCAAACGGCAGGGTCAGGTTTCGCCCCTCATGGCCGGCAGGGAAATTATAAATCACCGGGTAGGGTGCGTTCTTAAAATACTGCCTGAAAACATCATCAAGGGTAAAAGACGGCCTGCGTTTAATACCGCAATTGACCATCCTCCCTAAAATCAGTCCCCGTATCCGGCCGAGTATCCCCGCGTGTTTCAAATGCGCCAGAAGCCGGTCCACCCGGAAAGGTTCCTCGTCTATCTCTTCTAAAAAGAGTATCTTGTTTTTAAAGTCAGGGATGTAATCCGAAGCAATAAGGGTACAAATCAGGGTTAAATTTCCGCCCAGAATTATCCCCTCGGCATTACCACCGCTTAGAGTTCTCCAGTTATACCTGGAACGGGGATATGAAAGCTGTCCGGTTCCCATTACCGCCTGCCATAACGATTTTTCGGTTAGGGCGTCAGGTTTCTTTTTAAAATTATAAGTAATCATGGGTCCATGGAATGTTGCCATACGGGAGCGTCTGTTAAGCGCCAGGTGTAATGTGGTGATATCGGAGAATCCGCAGAGTACTTTCGGATTACTCTTTATGATATCCCAGTCGATTTTATCTACCATGCGCGCCGCGCCGTATCCGCCCCGGGAGCAGATCAGTATATCCGACTCTTTATCGGCAAAAGCTCTATTAAAAATCCTTGCCCGTTGTTCATCGGTTCCCGCCATATAGCCATAGCCTTTGCCGGGTTTGAATACCTTCACTTTGAAGCCTTTGCCCTCAAGGTACCTTATCCCGGTGTTGAGAAATTCCTTATTCGGAGTCGATGCCGGAGAGATTATACCGATACATCCCCCTTCTCTCAGGCGCGGAGGTTTTATCACAGGGTTCATTTTCCCCCCCGGAATATGCGGCGGACTTCCTTAATTTCCGTGAAAAGTTTCGCCCCGAAATCCGCCGTGGTTTCGCCGATTTTATCGATGGCGACGCCGCCATGGTATTCACTGCTGTGTATGATTGTATCCCGCTCGATGAACATTCCCACATGACGTTTGAAAAACACCAGGTCGCCGGGAAGATGATTAGCGTATTTTATCCTCCGTCCTTTTTTAACCTGGTCTTTGGTATCGCGGGGAAACCTGATACTGAAATGCTTGAATACCGCCTGAATAAATCCCGAGCAGTCCCATCCTGACGGAGTAATACCGCCCCATAAATAGGGAGTACCAATGAATGAACCCGCCTTGTAAATTAAATCAGCAGCCCGGAATTTGGCCGGTTCGATCATATCCACCGGTATATAAAATCCTTCGGGGATAAACCCGGAAAGCCCGTTGCCGAGGTCAACCTCACCCCAGCCGTCAATTTCATTAAGTAAAAACACCTCGGTATTGAAATGCATTCTAAGGATAATATCCGAATCCTCATCGGGGGAATCAAAAACAGGCACAAAAGAGGAGATAATCCGCGCCTGTTCCTTCGAACGGAATTGTAAAACGCCGAGGTGGCTCAATCGCGTGTAGCCTGCAAATTTATCCGGCAGGATTACTTTAATGAAATCCTTTACCGGTTTTCCGACAGGTTTTATCCTCATTCCCCATAATGCCTGGTTCAACCTCTCGGATTTTGCATCCGCCTTTGCCCTGATATCAGCAAGGGGGATTATTATATTAAGCGTAACTCTTGATTTCGTCTTTGTAACTGATGACATCCCTGTAATGATATTCTATGGGAAGGCGGGATGTCAAGCCGCATGTTATTTCCCAGGTTATCGTATCACAGAGCCGGGCTAACTCATCTGCCCCTATATACCCGCCGCCCTGACTGCCTATAAGGACAACTTCGTCGCCGATTTCCACACCCGTTATACGGCTTACATCAACCATTAAGGCATCCATGCAGATCCTGCCGATAATCGGCGCCCGTTGGCCATGAATCAGCACTTCTCCCTTGTTGGAAAGGATGCGCGGATAACCATCGCCGTAACCGATAGGCAAGGTGGCCAGAAGCATATTCCTATCGGCGATAAAACTCCTGCCGTAGCCCACCGACTGACCTTTTTCAAGTTCGCGTAGATATAATACACGGCTGATCAAACGCATAGCCGGGCGGACCTCGATACTTTCGGTTGTCTCCCGCGATGGATAATACCCGTAAAGAAGGAGTCCCACGCGCACCATGTTGAAATATGACTCCGGTATATCCAGTACCGCCCCGGAGTTGGCTATAGATATTTTAAGCGGTGATACGGCATGACCTTTTATAATCTCGATCGCCTGATGGAAATATCCGAGCTGTTCGGCGCTGAAGCTTTTATCCCGGTAATCGGACATTGAAAAATTCGATGATACCCCGGCAATATTGAGCCGTTCCATTTGCCCAATGCCCCCCGCGAGCCGGTCGAGTTCTTCGAGGTAAGGACCGTACCGGGACATCCCGGTATCAACTTTCAGGTAAACATCCTTTTTAGCGCCCGTGGGAACACACCGGTTTAGGCTTTCGGCGAATTCCACGCTTGATATCGTGGGTATCAGGTCGAACTCCACAAAATATCCGCTTCGTTCCGGCGGTTCGGGATAAAGCACAGCTATCGGGGAATGAATACCCGCCTCCCGCAGTTCTATGCCTTCCTCGATAAACGCCACGCCCAGGTAATCAGCCCCGTTTTCCAATGCCACTCTGGCAGTTTCTAACGCGCCGTGACCGTAACCATTGGATTTAACTACCGCCTGAAACAATGTTCCCTGCGGGAGTTTATCCTTTATATTGCGTACGTTCGATGCTACCTTGTCGAGGTTTACTTCTATATATGAGGGACGGTTAAATCTGTTCGGTCTCAATATTTACTCGCTGTCTCCGATGTCGTGCAACACTCGCTTTTAACATTAAAAGCCCGGTTAAAAGCAAAGTTCCACTATATTCGAGAATATATGTAAAGTCAAGGGAAAAGCTAAACTATCTAAATCGCTAATCTACAGCTATTAAAGGAGGACAAAACTGAAATTGATATCCAAACCGCATTCAAACAATAAACATTCTGAAGACAGCATACTGCATCATTTGAATAGAAATCATCAATTAATAATTGCATTCGCCTCGATTTCAGGATAATATTGAACTCTGTAATGCAGGGGTAATAGTAAAAACAGGAGCAATTATGGATAAATACAGAAAATATACGAAAATTATTTCACTTGCAACTCTGTTATTGCCAATGATAATAGTTGGAATAACAGGAGCTGAGTTCGGACTGGCAAAAAACCCGTCCTATTCTGAGAATATAACCACATGGGATAAACCTTTTTACCCTAACGGCACATATAATTCATCGATTCCGAAACCGGATGATATAATCGGACAGCCCCTGGGCAAATACCCGGTGGGCTACGATGATGTGGTACGCTACATCACCACCCTGGCCAGCGAAAGCCCATTAGTTGAACTTCGTGAATATGGTAAAACCCATGAGGGGCGCGCGCTTTACTACCTGATAATATCATCCTCCGATAATATCGCCAATTTAAACGGGATTAAAACCAACCTTTCCCGGCTTGCCGACCCTCGCTTGATTAGCGATTCCCGGGAAGCAAAAAGTTTGGCCGATGAAACCCCCGCGGTCGCCTGGATGGCCTATACTATTCACGGCGATGAACTCTCCGGAACCGATGCCGCCCTGCAGGTTGCCTATCAGCTTGCCGCCGGAACCGATGATTTAAGCAGGAGAATTCGCAACAACGTGGTTACCCTCATCGACCCCCTGCAGAATCCGGACGGCCGGGAGCGCTTCCTGCACATGCTCCAGACCTATGGTTCCAAAACCCCGAACTATGATAAACATTCAATGCAACATAACGGGGTATGGCCCCAGGGCCGAACCAACCATTACCTTTTCGACCTCAACCGCGATTACTTCGCGGCTACCCAGCCGGAAACACAGGGCAGGATAAAAACTATTGTCGAATGGCATCCCCAGTTGGTAGTGGATGCTCACGAGATGTGGGCCGACGCCACGTTCCTGTTCTCACCACCCAGGCAACCGATCAATTATAATACCCCCGATAATGTCATGAAATGGTACGAGGTCTACCATGACAACCAGGCGGAAGCGTTAGACAAATATGGCTGGAGCTACTATTCAGGGGATTGGAACGAACAATGGTTCCCCGGATTCGGGTCGGCGTGGCCTACATTTAAAGGGGCTGTTGGAATTCTTTATGAGCAAGCCGGAGTCGATGGCGAATTGGTGCTTCAACATGACGGAAATGTCCTTTCTTATTATGAGGCGGTACATCACCAGTTTACATCTTCGATATCCAATCTGACTACAACCGCCGACAACCGTTTTGAACTGCTCGTTGATTATTATAACACGCGGCTGGATATAATGCGCAAGGGCGAGAAGGACAAACTGAGTTTTATCTATGTTCCCGGCGAAGATACCTGCCGGATCAATGAATTTATCAACACGCTTTTAATGCAGGGTATCGAAGTTCATAGAACCACGCAGAGTTTCAGCGGAAGAAACCTGAGGGATGTTTTTCATAACGAAGTAAACCGAAAGGAGTTTCCTGCCGGTACTTATATTGTTTCGACAGACCAGCCTAACGGAGCGCTGGCCAAAGCGATTCTCGAATTCGACCCGCACTTGAAGAAATCTATGCTGGAGAAAGAAAGGCGGCAACTGGAAAAAGAACATGGTACACTTATGTACGAAGTTTCCGCATGGTCGCTTTCTCTGGCATTTGGAATTGAGGCCTATTACAGCGAACGCTCCTTGCGGGTGGAAAAACAAAGGGTTGACACGGTTGAACCGCCGCGCGGTAAACTGGTAAATCCGAAACCCCGCTACGGCTTTCTTATCAACAACTCCGGAGACCTGTCCTCGAGGACGCTTGTCGAGTTGTACGCGAAAGAGCTGGTTGTTTACATCGCCACCGAACCGTTCACAGTAGAGGGCAGGGATTACAAACGCGGCTCCCTTTTAATCAGGAACTACAACAATCCCGATAACCTCAGCGATATCCTCCGGGAGGTCGCCGCGGAATACGGCGTGGAAATAATCGGAGTAAATACCGCCGCGGTTGATGATGGTTACGACCTCGGTTCCACCCGGTTCACTCATCTTGAAGAACCATACGTGGCGATATGCGCTCATAATCCCATGGAGTGGGGAAGTTTTGGCTCGTTATGGTATCTGCTCGATAATGAACTCGGTATTCCTCACTCATTAATAGATTTTTCATCCCTGGGGAGAACGCCGCTCGATAATTATAATGTCATTATCGTTCCCGCTGTATGGGGCGGTCCCGGAAACGCGAAGCACATCCTTGGGGAGGGCGGTATTTACAGTTTAAAAAACTGGGTTAAAAACGGCGGAACTCTGATTATGGTTGAATCTTCGGCATATTTTGCCGCCGACAGTTCATCGGGATTGAGCCAGGTTCAACTCCTGAGGCAGGCATTGGATAAAGCTCCGGTGTATAAAAAGATGGCCGAGATGGAACGACGCGCCGAGAAACCACCGGTGGATACTATGGCGATATGGCATCCCGAAAAAGCTAAATCCGAGGATAAAATTGAGTTTCCATCTCCCGCCGGGGACCTTAAAACATTAGAGAAGCTTGACCGTAGGCAACGGCTGTTCCATCCGCGCGGTACATATATGAAAGTTGATATTAATAACGAGCACTGGCTGGCATTCGGTTCACCGAAATCGATACCGGCACTGCTCTATACCGACCACGTGCTTCTTTCCGCTAATCCGGTTTCGACGGTAGGTCGGCTTGCCGTGGAAAACGATTTGCGCCTGTCAGGGTTGCTATGGCCGGAAGCGCGGAAAAGATGGGCTGAAACCTCGTATTTAACAAGGGAAAAAATGGGCCGGGGACAGGTAATTCTTTTCGCCGACCAACCTTACCTGCGCGCTTACCACCATGCCACCAAGCAGTTGTTCGTAAACGCGCTTCTTTTGGGACCGAGCTTTCTTGGAGGACGCGGCGATTATTAAAAAGGATTTTAATTCTGACAACGGGATATGTCTAATATAATCGATATCAGCCAGCTTCATTTCTCATTTAAAGAAGGGCGGCGGATTTTCGCCGGAATCGACCTTCGGGTCAAACCGGGGGAATATGTAGTCATCACCGGAAAATCCGGTTCGGGTAAAACTACGCTACTGCGTATGATACAAATGGATATAAAGCCCGATTCCGGAAAGATTTCAGTGGCTGGCTACGATGCCGACTCGATGTCCGGCAGGAATATGCCCAAATTCAGGCGTAAGGTGGGGGTAGTTTACCAGGATTTCCGCCTTATTAAAAATATGACCGTCTTCGACAATGTCGCCCTCGCGCTAAAAATCCGGGGAATTCCATCAAAGCAGATAAAAGCGCGGGTTATCAAAACATTGTTCGACGTAGGGTTATCCCATGCCGCGCACCTCTACCCCGAGGAAGTCTCCGGTGGAGAAAAACAGAGAGCGGCAATTGCAAGAGCGATTATCGGCAGACCCCAGGTCCTGCTTGCCGATGAACCAACCGCCCTGCTGGACAATAAAACGGCCAACGAAATATTTAAAATATTGCATAGAATCAATGTCGGCGGGACAACCCTGGTCCTCGCCAGCCATATCCAGGCGCCGTTTATCAAACTTTCCTACAGGGTTTTGGAGGTCAACAACGGGAATCTTATTCCGGTCGGTGTAAATGAAGACTAAAACCAGAAGAAAAATCGATACCGGCTACACCGGAAGGGCAATCGCCGGATGCGCTCTTATTTTTACCTTCCTGATTCTGTTTATAATCGCCGGATATAATATAATCGTCGCCGCCGATGATTTCCGCAAGGAGTTGACCATACAGGTTTACCTCGAGGATGACCTCGATGAAACGCGTATCCGGGAAATAGAATCCTCAATGTGGGATATAACAGGCGTTTCCAATGTCAAATATGTCGATAAGGGCGATGCTTTGAGTATTCTTAAGGAGGAATACGGCGAAGAACTCTTTACCGAACTCAAGGATAACCCGCTTCCGCGAAGTTTCGAGATCAAGATGGACCGGAAGTACCTCGGATGGGAAAACATGGAACGCGCCGCTCTCGAAATAAGACCGATGGAAGGCGTAACCGATGTTGACTATGGCGGCGATCTGCTCAGGAAATTAGACTTGCTGAGGGAATTTGTAATAACCATCGGATTGATTTTCGCCGTACTTATATCCCTGGCGGCGACAGCGGTGGTGAGTACTTCGACCCAGCTATTGTATTTCCGTGACCGGGAAAAGGTCGAGGTTATGGCCATGTTGGGAGCCACCAATTTCTATATCGCCCGTCCGCTGATAATCCAGGGAGTGATCGTTGGATTTTTATCGAGTGTAGTTGCTACTTTAATTTCCCTCGGATTTTATATGTTCATCAATGAATCATTAATCGGCTTGGAGTTCGCGCCTCCCCATTTGCTTGCCGCGGTATTTTTATGGGCGGCGCTATGGGGCGCGTACGGCGGTTATGTTGGATTCCTCAAGGGCAAGAGCATGGTATCTCTTTATGGAAACTGATTATGTACAAATCAAATATTAACACAATTTTATTTATCCTCTCGGCGTTCGCGGTTATAGCCATTGGCGGTCTTGCGCTGAATTCGTTCGCCCAACAGGACGAGGAGGACATAAGCGAGCAATTGAACCGTATCCGCGATGAGATTGAGTCCAAGCGGGTTCGCCTGAAGTCACTGGCCAGGGATGAAAAATCTGTTCTGGGAAACCTGCGCTCCCTTGAGCAAAATATCGACCTGACCAACGCCTTTATCCGCAAACTCGATAATACATCCAGTCTGATATTAAACCAGATAGAAATCCTGGGAAAAAGAATCGATTCAACCTCGGTGGAATTAAGCAAAGCGCGAGAACAGTTTTACCGCCACCTCGAAACCTTCTACAAACGAAACCGGGGACGCCCCTTAACAGCGCACCTGCTCTCCGGGGAGCTTTCGGATGGTATCCGTCGATACTACCTGAGCAAATCGATTATCGAATACGACAACAACCTCGTTGAGAATATACGCGAGATGATAGAGAATATCGAGGAGAACAAGGCTCGCCTCGCCAAGAACCGCGAAGACCTGAGCGCGGTAAAAAAGGAACGCTACCGTGAGAAGCAGTTCCTGGCCCGTAAAAAGTCACAACGCCAGGTACTACTCGACAGGGTACGCAACGAGAAAAAGCTTCAGCTCGAAGCTATCGCCCAGCTTGAACGGGAAGCGACGGAACTTGAGCAGTTAATGGAAGACCTGCGTGCCGCCCGTGACTCCGGGGAAAAGGAAATACCAGACACTAAGACCGCCTTTTACCGGTTCCGGCGGAGCCTGCCCTGGCCGGTACAGGGGAATATCCTCATGCATTATGGCGATATAGTCCACCCGGTCTACAAAACCAAAACTTTCAATCCGGGAATCGATATCTCCGCCCCTTATGGCACCGAGGTCAAGGCGGTGGCTGATGGAACCGTAGCCTATACAGGATATTTGCGCGGTTATGGAAATTTCGTTATACTTGAACACGGCGAGGGATATTTTTCCCTCTATGCCCGGTTATCGGAAATCAAGGTAAAAACCGGAGACGGCGTTTTAAAAGGAGACGCGATCGCGTTTGTAGGCGATGCCGGGGAAGGCGGCAATCCTTCCCTCCATTTCGAAATGCGCCGGGGAAAGAAAAGCTATAACCCTCTCGAGTGGCTCAGATGATATTCGACAAGATATTTGGACAGGAACAACTGACAGAACGGCTTTTGGCGTTAATAGATGGTGGACGCGCCGATGGCTCCTACTTGTTGACCGGGACGAAGGGAATAGGCAAATGGGCTTATGCCTTCTGGTACGCGGCGGCATACTGCTGTCAATCTGATGCGGAGGTGCCATGCGGCGAATGCAAAAGTTGCAGGGCAATCGCCAATTTTCAGCACCCGGATATCCAGCTGCTTTTTCCATTCCCCAACCTCGAAGCATCCAAAAAACAGGTTACGGTCTTCCAGTTCTCAGACCCAAACTCGGGAGCCAAGTTTTCAAAGGCCACGGCTGAAGAGGTAAACAGGTTTCTCGAAGAAAAAAAGGCAGACCCTTTTAGAATTGTCAATTTCGAAGCCAAATCGAACATCCCCGCGGAAGTGGTTCGCGACCTGCGCAAGTTCTTGTCGCTCAGGCCGATGTGGGGTGGGCACAAGGCAGTTATAATATCGGATATCGAGCGGATGGCCCCCCGGTGCGCCGATCTGCTCCTGAAAACTATCGAAGAACCGCCGAAAAATACGGTTATTATAATGACCTCCATGATTCCCGAGAAACTACCGGCAACCATTATATCAAGATGCAAGGTTTTCACATTGAAAGCCTTTGATGACACGCTTTTAAAAAAGTATCTCACCTCGCTGAAATTAGAATCTAAATCCAACATTCATTTCCTGAGCAGGGCATCGGGGTACTCGCCGGGAATGGCCCGCTTGATTATCGAGGAAAATGTTGTCGAGAACCGTGATATGGCGCTGGGAGTAATAAAATCAATTGCCGGCGATGGCAGGATTTTTTCCAAAATTCTCAACGAGTACGACCAGGAACTGGTGGTCTCCAACAGCAGCGTGGATATGATAACATTATTCCAATGGATATTAAGGGATTTAGCGGTGCTGAAAAACGGGGGGCAGGTCGATGATATTATCAATTGCGACCGCCCGGAGATTCTTTCCAGTTCGGCATCGAGAATCAGCAAGGAGAATATCTACCGGTTAATAGAGGACCTTAATGATATTCGAACGGCGGTCGGTCTCAGTAATGTTATGCCCTCAACGGCGGTCAGGCACCTTCTATCTAAATTGAAGGAGGGTTTTTCTGCAAAAGCAAGCGCTTGACAAACGGGCATCGCGCTGTTATTTTGTAACTCACTTTATGTAATCAGGGATATGACTTTTAAGGAAATAATATGGACTCCAAATATTTAGTTGTTGAATTCAAAGGCTACAGGAGAAACGTCTACTATAATTACCTGGATATCCCTCTTAAGCCGGGGGAATATGCCATAGTGCAGGCAGAGCGAGGTGAAGACCTTGGAAAAATTGTCCGGACCGCCTCCCAGTTCGAAATAGAAAAATCGGCGGAGAATCCGTTGAACCTGCTTCGCGTGGCCGGAACCGATGATATGGACCGTCTTCGGGTCAACCGCCAGAAAGAGGAAGAATCTTTCTACGAGTGCCTTTCCTTGATTGAAAAGCATGGGTTGAAGATGAAGCTGGTCGATGTCGAGTTTCAATACGACTGCAACAAGATAACCTTCTTCTTTACCGCCGAAAAGCGCGTGGACTTCCGGGAGCTGGTAAAAGATTTAGCCAATATCTATAAAACGCGTATCGAACTCCGCCAGATAGGCGTGCGCGACGAAGCCAAGCGGCTTGGAGGTTTCGGTTGCTGTGGTCTTCAGCAGTGTTGCAGTAGTTGGCTTCCGGAATTCAGCCCGGTTTCCACCCAGCATGCCCGCGACCAGAGCCTTTCGCTTAACCCCAGCAAAATTTCTGGAAATTGCGGACGTTTGCTGTGTTGCCTGCTCTACGAACACCCGGTTTACGAGGAAATCACCCGGAAATTCCCCAAACCCGGGGAACCATGTGAGGTATGCAGGGATGTATCGGTAATAGACCGGGTCAACCTGTTCAGGGAATATGTCGTCGCCCGATACGAAGACGGCGCCGAGGAGAAAATTCCCCTGCTTGAATACCGCAAGCGGCTCAAAAGGCTTCGCAACGGCTCCAAAACCGAGACAAAAAAGTAGTATTTAGATAGATTAAAGCTTTCAGAGAGGGTAAAGAGTTGGCAGATAATTTTTATATAACCACCCCCATTTATTACGTAAACGATGAACCACATATCGGCCACGCCTACACTACCATCGCCGCCGATGTCATCGCCCGCTTCAACCGGCTTTTGGGCAGGGATACATTCTTCCTGACCGGCACCGATGAACACGGCCAGAAACTTCAGGACACTGCCGCTTCCAGGGGAATGGAACCGGGAGCCTACTGCGATGAAATTGTAAAACGGTTCATCGATATCTGGGATAAATTGAATATCTCCAACAATGACTTTATCCGCACCACCCAGGAAAGACACAAAAAAGTCGTTCAGCATATATTGCAGAAACTCTACGACGAAGAAGAAATTTACAAGGGAAGTTACGAGGGATGGTATTGCAAGTATGAGGAACGTTTCTGGACCGAGAAAGACCTCGTTGAAGGAAACTGCCCTGATTGCGGACGCCCGGTAAACCGCATTGTCGAGGAAAACTATTTCTTCAAAATGGGACAACGCCGGGAATGGCTGATTGACTACATCAAGGCGCACCCGGATTTTATCCGCCCGGAATTCCGGGCCAACGAAGTTATCGGCTACCTCAACCAGGGACTTGCGGATCTCTGTATCTCCCGTCCCAAGACAAGGCTCTCCTGGGGTATTGAACTCCCGTTTGACAAAGATTATGTATGCTATGTATGGTTCGATGCCCTGCTTAATTACGTAACCGCGCCCGGTTACCTCGATAATCCCGGGAATTTCCAGAAATGGTGGCCGGAAGCCATCCACCTCATCGGCAAGGATATTTTGACCACCCACGCTGTGTACTGGCCATGTATGCTCAATGCCGCCGGACTTCCCATGCCCAAAACTATCTTCGCCCATGGCTGGTGGTTGATGGAGGATACCAAGATGTCCAAATCGCTGGGCAATGTCGTTCGCCCATTGGACCTCGCCGATGTTTACGGAGTAGACCCATTCCGTTATTTCCTAATGCGCGAGATGACCATGGGGCATGACAGTTCTTACAGCGAGGAAGCATTCATCAACAGGTACAACTCAGACCTCGCCAATGATTTCGGAAATCTTGTCTCCCGGCTCACCAAGATGATAGCGTCATATTGCGGCAAAAAGCTTCCCGCCCCTGATGAAAAACAGGAAGCCGATCTGGAAATAGAGAGAAACGCGGTTAATCTTAATGAAAAAGTCGTGGGGCTTATCGATGATTTCAAAATCTACATGGCAATCGAGGAAACGCTTCAACTGGTGCGTTTGCTCAACCGCTATATTGAAAATAACCGTCCATGGCAATTAGCCAAACAGGGCGATATAAAAAGGCTGGGAACCGTGCTTTATACCGCATGCGAAGGTTTGCGCATTGCCGGCCGGTTTCTCTACCCGGTAATGCCCGCAAAGATTGCCGAGTTTTCCCAAACTTTCGGAATCGGCGTTGATACTCTAAAATCCGAGGAAAGCCTTAAATGGGGATTCTTGAAACCGGGCATCGATATTAATGTAAGCTCGGGATTGTTCCCCCGTATTGAACAGAAAAAGAAACCCGCGGTCGAACCGGAGAAGAAAAAAACTAAAGAGGAAAAAGAAGAGTTTATCGACTTCGAAGATTTCAAAAAGCTAAAACTCAAAACCGCGCTTATCGAAGAAGCCGAAAAGATTGAAGGAGCAGACAAACTCCTGAAACTCCAGGTAAACCTCGGTTCTGAAAAACGGCAGGTCGTAGCCGGGATAGCCCAACATTATACGCCCGAACAACTCGTGGGCAAAACGATCATAGTTATTGCCAACCTTAAACCGGCGAAGATACGCGGCGTGGAATCCAATGGCATGCTGATGGCCGCGAAAGATAAGAATGGGTTACGGTTATTGACGGTTGACGGCGAAATAAAACCGGGAAGCGGCATCAGTTAAGAGACATCTCCTAAATCCATCGTTTAACTTAATATTTTATTCAAGGTAACCTAACGCCTTCAGGCGTTCTTTGGTTTCATCATCGAGATTAATCTCGCCCGATTCGTATGACTTATCCGTGTAACGGTTGACATATTCTTCCATAAGCTTCAGCAATTCTTTTGCCCTGTCTCGATATTTGGGGTTTTCGGCAAGGTCGTTTTGCTCCTTCGGGTCCACTGCCAGATTATAATACTGTATCCCTGTCAAATGGTCACCCTTATAGCTGGCATGGATTTTCTCATCATAACTTCTCAGTGATAGAACCTTCTTAAATGCACCCTTGGTTTCGCCAAGGCTCCACTCGGTCTCCTCGTTGGAAATGATATTTTTTCCCGTCCATGAATCAGGCGTGGGGACATCGAGGTATCGGGTTACCGTCGGGGCGATATCGACCGACTCAACCAGGGACGTATCAGCCAACCCTTCATAACTATTGTTGGGGAATTTTATTATCAATGGTATTTTCAGCACCTCATCATACTGCGTCTTACCATGCCCCCAGCCCTGATGATCGTAAAACTCCTCGCCATGATCCGATGTAAAGATAATGAGGGATTGCCCGTACTGCCCCTTACTTTTCAAATATTCAAGAAGCATTCCCAATCCCCTATCGACTCTTTTAATCTCCGCGTCATACGCACCATTGACAACATCGAGGTTTTCCACGGTCAGATCGGTATCGAAATCAATGGCATCTCCGGTATAAGGCGCGGTGTAATAAGGCGCGTGCGGATCCATATAGTGGATAAATAAGAAGTAATTGGTATAGCTCATTTGATCCAGCAGATTGATAATATGCCTGCTGGTTGCCGACGCGTCCTGGTATACCAGAAATACCGCCTGGCTTTTTGAATGAAACCTTTTCATAATCTTGTTCATGAGAAGCTGGCGCTTTAAAATCGGCGCGTCCGACGGATAAGGGTACAATTTCATTGGCTCGTAATACTCGTAATAATCGAATCCCTGGTCAAAATTCATCATCTCCCTGATATGCGGATTATTGTGAACACCCATGGTGAAATATCCGCCGCTGTTCATTACTTCGGCAAAAGTGGTCAGCTCCATGTTAATTGACTGATTACCGGTACGTACATTATGCTGGAGCGGGTTCAAAGAGGTCATAAAACTGGCGATGGACGGCCTTGTCCATGAGCAGTTAGCCAGCGCCAACTCGAATTTCACTCCATCATCGGCAAGCGCCTGAATATTCGGAGTATCAATATTATAACCGTAGCAGGATAAACGATCCGCCCGCAAAGCATCGGCGATTATAAATATCACCGGCGGCAATTTTTTATCCGTGGATTCCTGCGAGTCGACCGCGTCCTCGAAGGAGGCCATCTTACTTTCGCCGCCATAGTAAACGGTATAGCCGGGAATAACCATCAGCGCGTATATGATTAATCCGCTTATCCACCATCGAAGGCCGATTTTAGCGGAAAGCCGCGCGCTTATTCTAAACAGGGCATACAAAATCAAAAGCAATGCGAATATAAGCAGGGACATCTTCAGTACAAAAACGACCGGGCCGCTTTCTGCGGCGAAAAAGCCCGGGATTATATCCGCTTTAATGGCGGGATATACCAGGTATGTACCCGAAGCCGCGAAGAAAACCGCCTCGATATACTTAATACCGCCCTTCATCCTGAACAGCTTCATGCCAGACAGAATAACAGTCGAATAAAGAACAGCTAAAAGCAGTCCCAGGACCGAGTAAACGAAAATCCCCGCTGAAAAAAAATCGATTTCGAAATGATTAAGGTTACTGGCCCTGATAATACACTCGACCAAACCAGCCGCAACCCCGCCCAACAGCCCGGCGAAGGAAGATAATACTATATTTTTAACCAGATTGCCGAACATAGCGGTATCATTTAAAACATAAGTTTACAGGGCCGGACCGGGAGAACTCCACCCCCCGGCCCGAAAAATCGCCTAACCAAGGAATGGGTATTTATAATCCCGGGGCGGTACGAAGTTCTCTTTAATCGCCCGCGGCGATGCCCATCTTATCAAGTTAAGATAACTTCCCGCCTTGTCATTGGTTCCCGATGCCCGGCTTCCGCCGAAAGGCTGTTGGCCGACAACCGCCCCTGTAGGTTTATCATTAATATAAAAGTTCCCGGCGGAGTGTCGAAGGATATGTTCAGCCAGTACAACCGCCTTCCTGTCTATGGCGAATATCGCCCCGGTCAACGCGTAAGGAGAAGTCTGATCGCACAAATGAAGCGTCTTCTCATAATCATCATCTTTGTAGATGTAAATCGTCAAAACCGGTCCGAATATCTCTTCTTCGATCAGCCTGAAATGGGGATCGGTGGTTACGATACAGGTCGGCTCTATAAAATATCCCTTGGAATCATCGTAGTTTCCTCCGAATATAAATTCCGCCTTATCCGATTTCTTGGCGTATTCGATATACTCGATTATAGTGTCGAACGCGCCTTTATCGATGACAGCGTTGATGAAATTGCCGAAATCCTCAGGGCCGCCCATCTTCATATCCTTCGCGTCCGCCACGATCCGGTCTTTAACCGCATCCCACATCGATTCGGGAATATACGCCCTCGATACAGCCGAACATTTCTGCCCCTGGTATTCAAAGGCGCCACGGGTCAATGCCGAAGCCACTTCATCGACATTGGCAGAGTTGTGAACAAAAACAAAATCCTTGCCGCCGGTCTCGCCGACGATACGCGGATATGTCCTGTAATTGGCGATATTCTCGCCTATCGTCCGCCACATACTCTGGAATGTTTCCGTGCTTCCGGTGAAATGCACTCCGGCGAGGTTTTTATCTTTAAGTATGATCTCGCCCACATCCCTGCCCCGGGCGGTAATCAGGTTGATAACCCCTTTAGGCAAACCCGCTTCGATTAAAATCTTCATTATAAAATGCGCGGTATAAACGCCGGTAGATGCCGGTTTCCATATCGATACATTACCCATCATCGCCGGAGATGTGGGCAGGTTGCCGCCGATGGAGACAAAATTAAAGGGGGTAACCGCCAGCACGAACCCTTCCAGCGACCGGTAATCCATCCGGTCCCATATCAACGGGGCGCTTTCCGGCTGGTTATCGTAGATCTCCTGCATATAGAAGGCATTGAAACGCCAGAAATCAGCGAGTTCGCATACCGCGTCAATCTCCGACTGAAACGGATTCTTGCTGTGGGCGAGCATGGTAGCCGCGTTTACCTCGAAACGATAGGGACCCGTCAACAGGTTCGCCGCCTTCAAAAAGACAGCCGCGCGATGCTCCCAGCTCATGTGGGACCAGCTCTTCCATGCTTCCATGCATGACTCAACCGCCGCGTTTATTTCCTTTTCCCCGCCCCGGTAATAATGACCTAAAACCTGGTTGTGATTATGAGGTGATTTGATTTCTATCTTATCGCCCGTGCGAACTTCCTCGCCATCGATAATCATGGGAATATCAATCTTTTCCTTCCTCAGTTTATTTATCGCCTGGGCGAGTTTTTCACGGTCCGCGGTGCCGGGCGCGTATGAATAAATTGGTTCGTTGTGCGGTATCGGTACTCTAAAATTTCCCACTTTAACCTCCGGTCAATTTCTATAAAATTAATATTTTACGATTTTATATTATTAGAAACCGCGAATGTTTCACGACACGGTTTCATCGCAGAATGATCTGATTAATCTAAGCTGTTTCCTCACTGACTATTTAAAAACCACTCGGGAACCAACTCAGGTACTGTCTCCGCTATTACCTGGTCGGTCTTGTTCAACGCCCCGCGCTCCATCAGGGTCATTATCGCCTTATGCAACAGGACCATCTTATCGCGCACAGGAATCAATGCCGGATAGTACTCACAGTTGTAGAAAATACGGAAACGCTCCCTCATACGCTCGTCATCGAGCATCTTCCCTATCCTCTGCTCAAGTTCCTTTCCGGTCAGGTTTTCAAGCTCATCCTTGGGAGAACTCATCAGTTCGATGGAATTATCTATGCCGTCAAGACATTTAAAAGTCATATCCCAGTGTTCCATGATACCAAGTGAATTGACGGTCATCGTATGCACATTAACCGTATCGTTTTTGCTGTCGGCGCTGACACCCTTCATCGGCGGATAGAAATAGCTGTCCGAAATAGCGCCAAACGCGCTTATGCCGCCCGCGAACGGGTCCTCGATTATATCACCTATCGTGAAATAAGGTTTCTGCTCGAAACGGGCGTCCTGAATTAGCATATATTCTTCTTCAGTATAATGGAACCTCTCCTTCCACATCTCCTCCGGGGTCAGATCCTTGCGGGTCAATGTCGACTGGCTGGTCAACATACCGATTGCCTGCCCGCCCCGCCATACCAGCGGAAGCACGCCTACCGCCCACTCGGCCGAACCGCCTATCTCGCCTATCATCGAATGCAGCGGTTTGCCGTCAGGGAATACCAAATCATCCATACCCATTATTATACAGGGAAATAAATCTCCGTCCTTGTCGAACGGGGTGCTGACTCCGGCAACATTGAGGGCGTCCATGGCGACATTATGCCGCGGACGATCGAGGAAATAGGTGCTTAGTTCCTTTATGTCAGACAAACCATAGGAATCCGCAATCACCTTCGCCATTTCGGTCAGGCTTAGTTCGCGAGGGTTGAACTCCTTGAAATGACGCGCGCCCATCCACCTCTGCACATATATATCTGGCAAATGGCGTTTTACCCCGGATTCAGTTATAAAAAGCGCGGTGAATGATGAGTGATGCCCCTTAACCGATTTGCCGGTGCCATCGATAACATCGTTGCCCATGGACATCATGGTAACGCTGGGATCCAAAGATATGCCATACTGGGCGCGATGTTCTTTCTTCCCGAAAAGCGCGCCAACGGCGATTGTTGGATTTCCGCCCGCTTCCTTACCGGGTTTCACCCGTACGCCTTCGGTAAGCGCCGAATAGATAACAACTTCCTCACCAACCGGCATCTTCTCGGTGGTGGTCTGAAGTACCTCCGACATTATCTGGGCCGCGGTACGATCATTAGCCCGCTTCAGAGCATTGGTCAATTCCTTGGTACGCTTTTCCTCCGGGTAACGGTTCAAACTGCCGAATCCATGAAGACCAACGGCGCATGCCGATAACGATGCCGCGAGTATTCCCGCCTCACGTATCTGCCGGTTTCGCAATGATCCCAGGTTCGACCGGTGATTAATTCGGTCGGCAAGCTGGGTAACCTTCCAATCAGTAAGCTGGATTCTATAATTGCCCAACATGGTCCGGTGCCGGTTATTAAATTCAATAACTTCGTCCTTTTCCATGACTTCCGGCTGGCGTTTGCCCTTGTAAACAATACGCTTGTCGGCGATATTAAATCGTAACTCGTTACTGCTCATACCTGTATCCCTCGCTCAAATATTTAATTCCACGCTAATTTATACAATCCTTCCGCTATGATACTATAAATTTGTCAATCGTCGATTAATTAACAATTTCAGCCCCCCATTCGCAAGTAATTTATACAAACCGGAGTTCAAATACCTTGTAGAATTTGCGCGCTGGAGGTAAAATACGATAATCCCTTTTATCCCCTCAAATGAGTTACGATTTTCACGCTCGAACTGCGACAGCTTTAGTCATGGCTCCGCACTGTCAATTTATAATTTTTATATACTTCAAATAATCTATACTCGCTCGGTTTCCCCTGACGTTCTTGGATTACGGCATATATTTTCAATACGCTATTGCCGTACTAATATCGTATTCATCAATTCTTTTCTTGCTTTATCCGGGGGCTTTTCGTTTAATGGTTATTCAATAGTTATCATCCAAACTTGAGGCGAAGAGGTTATGAACAGCTCATCACTCGATGCTATCTTCAAACCCAAATCGGTCGCCGTTATTGGGGCGTCCACCAAAAAACATACTATAGGCTACGAAATCTTTAATAATATCCTGCGCAACGAGTTCACCGGAAAGGCGTTTCCCGTAAATCCCAAGGCGGATGTCGTGCACAGCATGAAATGCTACAAATCGATACTGGAGATCCCCGATGAGGTCGACCTGGCTATCATTATAGTAGCCCGGCAGTTCGTCCCCCAAGTCGCCGAGGAATGCGGGCAGAAGGGAGTCAAGGGTATCGTGGTTATCTCCGGCGGGTTCAAAGAGGTCGGCGAGGAAGGCGCTAAACTTGAGGACGAGGTGCTCAGTATTGTCAAGAAATACGGCATGCGCATGGTCGGCCCCAACTGCTTCGGCGTAGCCAATTTTTCTCCCGGTATCAGCCTCGACGGCACATTTTCCAAGATGAAATCAATTTACGGGAAAATCGGTTTTATCTCCCAATCCGGGGCGTTGGGACAGGTCATCATGGAATATGCCCGTTCTCTGAATACCGGCTTTTCCATGTTCGCTTCCATCGGCAACAAGGCCGACATCTCCAGTAACGATTTGCTTTTATACTGGCAGGATGACCCGGAAGTGGAAATTATCCTGTTGTACCTGGAGAATTTCGGCACCCCGAGACGTTTCACCCAGATTGCCCGGCAGATAACCAAGAAAAAGCCGATAATCTGCGTTAAAGCCGGACGCACCGAGCAGGGCGCTAAAGCCGTAAGTTCCCATACCGGAGCGCTTTCCAACCTCGATGTGGGCGTGGATGCTCTTTTCGAACAATGCGGGGTCCTGCGCGCCGATTCTATCGAGGAGATGTTCGATATCGCTATCGCCATGTACAAGAAGGATGTTCCCAAGGGCGACCGGATAGGTATTATCACCAACGCCGGCGGCCCGGCGATTCTGGCCACCGATGCGTGCATTAATTTCGGCTTGAAAGTGCCGGAGCTTTCCGAAAAATCCCAGAACTACCTGAGGGAGAACCTTATGGAAGTGGCCGCCGTGGAAAATCCGGTGGATGTTATCGCTTCCGGAGGGCCCGATGCCTATCGCGCGGCAATGACCGCTATGATGGAAGATGAGAATATCGACACCCTGCTGGTAATCTTTGTGCCTCCGATTATGATAGACCACCGCGCGGTGATCGAGACCATTATCGATGTCAACAAACACAACGGGAAACCTGTGTATGTATGTTTCATGGGGCCTTATGACCAGATTGACGGCGCGGAAAGGCTTTTCCAGGAAAATATTTCGGTTTATATGTTCCCTGAATATGCCGCGAAGACCATGGCCAGGATGAAAAAGTACCAGAACTGGCTGAAGAGGCCCGAGGGAGCCTTTCCGGAATTCGATGTAGATAAAGCAAAGGTCCGCGATATACTGGATAAAGCGGCTTCCGATGAGCGCGCAAGCCTTATCGGGGTAGAAGCATGCGATATCCTCGACGCCTACGGTGTTCCCATAGCCGGTTATGCGCTGGCCTCGACAGTGGAAGAGCTTGAGTCGGCTATCAATAAGGTCGGTTTCCCGGTAACGATGAAAATCAACAAACCGGAAATCCTGCACAAGACCGATGTGGGCGGTGTGGTAACCGATATCCGCTCTCTCGATGAATTGAGTAAGGTTTTTTACGACATGAAGCGCAAATTCGAGGAGGACGGCGTTTTCGAGGTCCTCCTGCAGGACCAGATTAAAGGCGAGGTGGAGACTGTTATCGGGATGACCAACGATCCATCGTTCGGACCATTGATAATGTTCGGCCTGGGCGGGATATATGTGGAGGTGATGAAGGATGTCGCCTTCAAGATTCATCCAATAACTGATATAGATGCCAGGGAGATGATTCAGTCGGTAAAGGGCTATCCCCTGCTAACCGGATTCCGCGGTTCTAAACCGGTAAATATCGAAAGCTTAACCGAAACATTACTGCGTTTATCTCAACTGATAACTGATTTCCCGGAGATTGACCAATTCGACGTAAACCCGTTCTTCGCTTCGGCAAATATCGAGAATTGCAAGGCGGTCGACGCCCGTTTCATATTGAAATAGAACTGAAGGTTTTATGAAAACTACCATCTTAGGCGAATATCCCCACTCTCCAGCCCCCGAAGATAAAACTCAACTTAATCCGGCCTTGGCGGATTTTAACAGCGGCAAAATAAGCGGGGAAGAACTGATCCAGATTCAGAGAAAGGCAACGGAGGATATTATTAAAGAGATGCAATCCGCCGGGCTCGATTTAATAAGCGACGGTATGGCGCGCTGGCAGGATCCCATTTCCCATTTTACTCTCAGCCTTTCCGGCGTTGAACATAATGGAACAGCGCCTTATTTCGATTCCGGGATTGACTATAACCAACCATTGATAACCGGGGAATTGAAATGGACAAATGGGATTACGGTTGATGATTATAAATTCGCTTCAAACCTTAGTGATAAACCATTAGCCGCTTACCTTCCGGGCCCATTTACCCTGGCAATGTTGAGCAAGGACGAACATTACGGGGATAAAGCGAAATTGGTTAAGGCATATTGTGAAGCCCTGAACTTCGAGATAAAAGCACTGTCTGAGGCGGGCTGTAAACGCGTGGCTGTTAAAGAACCGGGGGTAGTTAATTTCCACGATGAAGCGCACATCTTCTTTGATTCAGTGGAAGTCCTGCTTGACGGCGTAAATGTTGAAACAGCGATTTACACCTATTACGGCGTTATCGGCCGTATCAGGGACATGCTCTTTAATTCACCGTTCGACATCATCGGGCTCGATTTCGTAATCAATGAACGCAACTGGGACTTTGTCCCGGTGTTTCCAGATGATAAAAAATTGAGCTTCGGTATTATTGACGCAAGAAGCAGTGAAGTTGAGGACCGGGAGGATGTGAGTGACGCCATAAGCGATATCTTGGAATTTATACCATCTGAGCGCCTGATAATTAATCCCAACTGCGAGTTAAAAGCCCTCACGAGAGACGTGGCTTACAGGAAGCTTAAGAATATGGTAGATATTGTTGGGAGTTTTGAACAGTAGTATGAATTTGAAGTCGTATATTCATTTCTTGAAATTTAAACAAGGAGGTTATTATGCCGCGTAACAACCGGTTCATAGTAATGTTCGCCATAATGTTGCTGTTTATCCTGGTTTCAACCATGACTTCAGGATGCGGAACACAGATAGATTCCGGTCATCACGGAGTTAAATACTACAAGTTTGGTTCAGGAACCAAGTTGGGTAAGATCTACCCGGAAGGCTTTCAATGGCATTTTCCCTGGAATAGTTTCTTCGTCTACAACACCAAGCTTCAGACCCGTATCGAGGAGTTACATGTTTTATCCAAGGATGGAGCGTCGATCGGGATGGATGTTTCCATTTGGTACCGGCCGATCGTGGAGAAGCTCGATTCATTGCAGGTTACCGTAGGACCGCGTTATTACGATGTGGTGGTAGCGCCGGCATTGAGAGGAGAGGCCAGGGCGATAGTAGGACGTTTTACCCCGGAGGAGATTTATTCGACCAAGCGTGAAGAGATCTCCGGTGATATTTTAGCGGGGGTGAAGAAACTCCTGGCAAACAAGTTTATCTACATCGATGATATTCTAATCAGGAACGTGGAGCTTCCACCGAATGTAAGCGAAGCAATCAATCTTAAACTCGCCGCAGAGCAGGACGCGCAGAAGATGAAATTCCTGCTCCAGAAAGAACGCCAGGAAGCCGAGCGCAAGAAAATCGAGGCTGAGGGTATTAAAGAATTTAACCGTATCGTTTCCCAGGGCTTAAACCAGCCGTATCTAAGGTGGAAGGGTATTGAGGCGACCAAGGAACTCGCCCAGTCCCAAAACACAAAGGTTATTATTATCGGGAACAGCAAAGACGGTTTGCCGGTAATACTTGGTGATACTAAGTAATACCGGATACTTTGCATTTAAGGAAAATTAAACGAAAGTTTAACTGAATATTAGTGATTAGGAGTTACAATGGAGTTTTCAAAAATAGGAGTAGTCGGTTGCGGACAGATGGGTTCCGGTATTGCCGAAGTGGCCGCGAAAGCGGGCCTCGACGTAGTTTCGAGGGAAGTAAGTGATGATTTGTTAGCGAAAGGCAAAGCGAAAATCGAAAAGTCTCTTGGCAGGGCGGTCGATAAAGGCAAATTAAGCGCCGAAGACAGGGATGCCATCCTCGGCCGGATCAAGTTCACAACTTCGCTTGATGATATGGGCGACCGGGACCTGGTTGTCGAAGCGGTTACCGAAGACCTTCAGGTCAAACTGAAAATATTCCTGGAGCTGGATAAAGCTTGCAAACCGGAAACGGTACTGGCCTCGAATACATCGAGCCTTTCTATCACCGAACTGGCCGCGGGGACTTCCCGGCCGGACAAATTCATTGGCTTGCATTTCTTCAACCCGGTTCCGGTGATGAAACTGGTGGAAGTTGTAAAGACGGTAGCTTCATCCGAAGAAGTAACTGACAGCGCCAAAGCGTTCGCGGAAAAATGCGGCAAGGTGCCTGTTCTGGCCAAAGACGGCGGCGGATTTATTGTAAATCGCCTGCTGGTTCCGTACCTGTTCGATGCTATCCTGGTGTACCAGAACGGACTGGCTACCAGGGAGGATATCGATAATGGCATGAAATTCGGATGCGGGCATCCCATGGGTCCCCTCGAATTGAACGATTTTATCGGGTTGGATACGATGTATTACATCGGCTTGATTCTTTTCGAGGAGTTCAAAGAACCACGATTCGCGCCTCCCCCGCTCCTAAAGAGAATGGTTCAGGCCGGTTACCTGGGCAGAAAGTCAGGAAGAGGCTTTTACGACTACAGCAAATAAACAAGGAGATTGATGTCTAAATCAAAACGCGCATACTTCGATTATTACAGGCTGAGAAAAATGGACAGATTTAAGAAAGATTTAGTACGCTTTTTGAATAAGGACAGGAGGAAAAATTGGAATATAAAAATATATTGGTGGAAAAAGAAGGCTCTCTGGCGGTAGTAACTATCAACCGTGAGAAAGCTTTGAACGCCTTAAATGCTGATATTATAAGCGAGCTGTTCGCGGCATGGAGCGAACTCGAAGACGATAAGGAAATCCGCGCGGTGATACTAACCGGAGCCGGAGAAAAGGCATTTGTGGCCGGCGCCGATATTAATGAGCTTAATAAGCTCGATTCAATCGGCGGTTTAGAGTTTGCCAACCGGGGTCAATCGCTTTTCTGGAAGATAGAGAACTCGGAGCTGGTTACCATAGCGGCGGTCAACGGTTTTGCCCTTGGCGGCGGATGTGAACTGGCTATGGCCTGCGATATTCGTCTCGCCGCCGATACCGCCAAAATGGGACAACCGGAAGTAAACCTGGGAATTATACCCGGATATGGCGGCACCCAGCGCTTAACCCGCCTTGTCGGCGAAGGAACAGCTAAGTTGTTGATATTCACCGGTGATATGGTCGACGGCAGCGAGGCGTTGCGGATAGGGCTTGTCGATAGGGTTTATCCCGCCGCGGATTTAATTGAAGAAGCTAAAAAGCTGGCTGGTAAAATATTATCCAAAGGACCGGCGGCGATTACCTCCGCCAAGCGTTGCGTGAACATGGCATCGAATTCCACCCTCGACTCGGGTCTGAAGTTCGAAGTTACCGAGTTCGGGGCTATTTGCGCGACCGAGGACAGCAAGGAAGGAACAGCGGCATTTTTAGAGAAGCGCAAACCGGATTTCGGGGGCAAGTAATTTTCGGCAGGGGGGCCGGTCTAAAATAATATCAATTATTAGATTAAGATAATTGATGGTCATTAACCGTCGATATATTATATTATGGTTGAAAACATCAGGAAATGTTATATGTGAGCCAAATGGAGCTTAGATGGCTAAACAGAAAAAAAACAAAAGGACTAAAAAGGAAGAAGAACCCCTGATATTCGAATGGAATGAGTATCATCAGAGGTTCCAATCGCGTTATATATCACAAACTTACAATGTTGAATTAGATGACGAAACCCTCCGCGACGGGCTTCAATCGCCATCGGTAAAGGACCCTACTATTGAAGAAAAGTTGCGGATTGTGCATCTAATGGAAAAACTTGGAATCCATGCCGCAGATATAGGCTTACCCGCCTCAGGCCCGCGGGCTAAGGCCGATATAACCCGGATAGCGCAGGAAATCTTTGATAACAAAATGAAGATCAGGCCGAACTGCGCGGTGAGGACTTTGGTCGACGACATTAAACCGCTGTTGGAGATTTCCGAAAAGGTCGGTTATCCGATCGAAGCGGCCATGTTTATAGGCTCCTCTCCAATAAGGATTTACGCCGAAGAGTGGAGCATCAACAAGATGCTCAGGCTTACCGAGGAAGCGGTGGATTTCGCCGTTAAGCATGGAATTCCGGTTATGTATGTAACCGAGGACACCACCCGAGCGCATCCCCGGACAATAAAACGATTATATACTACCGCCATCGAACACGGCGCGGAGAGGATATGTGTATGCGACACAGTTGGTTATGCTAATCCTTTGGGCGTCTACTACCTCTTGCGTTTTATAATGAAAATGGTTAACAGTCTTGACAGGAATATCAAAGTAGACTGGCACGGGCATTCCGACCGGGGTCTGGCTATCCCCAACACAATGGCGGCGATATCATCAGGGGTAAACCGGGTTCACGCAACCGCCCTGGGTATCGGTGAACGCGTCGGCAACACCCAGATGGACCAACTATTAATTAATTTGAAGCTCGAAGGGATTATCAAGACTGACCTTCGTAAGCTGACCGAGTATTGCCGCACCGTGGCTTCGGCGGTCGGTTTCAATATTTCCCCCAACTACCCGATTATCGGGGAAGATGCTTTCCGGACGGCGACCGGAGTTCATGCCGCGGCGATTATCAAGGCGGAGCGCAAGGGCGACGCTTTCATGGCCGACCGGATTTATTCCGGAGTCCCCGCCGCCATGGTTGGCAGAAGGCAAAAAATTGAGGTTGGTTTTATGAGCGGTATATCTAATATCGTATACTGGCTCAAGAAGCGGGGGATAAAACCCGAGGAACATTTGGTGGAGGAAATTTTCAAAGCCGCCAAAGCGCGCGACAGGGTATTGACTGAAGATGAAATAATGCAGATAGTAAAGTACTCCAGCGGCGGAGAAATCCAGGTTAAGAAAGATAGTCTAAAAAGCTGGGACAAGGGGATCAAATTCAATAAAAAGAATGTATCGCTTAAACCCTCAACCGGCAAAAGTCTGCAGAAATCTAAAAGCACCAGGGCCAAATCAAAAAAGGCCGTTAAAGCAAAAATGACCAAATCGGGGGCGCTGAGAAATCGGTAACTTTTTAGTTAAGAGGTTTTAAATTTATGGGTATGACCCTTACCGAGAAGATACTCTCCGAACACAGCGGCAAAGAAAAAGTTATCCCCGGCGAAATCATCAACATGAAGTTGGATATGGTGATGGCCAATGAACTTTCCGCTATGCTTACCTTTGACATATTAAATCAATGGGGCGTGGAGAAAATTTTCAATCCAGAAAAAGTATGCTTGATTCCCGACCATTTCACCCCCAATAAAGACATAAACGCGGCCACGATTTCCAAAACCGTGCGCGAGTTCGCCAAAAAGCATAAAATAAAACATTATTATGAACAGGGCCGCGCCGGTATCGAGCATGCGGTTATCGCCGAGAAAGGGCTGGTATTCCCCGGTGAGACCATGATCGGGGGCGATTCGCATACATGCACCAGCGGAGCGCTGGGAGCGTTCGCGACCGGGGTGGGTTCAACCGATATCGCGGCGGCTTTCCTTACCGGTGAGGTTTGGATAAAAGTACCGCCTTCAATAAAGCTTGAATACATCGGCAAGCCAAAGGAATATGTTTACGGGAAAGATTTGATAATTTATACCCTGACCAAATATGGCACCGATTTCGCGACCTACATGGCCCTTGAGTACGGCGGTGACGCCTTCAAGCATTTTAAAATATCCGACAGGCTGACCATGGCCAACATGGCTATCGAAGCAGGCGGCAAAAACGGTATCTTCCCCGTAGATGATATCACTATTAAATTCCTGAAAGAAACCGACCGCTACAGAACCGGGGATACCGAAATAAAAGAGATGACCCCGGATGATGACGCTGAATACCACGCGCGTCATAAAATCGACGTATCAGAAATCGAACCCCAGGTGGCTTTTCCTTATTCCCCCGGAAACGGACATCCTGTTTCCGAAGCGAAGGATATTAAAATCGACCAGGTAGTTATAGGAACCTGTACCAATGGATGGTACCAGGACATGGCATTGGCGGCCTCGGTGTTCAAGGGCAGGAAAGTGCATCCCGACGTCCGGGTTATCGTAATACCCGGAAGCGTCGCTATCCAGCAGAAATGTATCAAAGACGGGCTCGCGGAGATTTTCATCGAGTCGGGTTGTGTCTTTTCTACTTCGACCTGCGGACCCTGTATCGGCGGTCACATGGGGGTTCTCGGTCCGGAGGAAGTATGTGTATCCACCACTAACCGTAATTTCCTCGGCCGTATGGGCGAGCGTACCAGCAAATCTTACCTGACAAATCCGGCTGTTGCCGCCGCCAGCGCGGTCGCCGGACATATCGCCCACCCGGATGAGTTGTAATTTAACCGAATACAAGTATAAAAGCCCCGCCGAATAAGCGGGGCTTTTTTGTCGCCATGAGAGTTACTGAAGGAAGAGTCAATTACGGTTCATAATAGTGGTCCCATTCGAAGTAGTTATCCCCTGATCGGAAGATTACATGGAAATGATCCGGGTAGAAGGTTACAGTTATTTCAGCCTCGATATGATATTCACGTATCTGACCCTCGTAGTCGACCCAGGTCGAACCGGCAAGGGTTCCCTCAAACGGGTGAGTCGGCCTGCCGTTGAATAAATCCTCGGTATTGAACTTCACCTCGAGAAATTCTCCTTCGAATTCCCGGGTGAATTCCCGGAAGCTGTTCTGCCCATGGTAGTAGCGGTGTACGTCGCCGTTCAATGTGGTTACATCCTCGGCCAGTCCTACCCATAACATGTTCCTGCTACGGGATTTATCCCAGCTGGTTCCCGGAGTTTCCGGCCATGCGTCGCGGTGGAACTCCCTCTTCAACCGGCGTTCGAACTGGTTGGTGTTTTCATCCCGCCAGTACTGGTAGTTGCCCTCGGTATCGGCATACCTGAAACTATCGGCAACCGAATGCTCTATCCGGCCGTTGATGTATTCCCGGATGTAGATATGCCAGTAATCGGTGGTATCGAAGACCACGCTATCGCCCATTCCCATAGGCCTTTCATCCCATACCACCCAATCACTTACGTCCTGGCTGTCATCGATAAATTCCGTTACCGCGGTGTCGGCATCTGCGCGGGCGAATGAGAGCCCCTCGTTGTCGAAGTTACTGTTGCCGTCTACTCCGTTGTTCTCCGAACATCCGGCGAAAATCATTGTCAATCCCAGCATTAAAAGGGGTAATATCATTACTTTTCTTCTCATGGTTTTCCTCTCTTTGTTTAATCCACGGTTTCCATTGCCTGTTCGGTTATTTGACAATAATAGACCGGAATGGTTTAATTGAAATCCTGCCAGGACATATTTTTCTTTGTAAGTTGCTTGATATATTTATGTTAGAGAGAAAAAAAGCCGAGAGAATAACCCTCGGCTTTTTATTTGGCAGATTTTTAATTACTTCAGCAATGTCATCCGTTTACTGAAGCTTTTTTCGCCCGTTCTCAGTTTGTAGAAATAAACACCGGAAGAATATTGGGAAGCGTCCCAGACGATAGAATATTCACCCGCCTGCTTAAGTCCTTCGGCGATTGTTTCCACTTTCTGCCCCATCAGGTTGTACACGCAAAGGCTAATATCCTCCGGCTCAGACAGGGTAAAGGAGATAGTGGTGGAAGCGTTGAAGGGATTCGGATAGTTGGCGTTCAAACCGGTGGTCAACGGCAGTTCGCCATCTGATTGTTTGAACCATCCCTCGAGATCCCAGTTTCCCGCGGTGCCGGTACCCGGGGAATCCACGGTAAACGGGAATGATACCGAGTCCATCTTCACGCCTGGATAATCGCCGGCGTAAGCGATATAATCATAGGTGCCCTCCGGGGCATACACGGGCACATACTGCATTATCCCGGGAGCCGCCAATGTCTGGTTGGGAGCAAGCGGCAGGTTGTTCAACCTTTGAATGGGACCGTAGAGGTTTCCGTCGGGCAAACCAAGCATAATCCAAACATCGCCGTATAACTGATAAATGGTGTTGTTGGTCAATATACCGGTATAGGTAAAATATCCGCCGGCGGAGACACGGACCGGCGGAGAATCCGGGGCCATGTTGATGGTTATATATTCATTGGTTTCGCCTACGGTTAGAGTAACCGGCAAAATGAATTCCGGCTGGGCCGGATCATTGGAGTAAATAATGGCGTCCGCGTAATATTGACCGTTATCAAGCCCCCGGGCGTCAAAGCTGAATGTTAGTTCGTCATAGCTTCCCGCCGGTATCGTGCCCGATTCCTCGGCAACTTCAAGCCATGTGGGGCCGCAGGATATCAGCACGGCGAGTTCATTATGGACATAGCTGGAATTGTAAACGATTTCCAATCCATCACTGCCGTTGGGGTTTTCTATGCCTACGGTTGCGGAAGTGGTTGTACCGGTCATCTGTTCGTATAAGAACATAATCTTGTTGTTCTCGTACAGGTGAACCTGCATGGTTACCGTGCCGCCTCCGGAGTAGTATCCCCAGTTGTTGTATTGGATAATGAATCTCCGGTTGGGTTCATCATAGTAATAGTAATTGGTTCCACTCTGCTGATGCAAATCATCCCAGAAAGGACATATCAGGCTGTTGGGAGTGGACGAATCGGGAATCGGATCATTTGTATATGTGGTACCGCTGGAACCGAATGTAAGGTAACCGTTGGTGGAAACGGTAACGCTCGTTTTGATATCGCCGTAGAATTCAAAATCGAAGGGAATGTTCAGCAATACGGAGTTATCATCGCCGGAAAGTCCGCTATTGTGACCGATAGATGAGATATCAAACCATTCGTAATCAGGGCCTCCCGGTTCATCGCTGTCTTTCCATTTATAGCCGAAGCCGTCGGGGCCTCCGGAACCGCGGGTAGCGGGATGAGGTGTCCTCGGGTCTTCCGCGCCCTTGGGAAGTTCGTAGGAATCAACAGCAGGGACATTCACTGGAGTATTCACCATTTTATATCCAGTCTCAATCTCTACCAGCTCAATGGAATAGTTCAAATCACTGGCTCCCCAGTTGCCGATATTTATCATCCGGGAACCGGTTTCAGTTGGCGCGAGTTTCTCGGCCACATAATCCTGGGATAATGCCAGGACCGGGGGCTCGAGACATTCGGCTTCCAGACCCACAACTAACGTATTATTGTCGGGGTCATTGCTGGTTATGGTCAGCGAACCGGTGTAAGTTCCGGGATTTTCGGCGTAGAACTGCACATCAACGATAAGTTGCTCCCCGCTGGCGAGATTGTATGGCGGGTCAACGGTAACCGAGAAATTATCCCCGGAAATTTGTATATCGCTTATCAACAGGTTATTTATCCCGTGATTTTCGATTTGAAGAGGGATAACCGCAGGATAGTCGATATACTGTACTCCGAAATCGATATTATCATGGGACGCCCATATCTCGGGGTTATCGTCATGGAGCATGAAATTCAGATAACGATGCATTACGCTTGCCCTGGTGCTCGAGCCTTCCTGGTCGACGAATGAACCAAAGGCGGGCGATGAACATATTGTCCTGTAATTATCACCATCGTTCATGATTACTCTACCCTTATTATCTTCGCATTCGAAGAGCAGGGTTCCGCCGTTGGCGCTGAGTTCATCGATTTTGTAGTCGGCGTCGGTGCCGGTGGGGAATCCGAATTCATTGGGAGCGGTAAAGGAGCCGTCAACCCCAAGCATCTGCTCGATCCCGCTGTTGGCGCCAATGCTTATCCAGGTAGCGCCGAGATATGTGAAAAATGTAGTAGTGCGATGGCTGTAGCCAACATTCGCGCTTTCGATATAAAGAGAGCCCCCGTTGTTCATGAAATCGATAAGTTTGTTCTGGTCGTAAACGCTAACTGCGTTAGGTGGTATTTCTCCTCACGATACGCAGTATAAGCCAAGTACGGCAAATACTATATCATATCCTGAAATATCGCTGGGAAGGGTATAAGCGGATGTGTAGCTCATCCCGTTGGCATCGAGGGCCTGCTTGATGCCGTATTCGCATCCTACCTGGTTGCCCGTTTCCGGGTCGGGGTAGGTCGAACCGTTGTCATAGTCCCAAACCAGTATCTGCTGGGACAACGCTCCTGTAGAGGAGAAGACAACGATGGAGAGGGTAATGGCCAAAGCCATCAGTACGCGCTTTAGTTTCATACTTTTTCTCCGGTTGAAAGATGTTTAAATGTATAAAATTGCAAATATTTTAACTTCTTAAAGTAATCAGCTCAGGATAAGTTAATAAATTCTAATGAGAAGAAGAACCCGCGGCGGGTTTGGGCTATATTATTAAGGGTTAAATCTGTAATCAGCATCAGGGTAGCTTTTTACCATACTACAGTATTATCATATCTAAATAATAAATATACGTGAATATGTCAAGGATTTTGAACGTGGTAAAGGCTGTTTTGTTTTAAATTTCAGGCGGATGCGGCCAGTTACCTCTTCGATAGCCGGTCGCGGTATAAGCTTAGTTTTTCGATTACTTCACCGTAATTATCGATATGGAATATCTCCTTTCTTAACTGCGAGTTGCCGGGCATTCCCCGGGTGAACCAAACCACGAACTTGCGCATCATCCGCACCGCGTGCTGTTCATCGTAATAGTCAATTTTCTCTTCATAGAATTCGATAAGCCGGTTAATCCGTTCTTCCATAGCCGGTTCCGGTGGTGATTCGCCAGTCGCGAGGAATTGTTTTACACGGAAAAAGATTTGAGGGTCGCCCATAGCCGCCCGGCCGATCATTATTCCTTCAACTCCGGTTTGCTCAAGAACATGCCGGGTATCTTCCGGTGATTTAATATCTCCGCTGTAGATTACCGGAATCTTTAAAATTTTAACGGTTTCGGCTACGATTTTCCTGTTTGGCTTGCCCCGAAAGCTCTGCACCACGGTGCGGGGATGGATAAACACCGCAGATACTCCCACATCCTGCAATCGCTCCGCCAGCTCCGGGAAATTGAGGGAAGCGCTGTCCCATCCGGAACGCATTTTGGCGGTAACCGGAACGGGAGAGTTTTCCACAAGGCGTTTCAGTATTTTTGTGGTTTTTCCTGGGTCCTTCATTAAGACACCGCCCGAACCCTGTTTTTGAACCTTTTTGACCGGGCATCCAAGGTTAAAATCGATGAAATCGGGGTTAACTTCGATGGCGACTTCCAAACCGCGTAATGCCGAATCAGCGTCGGGAGAGAACAACTGGATGCCAATAGGCCGTTCGCTTTCGCTAAACTCAAGGTATTTAAGGGTTTTTCGGTCACGATAGGACAATCCCCTGGCGGAAACCATCTCCGAGACCACAGCGTCTGCTCCGTATCGCCGGCATATTCTTCTGAAGACGCTATCGGAAATACCCGCCAGCGGCGCGCTGAATAGATTGCCGTCTATAATCAAGTTGCCGATTTTCATACCGACAATATATTACAAATACAACGTACTTGCAAGATTGCGAACCTTTCTGCGTTAGAATGGATTATCGGGGTTTAGAAATTTGTCTTTTTGTATAAAGCGGAGGGTGAAATGCCTGAAATTATCGTAAAATTCGGTGATAAAACCGTGCAGAATTTCGTCACCGAAAAACAGAGGATATCCATCGGCCGCGGGAGCGATAGCGATATCGTACTGGATAACAAAGCGGTCTCCCGCAAGCATTCCATAATCGAGTTCAAGGGAGACACGGCAGTTGTTATCGACAATGAGTCGCTTAATGGAACTTTTATCAACGGACGCAAGGTATCCGAGGAAATTATTAATGATGGGGATGTGATCACCATTGGGAAGTATGATTTAGTTTTCCACAGCAAAAGGCAATCTTCGGATAGTCTAATTCCCGACGATGTCGCGCTCGAGGGCACCATGGTTCTGCAGACCAAACGCCAGGAAGAACTGATAAAGAAGGACCGGGAAGACCGCCAGATACTTGAAGAGATGGGGGGCCCTGTGCTTATCGAGGAATCTGACGGCGATGACATGAAGTATTTGATCGATGGCGTGCTTACTATCGGCAAATCCAAACTGGCGACAATTCAATCCAAAGGCTGGTTTACATCCAACATTCAGGCGAAAGTTATCCGCAACGGGGACCGGCATATGATCGTCAACCTGGGAAAGAAAGGCAAGTTGAAAGTCAACGGCGAAGATGTTGATAAGCATATTTTAAAAAACAATGATGTCATCAGCGTTGGAAAATCGAACTTTAGATATCTTCAGGGGGACCAGGAGCAGTTATGAAGATAGCCTTCTTTTCGGATGTACACGCTAACCTTGCGGCATTGAAGGCATTCCGGGATGATATCCGCGGCGAGAAAGTGGACAAAGTATTTTTCCTGGGCGACGCGGTCGGCTACGGGCCGAATCCCAACGAGTGCCTCGAGATTGTCTGCGGAATATCGGAAGTTTGCCTTATGGGCAACCACGATTACGCCGCGCTTGGTTTGCTGGATACATCGGGTTTTAACCAGTACGCGAGAGAAGCTATCGATTTTACAGAAAGAATTTTGACCGAGGAGAATAAAAGCAGGATTGCCGAGTTTGAACTTGAATACCAGTACGAGGATTTTCACATGGTGCATTCCACTCCTGAGGAACCGGGACAGTGGGATTACATAGTTACCCTCGAGGATGCCGATGTGAATTTCGGTTTTGTGAAACGCAGGATATGCTTAATCGGCCATTCGCATTACCCGGCAATTATATGCAAAGATAACGGGGCGCCGCCGGCATTGATAAAAGAACAGTCAGTAAAGCTGGATAAGAAAAAGAGTTACATCATAAACATTGGAAGCGTCGGACAGCCGCGGGATAACGATCCCCGGAGTTGTTATTTGATATATGATACCAAAAAACGCGAGGCAAGATTGAAAAGAGTGGAATATGACATCGCGGATACCCAGAACAGGATGCGGGAAGTGGGCTTGCCGGACTATCTTATAAATAGATTGGAAAAAGGAAGATAGCTATGGGGCGCAAAGCGATTTTTTCCATATCCCTAACAGTGTTAATTCTCTCCACCCTGTTCAGCTCAAGATTGTTCAGCGAACAGGCGACGGTGAGAACAATCGAGCGGGGAGATACAGTAAGCTTTTTATCTATTAAAATTTACGGCTTCTACAACGAAGAGATAGCCATGCTGATAAAAGAAGCCAATCCGGGTATCAAGGATCTGAACCGGATAACCGTGGGCCAGCGTTTGGTTTTCCCGGTTTACAATCCCAATGACAAAAACAAACCATATTGCATTAAAACCTCGGCATCTTGCGCGGTGATAACCTATCTTTCCGGCAAAGCGACCCTGAAGAAAAAATTCAAAGACGAATGGAAATACTTAAATCCTAATGATTTGCTTATGCCGGGGGATGTGATCCGCACCGGCAACGATGGCATAGTTGAGCTTGTGGTTAACAATACAGATGTCATGCGGCTTTCATCGAATACCGAGTTGACCATCGAGGAAGCTAAACTGGTTAACGAGCAACCGGAAGCAAAAGTGAAATTCAGTGTCGGAAAGGTGTGGGCAAAGATAAAATCCTATGTTGAACGCAGTGGTAAATTCGAACTTGGATTCCCCACGGCGGTGGCGGCGGTACAGGGGACTGTCTATCAGGCTGAGCTGGCCGCCGACAGCAGTGCCACTGTCAAGGTTTACAACGGTGAAGTGAAAGTTGCGGGGAAGGGACAAGATAACGGCGGAGCGAATTCCCCCCGAAGGCTGGGGCCGCCAAAGCAGGTTTCCGGCCCCAAACAGGTTTCCATGATGGATTGGGTGAGAATCGTCAGGGAGATGCAGAAAATCAGCTTCGGGCCGGGACAGCCTCCCGGAGAACCGGAGGATTTTACCGATGCTCCCGGCGAATGGGAAAAGTTCAACAGAGAAAGGGATATAAAATTTGAATCGCAATAATACAATGTCCAGGGGCCGCCGCAATGAGGTCGCCAAGAGAAGACGTACGGCGCTATTGCTGTCGGTTCTGGTAACCGTCTTTTCGATCGCTTTCGCGCTGGAAAAGCCCAATTATATCCACCGTTTCGAGCTCGCGGTTAATGATATGATTTACAACCTCGGGATTGAGGAGGGGGATACGGAGGATGTTGTAATTATAGGCATCGATAACCAGTCGATTAATGAGTATGGTAGATGGCCATGGCACCGAAATCATCTCGCCGAGCTGATTTCCTCGGTGGCTGTTCGCAATCCCAAAGTCATCGGTCTCGATATTCTACTGCAGAGGGATTTCGAAGAGGACACTCTCGGTCATACTGACCGCCTTGCCGCGGCTATCAAAGCGGCCGGCAATGTGGTTGTTCCTTTCTATTTCACTCTTTCCAACGGCGGACAGCCGTCTGGTTCCGATGAAGTCCCGGAATGGGTATACCATAACAGTTTTGTTCTTTTCGACAATCCGATGACCATCGGTTCATATCCTATTCCGAGGGGAATAGAAGTTTACGCGCCCGATGACAAAGTGGGCGAAGCCGCCGCCGCGCTCGGTCATGTCAATATAATCCCCGATATCGACGGCAGGATAAGGTGGGAACCGTTTGTTATATCTTATAACGCGCATTATTTCCCCTCATTCGCCCTTCAGGTGTCCCGGATGTATCTCGGTTTGAGTTCAGGGGGTATCAAACTTAACGGGGGCAAAAGCATTCAACTGGGCAACAAAGAGATTATAACCGACTCGGCAATGAGGATTCCCATAAGGTATTCCGGCGGATACAACACATTCCGTTATATATCGGCCATCGATGTAATCGAAGGCAATGTCAAACCTGGAGATTTGAAAGATAAAGTTGTGCTGGTCGGTTACGTTGCCGCGGATAACCGCGATATCGTTTCCACTCCGGTTACAGACGTTCTGCCCGGAGTCGAAAAACAGGCCAATGCCATAGAGAATATAATCAATACCAACATACTCCAGGGTGTAAAAGCTAACGCATGGCTGAACCTGCTTATCATCATAGCTTTTGGCGCGATGGGAACGCTTATTTTCCCGCGTATTGAGATGCATTACCGGCTCGCTGTTATCCTCGGAAGTATTTTTCTCCTGTTCAATATCGGCTATCTCGTATTTTCCAACTACGGTATAATGCTTCAATTCTTCTATCCAGCCCTGGAACTAATCATGTTTCTGGCAGTGGCGCCTTTATTCACCACCGAAAGGGAACATCGGCCCGCTCCTGCCGTGTCCCATACCGATTCACGGTTCGCTCCGGCGGACTCTACCCAGCCGGTTCAGTCACTCACCGGGGAGCAGACGATTATTGCCAATGCCGATAATCTCGAACAGATGGGGCGTTACAAAATAGAAGGCATACTTGGAAGGGGAGCAATGGGTTCGGTTTACAAGGGTGTTGACCCGGCCATAGGACGCCCCGTAGCCATCAAAACAATCCGTCTCGACAGGATAGAAAGCGACGCGGAAGCAGAGGAAATGGCGCGGCGATTGAGTGCGGAAGCGCATTCGGCCGGAAGGCTTTCTCATCCGAACATCATTACGATCTACGATGTAGGACAGGAACGCAACCTGCAATATATCGCCATGGAATTTTTAGTCGGGCGTACGCTGGAAGATATCCTGAAAAGCGATAAAACCCCCGATGTGGAATTTACCGCGAAGATTCTGGTGCAGACTGCCGACGCCCTTGATTACGCCCACCGCCAGAACGTTGTCCATCGCGATATAAAGCCCGCGAATATAATGGTCCTCGAGGATGGCACGGTGAAGGTTATGGATTTCGGCATAGCCCGGGTGGACAATATGCACATGACCCAGACCGGTATTACGGTGGGAACCCCCAACTATATTTCTCCCGAACAACTCCAGGGAGCCGATGTTGACGGCCGCGCCGATATTTTCTCCTCCGGTGTGCTGCTTTATGAATGCCTCGCCGGCAAAAAACCGTTCAGCGGCGAGAATATTTCCACGCTGGTAGTCAATATCCTGAACATCAAACCGCCGGTTCCTTCGTCTATCAACAAAGAAGTCCCCGAGGAGCTGGACAAAATTACGATGAAAACGCTGGAGAAAAACCCTGAGAACCGCTACCAGTCGGCGCATGAGTTCGCAGAAGCGCTTCGCGGATTTTTGGGAAATCCCGATTCCTCATCAAAAATAAAACAGGTGGAACAGGAGAAAAAAACAGAGGTGAAGGAGTAATCTTCCTTAAACAGCGGGAGCATTAACTCTACAGAAACATTATCAATTTTGGGCAGGGAAGAATAAGTAAGTTACTTTTTCTTCCCTTCAATTTTCGCCCAACTGTCGCGGAGGCCGACGGTCTGGTTAAAGACAAGTTTTTCGGGGGTGGAATCTGTGTCCACGCAGAAATATCCCTTGCGCAAAAACTGGAAGCTTTCGCCGGGATTAGCGTGAGTTAATTTGGGTTCGACTTTGCATCCGGCGAGGACATCAAGCGAATCGGGATTCAAATCATCCATGAAATCGCCATTGGCGCCCGGATTCTCCGTTTTGAAAAGCCGGTCATACATACGCACTTCAGCGTCAATCGCGTGCGCCGTTGAAACCCAGTGCAGTGTCCCTTTCACCTTTCTTCCGTCGGAGGCTTCGCCGCTCTTGGTAGCCGGGTCGTAAGTGCATCGTAGCTCAACGATTTCGCCATTATCGTCCTTTATTACATCTTCGCACTTGATGAAATACGCGTGTTTCAAACGAACCTCCCGCCCGGGCGCCAGCCGGAAGAATTTCTTAGGCGGGTCCTCGCGGAAGTCATCACGCTCGATGAATATTTCCCGCGAGAACGGAATCTTGCGCATTCCAGCCGATTCATCTTCCGGGTTATTGATGGCATTCAGTTCCTCCACCTCCCCTTCCGGGTAATTCTCGATTACCACCTTTAGGGGATTTAAAACCGCCATCACCCGGTCGGCGCGTTTGTTCAAGTCGTCCCGGAGAATGTGTTCGAGCAGGGCGATATCAACCACGCTGTCGCGCTTGGCCACGCCGATGCGTTCGGCGAACCCGCGGATAGATTCCGGAGTATATCCCCTTCTGCGCAAACCGCAGATTGTGGGCATACGGGGGTCATCCCAGCCGCTGACCTTGCCTTCCTTAACCAAACTCAGCAATTTGCGCTTGCTCATTATCGTATACGATAAATTCAGCCGGGCAAACTCTATCTGCTGTGGATGATGCACTCTTAGTTGTTCAAGGAACCAATCATAAAGCGGACGGTGGTCCTCGAATTCGAGTGTGCATATCGAGTGGGTGATACCTTCGATGGAATCAGACAGGCAATGAGTGAAATCATACATAGGGTAAATACACCACTTATCGCCGGTACGGTGATGCGACGCGTGCTTGATACGATAAACCGCCGGGTCGCGCATATTGATATTACCGGAAGTCATGTCAATTTTTGCCCGCAGTACCTTCTCCCCGTCTTTGAATTCGCCGTCGCGCATTCGGGTAAAAAGGTCAAGATTTTCCTCTACGGTCCGGTTCCTGTACGGGCTCTCTTTGCCCGGTTCGGTTAATGTGCCGCGATACTCGCGGATTTCTTCCTGGCTGAGGTCGTCCACATAGGCTTTGCCGTCTTTTATCAGTTGAACGGCGTAGTCATATAGTTTATCGAAATAATCGGAAGCGTAAAATTCCCGGTCATCCCAATCGAAACCGAGCCATCGCACATCCTCTTTAATGGAATCAACATATTCTACATCTTCTTTCACCGGATTGGTGTCATCGTAGCGGAGGTTGCAGAGCCCGCCGTATTCCTCGGCGATACCGAAGTTCAAGCATATAGATTTGGCATGCCCGATATGCAGGTAGCCGTTGGGTTCTGGCGGGAATCGGGTATGCACCCTGCCGTCGTTCTTTCCGATTTTCAGGTCTTCGTCTATAATAGTGCGGATAAAATCTTTATATGCCTTGTTCTCGTTCTCAGCCATTTATGTAAACCCTCATTGAATTTGTATCTTTACGTTATAATCGGCGTGGGGTTGCTTTTTTTAATCCGGTTTTTGTTGAATATACTCGATAGCCCGGTTGATTCGCTGTAAACATTTCTCTTTGCCCAATAGTTCCATCAGTTCAAACAGCCCGGGGCCGCCGGTCATGCCGGTAACCGCCAGCCTGGTGGGGTGAATCAGTAACGCGGGTTTGATATGCATCTTCTCTGACAGACCCCTGAGCGCGGCTTCAATTTCATCCTGCCGGAAGTCATCTCCGACACGGGAAAGTTCATCGCGAAATCTCTTCAACATATCCAGCGAGTCGTCCGGTTCTTTGAAGAAATGCTTTTTCTGCCCCTTTTCATCATAATCGAACTCATCGGTATAAAAATACCGCGCCATCCGTGGAAAATCATTGAGCGTTTTCACTCTCTCCTTGAGAAGCTGTACTACGCGCAGGTGCCATTTCCAGTGTGATTCAATCGAAAGACGGGTAGTTAAACCTGCTTCGATAAGTGACCAGCGGGCTTTATCGAGAAGCTCGTTATCATCCATCCTGCGTATGTATTCCGAATTCATCCACTCGAGCTTCACCGGGTCGAACACGGCATTACGCGGGGAAATCCTCTCCAGCCGGAACGCTTCTATAAGTTCATCGCGCGTCATTATCTCCCGGTCATCGCCGGGATTCCAGCCCAAAAGGGAGAGAAAGTTGAACAACGTTTCCGGGAAAATCCCCTGGTTTCGATACTCGGTTACCGACACCGCCCCGTGGCGTTTGGAAATCTTGCTCTTATCCTTGCCCAGGATAAGGGGGATATGGGCGAATACCGGGCGTTTCCATCCCAGCGCGTCATAGGTTACAACCTGTTTGAAGGTATTGGTAATATGATCGTTGCCGCGGATAACGTGAGAGATGCCCATCAGGTGGTCATCGACCACACAGCAGAAATTATACGTGCACCTGCCGTCGGGGCGCATGATAATCCAGTCATCGAGTTCACGGTAATCACGCTTTAGAGTTCCGGCAATAACATCATCGAAACTGCCCTCTCCCTCGATGGGCATTTTTATGCGCAGTACTTTGCGTCTGCCTTCAGCGTCCATAGCCGCCCGGTCTTCATCGGAAAGGTCCCGGCATTTTCGGTCGTAGAGAAAAGTACGTTTTTCTTTCTGCGCTTTCTGCCTTTTCTCGTTAAGTTCATCCGGGGTACAGTAACAATAATAGGCTTTGTCATCATTGAGCAGGTTAAGGGCATGTTCACGGTAAACATCGAATCGTTTGGACTGGAAATGGATCTCACCATCCCAGTCGATATTCATCCATTTAAGACCTTCGAGGATAGCCTGTATCATCTCTTCGGAGGAACGTTTTTCGTCAGTGTCCTCGACCCTGATGATAAATTTTCCGCCGTGATGGCGGGCGAAAAGGTAGTTAAATATAGCCGTGCGCGCGGCGCCGACATGAAGAAATCCACTGGGTGAGGGCGCCATTCTCACCGCTATATTATCAGACATCTACTCCTCCTTCGGATCTTTTAGGCGGTTCCCCCGGGTTGTTGTCCTCCGGTTCCGGACGTGTCGGTGATGGTTGTACCGGTTTTACATCCGGCGCCGGTTTGGGCTTCGGCGGGGGCGGCGCCGAGCTTTGAATCTTTGTTGCTTCCAGTTCCACCTCAACTCCGCCCAGAGCTCCGGCGAGGATGTTATACAACCAGACCACTATCGCGGTGATTATGATACCGTTAACGATAGCCAGCATGAAGCCGTAAAATACCGGCAGGAAAATTACCGATAATACGCCTCCGGCAAAAGTTGGTAAAATATCGGCCTGCGGGGGCATGTAACCCCCGAATCTCGTAAATACCGCGCTGAAAATCAGCAGGATAAAACCGATAAACAAACCGATCAGCGCGCCGAAAATACCATTTAAAAGAAACGTGATTTTAACGACAGACCATACGCTTATCCTGCGAACGTAATATTTCATTATCTATCACCTTCCGCTAATGGGATAGTCATCGGCGATATTCAAATAATGTACCGTGCAGTTTTCCTCAATCTTGGCGAGAAGGTCTTTGTTGAAAAATCTAAGGTCTTTCCGGTCCCACATGCAATGCTGTTGATCGGGGATCGGCCAGCGTTGATGGATTTTAAAAAAATAAACGTTTTCCAGTCCATCCACCAGCATATAAACTTCCCGGTCGTGAGCGGTAAACTTGTTCAATCTGACCCTGACCGAGTCCCTGCTTGAAAGGTCACCGATACTGTCCCGGTTAAATGTGAAAAACTTATCCATATCATAAAGAATTTCTTCCAAAAAACGGGTGGTTATCGAATCATCACCCTGGACAGGACGCCAGTCATCGGTAAGCGTGATGCTTTCATCGTATATAACCCCGTTTTCCTTGAATTCGTCGAGTTCATCGGGAACCTTCAAATACTGCGACTCCACCTCCTGCTCAATCAGCAACCCCTGGAAGAGCGAGAATTTATTGTAAGGCACCAATGCCCCATCGAATCCGGGGATTTCAATCTGGCGGTTGATAACCACTTCATAGATGTCATAACCTTCGTCTTTGATCAGCAGGGGAAGCTCAGTATAGTAAGGGAGTCCGGTCCGGCTTTTCCCATACCAGTAACCAGCCCATTCGAGTTTATATTTGGTCAGTTCCGCCACCTTCTTGATGTTTGGCTTTTCAGCATAAGCCGCTACAGATGAAACAAGCAATAAGATGATAACTACCGATAACAAACGCCTTAGCATATTTATCTCCTTTCCGATGATTATTTATTTCTCTTAAGCTGTAATTATATACAAGATTCGCCGAATGAAAAGCTAAATTTACCTATATTATCATATATTGGCAATATTTTTAAATGCCCGTTAATGAATTGCACCAATAGCCGCCGACATTTATTTTATATGAAGTTATATTATATAAGTTCATTCGCGCTTTTATGCTGATTGGACCATAAGCTATTGCCATTCTTAATGTTTATTGTTTTCCTCCAGGTATAGCGGTTTGTTTAAGCGGGTATTTTGGGGATATTTCCTGACCCCTTTCCCATACTATTGCCCAAGGAACAATTGACTCCCGTAAGGGTTATTATTAAATTCAGTAGGAATGAGATGGATATTAACAATAAGGAGTTGTAATGTCACCAGTAGAAAAAGCGGTCCTTGACGGACTAAACAAGGGCATACAGCAAGAGCTAATGGCTTATGTTTTCTATAAAAAGGGTATAGAAGTTTCCCAGGATGAACAGCTTGTGGAAATTCTTGAGTTTCTCGCAAACGAGGAAAAAGAACATTTCCGGATTTTGGAGGGCCAGTATGACAGCCTGGTGCGTTCGGAGATGTGGAATACGATAGCCGATGTACTGCGCAAGCCGGGCCTTCCCGATATCGATGAGCGTATGGCCGAGATTCACGAGGATTTTATTGATGATGTCTCGGAATCGACATCTCCTAAAGAAATATTGAAAATAGGATTGAGGCTTGAAGAAGACGCGGTGAAGCTATACAGCGGATTGGTGGATAAAACCGAGGATCCGAAAGGTAAAGAGACCTTTCAATACCTGGTAAAATTCGAAAAGGGTCACGCGGCAAAAATCAGGAAAATTCTCGAGCGTTTCGAATAACCCCGCATATTTTGATCAGACAGTTTTCAGCAAAATAAAAACCGCCGGAGCTATCGCCGGCGGTTTTTTGGGTTATATTTTCAAATTTGCTCAGGCCAGGGCGCCGCCGACAATCGCGCCGATTATCATCGATGATAGATTGGCGATGTAAACAATAATTATGGCGCCGCCAACTACCGCCGCCACCGGAGGAAGCACAAAACTTCCGGTAATAAAAATCAAAAATAAAGCAATGACCAGGGCGGGAAGCAGTGATGCCATAAAGCCCCTGCCTACCGAGCCGGCCTTTTTGCCTCCGACGAGACCTCCGATGAAAGGTCCCAGGACCGGCAGCCAGAAAAGAAGTATAGATATAAAAAACATCCACAGAAAAGCGGCGGTCAGGGAGGATTGCCGTTTAACAACATATTCAGTCATAATACCATTCCATAATAAATTAATAATTGTTAGTAAATAATACGCGGGAATAATCCCCGAGTTTCGTTAATCTTTATCCACCCAGCAATTAACGCCGTAGCGCGCTTTCAGCTCCCTGCAGATTCTCTGGGCTTCTTTCACGGAAGAGAAACTTCCTATGCGCACCCGGTGATAGATTCCCTCGCCGATAACTTCGACATCTTCGATGTATGTGGTATAACCTCGATTGGTAAATTTGATAGCCGCTTCCTTGGCCCGTGGATATTCCTTGAATGAATAAACCTGTACGCAGTATCCTTTTTTCCTGAAAGAGGGATTATTGAACTTGGAAACAGGTTCCTGCGCCATTTGCCGGGTTGTATCTACTTCGGGCTGTTCGGTTACCTGTTGCTGGACTTCGGGTTCCTTATCACCCTTGCCGCAACCGAGCGCCATGATAACCGAAAGAGCCAAAAACGCGGATAAAATAATTCTGTATGCCATGCTTCCTCCTTGCAGTTTGGCCTGTTAAACTTCCTTTATGTTACAGGATAACATCTTAGCCTGCGTATTGTCAATTTAAATAATGATAGTGAAAGGAATTATATTGACACCGATTTAAAACTTACTTATGATTTCAAAAATTGGTGAATTGTATGAAGTTAGCATCGTTATTAGATCCGGCGCTGGTAAAAGTTGATATTAAGGCGACACTTCTTGCGGATGTAATCAAGGAGTTGTTAGGGCTGATATCCGCTAAAAATCCCGGATTCGACATGAAGGAAGTTTTAAACGCGGTGCTTGCCCGTGAAACCCTTTCCTCCACGGCGATCGGCAGCGGTTTCGCTATACCCCACGCGCGGACAGACGAAGTAGATGACCTGATAATCGCCGTTGGGTTGTGTAAGCAGGGATTGAAATTGAAATCGCCCGATAAAAAGGCGGTCCAAATTTTCGTTTTGATACTAACCCCCAAAAGCGTTCCGAGGTATTTCCTGCAAACGCTTTCCGCGGTAGCTACATTCGCTAAAACTCCCAACGTTGTAGCCAATCTGATTAAAGCGAAAGACAGCAACGAGGTTATCGAAGTTTTTTTCGATGCCAATATCGAGGTTGCCCAGAAACTTCGGGTCATGGATATAATATCCGACCGGCTGGTAACTGTTCATCCGGAGAGCACGCTTCGCGATGTCGCCAATCTATTTTTCAAATATAAAATATCGGGGCTACCGGTGGTGGACGACGGCGGCGTGTTGCTGGGAGAAGTTACCGATATAGACCTGCTGAAATTTGCCATGCCCAATTATCAAACTTTATTGGCTAACCTCGCCGAACTTCCGGAATCGGAACCGTTGGAGGAATTGCTCAGGGAAGAGGATAAAATTTCAGTCAAAAAGGTTATGACCACGCCCATGGCATCGGTAAAACCGGACAGTTCCATTACCGAAGTGGTAGCCCTGATGTTATTCAAGGGCGCGAGGCGGGTAGCGGTTGTAGACAACGGCAAACTAATCGGGATAATCAGCGCACGTGACATCATTGACAGAATTGTGAGAGGATGATACCAATCAACAGACTTAAAAAGTATATCGGAGGGGCGGCATTACACGGCGGTACCGAACTAACTCAAGAAGCGGCCAAAGCCAAAGCGGCATCCGCTATATGGACCTTTCCGGGCATTTTGATGTCAGCGATAGTAATCGCCTGGGGGGCGGAGTCCGCCCAGTTTTTAGTTTCCCAGGGATTCGCCTTGACATTGCTGGCGTTGATTCAAACATTGCCGGAGTTCGCTATTGAAGGAGTTATCGCCTACCGGGCCGGGCAGTTTCCCACACCGGAGAATATCGGTTTGATGACCGCCAATTTCACCGGCGCGCTCAGGTTGCTGGTAGGGCTCGGCTGGCCTCTAATATTCTTCGTAAACTTTATCTTCAATTTGAAAAGCAGGGTAACCGGCAGAACCGCCATGATACAATTGGAGAAACACCATTCGGTGGAACTCATGGGATTATTCGTGCCCACGATCTATGCTTTTTACATAGCCGCCAAGGGAACGCTTCACCTTATCGATACTTTAATTCTTTTTATCCTCTACTTTTTATATATCACCATACTCTTGAAGCTTCCGCCCGAAGAAGAAGAGAAGATAAAAGACGCGGAGCCGGTTCCCAGATTTATACTTACCCGGAAGCGATGGCTCCGCAACAGCCTCGTATGGAGTTGTTTCATAATTGGCGGCGGAGGTATTATTGTTATTGCCGAACCTTTCCTTGACAGTATGCTCGGCCTTTCAATCACCCTCGGCGTATCCACATTCGTTTTTGTGCAGTGGGTGGCGCCGTTCCTCTCGGAATTCCCGGAGAAGATATCGGCGTTCTACTGGGCCAAGACTGTGCGTAAAGCGCCAATGGCGTTGTTAAACATGATGTCTTCCTGTATCGCCGAATTGACCCTGCTTATCGGAATAATTCCCATCGTCTACTGTTTCTCCAGGGGAGGTATCTATACCATCGAATTCGACCACCTCCACCGGGTGGAGATATTAATGACCGCGATGCAATCACTGCTGGGATTTTTAATCCTGGCGAACCTGCGCTTCAACTGGTATGAAGCCTTGGCATTGTTCGCGTTGTGGTTCGCGCAGTTTATTTATCCGGAATTGCGGGAAGAGATATTGTGGGTTTATGGGTTCTACATAATGATCGAGATTGTATTGAACTC